>JBFYSV010000156.1:0-8245 GCA_041301185.1 Anaerolineae bacterium
CCATGGCACGGGGCGCACTTCTCCGCATAAATTGCAGCGCCGTTTTGTACGTCCGGCGGCACAAGGGGGTAAAGCGGCCCGCTGATCTGAACCGGTTGGGTGCGCGTGATGGGAGATTGCACTGCCTCAGGAGGGGGGGTAATATCCTCTGCCAGAGAGAATGAACAGGCGCTGACCAGGAATGCCATCACCAGCAAGATTAACACAGGACGAATACGAAGAACGGTCATATCAGGCGAGCTTCTTTCCACACTTTGGGCAAAAGCGATCCGATTTCTGCAGGGGTCCGCCACACTGCGGGCAAAACCCGGCGGATTTCTCTTTACGGACGCGACGGCGGTTAGCGATCAGCGTTTCCAGGTCATCGTCCTGCCCTACCGCCTGGACAGCGGGTTTGATTGAGATGGAAGATCCATTTCCACCTGCCCCAGCGGGTACCCTGGCGGCATCCGCCCGGCGAGCAGCAATCTGCATTTCAATCCGCTCTTCGACATCGCCTCGGGCTGTTTCAGGTTGCATCTCATCCAGCCTGCGCAAGACATCGGCTCCTCGCTGAACCAAAGCCGCCCGCTGAGAAGGGTACTCTCCCTCAGGGATCTTTCCCAGGGCAAAATCGAAATCCAGCTCCTGGAGTGCCCCAAGCAGGCGATCGCGCTCAGCCAAAAGGGCGGATATCTCGTGCTCCTCCTGGCTTATCGCTACCGATTTCTTTTCAAGCAAAGGCCGGCTGATGTACAAACCTACCAACACCAACAGACCCAATATGAGGAAGATTGAACCAATGTCCATTGAGTGATCGCCTTTGGAAAATTATTATTGCAATAAGGGGTCTATCATCGACTGGATCTGGCTGAGGTCTCTAAAGGGGCCGATTTGTACGGCGCGCAAGACGTTGTCCTGGTCGATGATATAGGTCTCCGGAACGCCACGAATTCGAAACGCCTGGGAGATGCGCGTGCCCAGGTCGGGACCGTTGGGGTAGGTGATGTTGAACTTTTCCAGGTAGCCCCGCGCTTCCGGCTCAGTATCCACATAATCCACCCCCAGAAAAACCACGTCGCCACGCGGCTGGTAAGTGAGCCAGGCCGTCTCCAGGTCGGCAGCCTCCTGCTCGCACGGCTTGCACCAGGAGGCCCAGAAGTTCAGCACAACCACTTTACCCTTCAGGTCGGTCAGATTGATCGTCTCACCATCGAAGGTGGTCAGTGTAAAGTTTGGAACCTGATCTCCTACCGAAACCGGCCCTTGTTGGGCTCGTCGCAACCCCAGGGCAAGGATGGCCAGCAAACCTAACACTCCTACCCAGACAAGGATGCGCCCCCAGTGGGGGCGGTGGCTTTCCGTAGTTTTTTGCACAGTGCTTTCAGGTACGTTTTGTTCCATAATCAGGCTCATTTCGGGCGGGTGTTTCGAACCCTGCCAGAGTTGTTTATCGCTTGCGCAGTTCCTCTTCCAGGCGCAGGGCATACTCGTCAGTTTGCTCGACCGGGCTCTCGGGTTGCGCCTCAGTCGCTACAGGCTGCCGCCAGGATTGAAAAGCGCGGTACAGGATAAAGATGCCTGCCAGGATCGCCACCGGTGGAACGATATACACCAGCCAGTTCAAACCCCGCGCCGGCGGCGTTGCCAGGACACGATCGCCGTACTGGTCGACGAAATACTGCTTGATTTGGGCCTCGCTCCAGCCCTCGCCCAGTTTCTGGCGGATCAAGTCGCGCCACTGGGCGCAAGCCTGGGTGCCGCACACGTCCAGGGGGATGTTCTCGCACACCGGGCAGTAGAGTTGCTTGGCGATCGCATTGACCTGGTCATCGGTAGGAGCCTGGGGATTCGTTCCCTGGGCCAGCGCGCCGCCAACAGCCAGCATGGCAACAAATATTGAAAGAAAAATGGTATTCCTGAACAGCTTCATCTCACCCAACTTCACTCATCAGGCTTTGGCTCCGGCGTAGCTCGTGCGCGCCGATTTAACCGCCAGGGGCTCCGGGTCTTTATCGGGCCAGGCGGCAATCAATGTGCCCAGGATAAATACGATACCGCCCAACCATAGCCAGTTCACCAGGGGGTTATGGTACACCTTGAAGGTTGCACCCGCAGTAGACACCGGTTGCCAGTCTACCAGCAGGATATAAAAATCATCCTCCCAGGTGCTGCGCACGCCGGGTATCGTCATTGGCTGCTGGGACTCGTAATAGTAATCCCGGCGCGGGTATAGCTCACCAACATAGTTACCGTCTTTATAAACGCTGACTACTGCCCGGGCGACGTTGCGCCCGTCTGGCGTATCAAACACTGCCAGGCTGTCATAGGTGATGGTATATTTCCCCAGGCTGATCTGCTCTCCCTGGGCAATTGTGCCCTGGGTTTCAGTCTGGAAAAGCTCAATGCCGATAATGCCGATCGCCATAAGCACCACCCCCAGGTGGATCACATAACCTCCATAACGGCGGCGATTGCGACCTGCCAGCCGCCACAAAGCGACAGGGAACGATTCACCAGACTTGCGATGGCGGGCTAATGCACCCCGCCAGAACTCGTACAGGGTCACCGAGGCAACAAAGGCGCACAGCCAGAAACCAAGCAGCGCCGCAGGGTGGCGCACACCGCCGATGAGAACGATCACAACCACTACCAAAGAAGCCAAGAAGGGCTTCCACATCGCCCGACCCAGGGTCTTGGCAGTGGAATGGCGCCAGGCTGCCAGCGGGGCTACGCCCATCAGCAATAACAAGCCGGCAAACAACGGCGCCGTCGCTCGTTCATAGAATGGAGGCCCCACAGTGACCTTCTGCCCGGTGGCAAGCTCCGAGATAAGCGGGAAGATCACACCCCAGAAACAGATCACCAGGATGCCCATGAAGAGCAAGTTGTTCAGCAAGAACAAAGCTTCTCGCGAGAACATGGAGGTCATGTGAGTCTCCGCCTTCAGGCTGTTCCAGCGGTACAAGAGCAAAGAGACAGACGTGACAAAAGTCAGCCCGATGAACACGAAAAACAGGGGACCGATTGCGCTCTGGGCAAAAGCATGCACCGAGGAAAGCACCCCCGAGCGGGTCAGAAAAGTGCCAAAAATGACCAGGGAATAGGTCAGGATGACCAGCACCATATTCCAATGCTTGAGCATACCGCGCTTTTCCTGGATCATCACCGAGTGCAGGAAGGCTGTTCCGGTCAGCCAGGGCATAAATGCGGCAATTTCTACCGGGTCCCAGCCCCAGTAACCGCCCCAACCGAGCACGTCGTAAGCCCAGCGCCCGCCCAGGATCAGCCCCAGGGAGAGGAACAACCAGGCAACTAGAGTCCAGCGGCGGGTCAGGCGGATCCAGCGGTCGTCCGTGCGCCCGGTGATCAGGGCGGCAATCGCAAAGGCATACGGGATTACAAAGGCCACAAAACCCAGGTACAGCATGGGCGGGTGGATAATCATCCCGGGATGGCGCAGCAAGGGATTCAGGCCCCGTCCATCTGGCTGTACCAGCAACTCAGCGCCGGCGGGAGGGAACATTGCCACCACCGGGGTACCCAGGGGCACTCGCCAGATGCGGGCAAACGGATTTTCGAAGAAGATGATCATGACCAGGAAGAACGCCAGCGTCACCAGGGAGACCACAATCACCCATGGCAAGAACTCCCGGTCGCGGTCCCATTTGCGCAGGGTGACAGCCGAGGCAAAAGCTGACATCAGCCAGGTCCAGAACACAAGTGACCCGGCTTGCCCGCCCCATAAGGCGGTTATTTTAAGGTACATTGGCATGCTATTGCTGGTCACTGAAGCGACAAACTCAACCTCGTAATGATTATTGACCAACAAGTAAATAATGCTTAACGCCGAAAGGGTAAGCAAAGGAAAGGTAAGCAGCATGGCATTGCGGGCGCTATCCACCCAGGCAGGCGCATCCCTGCGCGCACCGTACACCGCGGCCACGATGCCGTACAAAGAAACCAGGAAAGTAATGATCAGAGCGCCATAACCAAGGTTTGCAATCATATCTCACCCATTGTGTTTGATAGCGTATTCCGTATTGCGCTCAACCAGCGGACAAGAGCAATACGGAATACAGGATTGCTACCGATAAGGTAAATTCACAAGCAACTGCAGTCGTTTAGCCTTCGGATTGTTCTGGGACTGCCTCTTCGTACTTGGTCGGGCATTTGAGCAGCAGTTCCTCTGCGTAGAAGATACCGTCATCACCAAGCTGCCCGGTCATAATTGCCTGCGCCTCGTGACGGAGCAGGTCAGGCTTAACTCCATTATAAATCACTTGCATCTTAGACCGGCTCGGATCAGTCACTGCCTCGTGCAATACTACTGCCAGGCCTCCTTGCGCATCGATCTCATTATTATCCCCCGGAACATGCGCTACCGTAAAGGACAGGGTTAGCGTCTGAGGATCATACTGGATCGAGTCGCCAATAACCGCGCCAGACACGCGTAGATCACGACCAGCCACACTATTGCCTTTGGTATTTAATTCATCCACCGTGAGGAAATATTGAGCGCTAGCCTGGGTTGAGGAAATAATGAGGTAGATCACCGCTGCAACAATCAGCAAGCCGCCAACGATGAATTTAATCCGACCAGCAGATCCGGTTTGCACAGTGGTAGTAACAGGTTGTTCCATAATAAATTCTCTCCCATCAGGCCTGGATTTTTACACCCGGTTCCAGGCAATTCGTGGTTAAGTCTATCGTAGATTGTGTCACAAGAAGATTAATGATCGCTGAGATATCCTGGAAAATCAGATTAAAGTCATTACAACGGGATCAGCCCCGCGCGGATGGCGAATTTCACCAGCGCGGTGGATGAGTGCAGGTTTAGCTTGTTCATGATGCGCTCTCTGTGGCGGGCAACTGTTTTCGGGCTGATACCCAGCTTCTCACCAATCTGTACATTGGTAGATCCCTCTGCCACCAGTTCCAAGACTTGCCTCTCCCGTTTACTGAGCACCGCCAGGTCTTTGGCAGCCAGCGGGGCAGCAATCGAGTGGTTCACGGGCAACACCGCCTGGCTTAACAAGCGGCGGTAATCCTCCAGCAACCAGCGCGCCAGGGAGGGCTGAAGATACACATTGCCGCCTGCCACAGCATGAATGGCTGCTACCAGGTCCTCTGCGGCGGATTGCTTGGTCAAGTACCCGGAAGCACCGGCTGCCATCATCTCAAAAAGGTACTGTTTATCTTCATGCACAGTGAGAGCCAGCACATTCACCTGCGGGCAGGTCTGCTTAAGCCGACGGGTGGCCTCCAGTCCGTCCATCCCGGGCATGGTAATATCCATTACCACCACATCCGGACATTCCCGGAGCGCCTGGGCAATTGCTTCAACCCCACTGCCTGCCTCCGCCACAACCTGCATACCCTCCTGGCTCTCCAGGAATGAACGCAAGCCCGTGCGTACCACCTCGTGATCATCTACCAACAACAAGCGGATCTGGTCCATACGCATCCTCCTCCAAGGCGACCGAATCCTCAATCTGGAGAGGTATCACCACCTCAACCCGAGTTCCTTGCCCGGGAGCCGAATTGATTTTCAGCCGCCCACCAACCGACTCGACTCGCTCGCGCATCCCGGCAATTCCCCAGCCGTGGGGCGGTTGCAACTCTCGCCGCAGGTCAAAGCCTGCACCCGCGTCACTCACCTGCATCATGATCTGCTCATCCTGGTATTCCACCAGAACCTTGGCCGTTTCACATTTGGCGTGCCGGGCGACATTGGTCAAAGCCTCTTGCGCTACCCGGAACATCACCGTCTCGACCAGGGGATCTAATCGCTTCATCAAGCCCAGGATTTCCAGAGCGATATCTATTCGTGTGCGGCGGCGCTCTTCATCTACCAGGTAGTGCAGGGCCGCTACCAATCCGAGATCATCCAGCTGTGCCGGGCGCAAATCATGCACCAGGCGGTAAATGCCCTGCGACACCTGCCGGCAGAGGGATTGCAGGCGGTCGAGCATCCTGCTTACCGGTTGCCCACCCGGTACAACCTGGCGCAATGTGGCAAGATCTAACGCCATAGCGGTCAAAAGCTGGGCAGTCTCATCGTGCAGCTCGCGGGCAATCCGGGCACGTTCATCTTCCTGGGCAATCACTATGTGGCGGAGCAGCTCACGCCGCATAGCCTCCCGCTCTGCCAAATCATGCTGAACCTGCTCCAGGGCTTCCAGGCGGGCACGCTGGGCGGAGACCAGTTCCAGACGGCGGGTGGCTTCCGCTGCCTGGATAGCAAGGATCATCCCGATGGTCGCCAGGATTGCCAGGCCAGCCCGCAGGAGCTGGACAGGGAAGCCAAGCAAGTCTACGAACACGGCTGTATTCAAATAGCCAGCCAGGTAGATTTCTCCCGGTCGGACCACGAGCTGGGTCAAGCCATACAAGGCAAAGCTAAAGGCAGCCAGGCGCAGACCCAATACCAGCTCGCGCCCCACTCCCGGACGGGGCAAATAGGACTGCTGCGCCAGTCCTACCGCTGCCAGGATTGCAGCAGGAACTGCCAGCAAGTAGCGAGACAGCGCATCGGCATGGGCAATCCAATCGGAAATGGGTTCCCGCTGGACAATACCGGTCACGACCGTCAAGGCGAGATAAAGTACCAGCAACCCGATCCCGGCATAGATCAGGCGCGCAGGCAGGCGCCGCGGCTGGGGTCTCAGGGCTTGAAGCCCAAAAACCAGGAGAGAAGAGAATGAAGCGATCAACAATAGCAAACGCGCCCAATCTGTCATCGCCAATAGCGGCAGGTTGAAACCCTGGCGCAGCTCTATCGCCATCTCCAGCCACTCGTGGGTGCCATGCAAGAAGCCAAAAACCGCCAGCGGGACCAGCAAGCGCGCCTCGCCCAACATTGGGGAGCGCCGAGATTCCATTACCATGACCAGGCCCATGCTAAAAAAGGCAAGGCCATAGACGAAGAATATCAACAAAAACTCAAAACTCAGCTCGCCGGAAGGCATATACTCTCTGTGACAATCTATTGCGAGATAACAGGCATCGCTTCTTACAAATGTGTTTTCCAGCACACAATTTTCTCATTGCATTTTAACCTAATTCTAAGGTAAAATATAGGCTATTATACCCACGAGTGTGGTAGATCAACGCCGTTTATTGGGGTAATTAGCCCAATTAGCGGTTCTGCACACAAAAAACAAGGGTAACGCCAAAGTGATGAAACGGTTCTTGAAAAAGGTACATGATTTCTTCTTCCCTTCAGCCGGAGCCTCGCGCTGGCAGCGAGTGCTGCCCTATGCTGTACTGGGCATCCTGACAATCCTGGTTCTCACTGCGGGCGCTTACGCCTGGGATTACACAAACTCTCCACCCTTTTGCGGCGAAGTTTGTCATACCATGCCCCCGGAATACACTGCTTATCTGACATCCCCGCATGCCCGCATTGATTGTGTGGACTGCCATATCGGCAAGGGCTTTATAGCCACTCGCATCAGCCGAAAAGCGGGCGACCTCCGGCATGTTATTGCCACCGCCTTCAACACCTATGAATTTCCCATCCGGGCACATACAATGCGCCCGGCGCGCGAGACCTGCGAGCTATGCCACTCGCCGGACAAGTTTTCCGATGACAGCCTGCGCGAGATCAAGCGCTTCCAAGATGACCAGAACAACACACCGGTCAGCACCTACCTGACCCTGAAAACAGGTGGCGGCAGCAAACGCGAAGGCCTGGGGAAAGGCATCCACTGGCATATCGAGAACAAGATCGAATACCTGGCAACCGATCCGGAGGAACAACACATCCCGTACGTCCGGGTGACCAACGCTGATGGCTCAGTCACCGAGTATAGCGAGGTAGGGGCCCAAATCGATCCTGCCCTGATCAGCTCCGAGGAAATCAAGGAGATGGATTGCATCACCTGCCATAACCGCATCACCCACCTGGTGCCGCAACCGGAAGATACCGTGGACCAGCTGCTTACCCGTGGAATCATATCCCCGGAGATCCCAGAAATTCGCGTGAAAGCCGTAGAGATGTTCAGCCCCCTCTACGAATCGAACGAATATGCCAGACAGGCGATTGCCGGATTAGCCAATTATTACTCTACCTACCATCCCGAGTACTACCAGGCCAATCAAGACAAGATCGACGCCGCGATTGCCGCCCTGCAACAGGCATATAGCAACAGCGTCTACCCGGAACAGAACTCGAACTGGGACTCGCACCCCAACAATGTCGGGCACAAAGATTCACCGGGCTGCTTCCGCTGCCACGATGGCAAGCACCTGAGCTCCGAAG
>JBFYSV010000160.1:0-6953 GCA_041301185.1 Anaerolineae bacterium
CCTCGCTCAGGTCAGATAACCTTCCTGGTCGACGCCCAGGACAACCTGGGGATTCAACAGGTAGATTTTTATCTGGATGGCAAGTTACTGGACTCTCGTTTCCAATCACCCTATGCCATCCCCTGGCAAAGCAAATCCGGCAAACACATTTTGCGAGCTGTTGCAACCGATCGGGCTGGAAACCAATCGGAAGCTACGCATGAGTTCACGGTGACGCCTTAAGCAAATTGGGGTGTTTCTCTTTCGAAAAACACCCCACTGCAAACACTATGGTTTCGCTTCGTCAGGGAACGCTGGCGATAAACCAGTCAAACTCTACGCCTACACTAGGTGTGTCAAAGGTGCTGACAGAAACACCCACCTGACCGGAGTCCTTGAAACGGTTATCATTCACCGATCCCATCTCAGTCTGGTTCACATAGAAAGTAAGCTCGGTACCGATACAGGTTGCGGTAAGCTCATTTTGAGCTTTCTGCATATTGATCGCCTTTGAAGCTCCGCGAGCCAGCTCGGTATACTGTTCATTATCGTACTTCCAAATGAACCAATAACCGCCGCTGTTCATGCTGAACTCATACCAACCCCGGTCGCTGGCGCGGCACAGCAGGCTGATATTGTTGCGGTTGGTTCCATACACAGTCTCGACAATCGCATCGACCCGCACATCTGCAGGGACAAATTCATTGTATACCATGTATACCGTTGTGTTGGTTGGCTCCAACTGGATGTAGACCCGGCTGTTCTCATAGCTGGCTTCGTATTCATCCGTATCCGGTACGGCAAAGGTGTACCAGTTTTCGGTATCATCGAATTCGGTAGAGATAAATGCATCTCCAGATACAGTTGCTTCCGGGTTGTAATAGGTGCTGCCGGTAACCGTGTCCGTGCTGTCGGTATCGCTTGTGTCACCGGCTAACACGCCGCTTAATGCCAGCTCACGCCCGTTCAACTGCCCATCGTAAACTTCACCGGTTGACCAGCGCAAGACCTGCAGCGAAAGGGTGTCGTCAGGATCGTGGCTGCGCAGAATATCGCAGTACTGCGACATCGTTCCGTCCGTTGCCAGGACCAGGTTCTCCATCATGGTGATGATATCCCCGGGTACAATGCCGGCTTTATCAGCTGGCGATCCGGACTGAACCGAAGACACCCAGATACCGGTGAGCGAGCCATCTTCTGTACCAACTGCCTGCCCGTTCACACCGATCGTATCCACATTTCCACCCGCGCTCAGCTCTTCGATGATATCACTGGCGACATCCCGTGAAATACCAAATGCCTGGCGAGCAGAAGCGTCTCCTGCGTAATGCACTGCCACTACCTCGCCATTTGGATTGACCACCGGTCCACCAGAATTGCCGGGATTACTGGTAGCATCGTACTCAATGACAGAATCTACAGATGCCCAAGAAGTCTCGCCACTTGCTTTGGCCTTCGAGATAATGCCCCTTGTCAAAGAATACTCGGGGTCACCGAGTGGGAAACCGGCAACATACAAATCCATCCCTACATCGATTGGCCCGGTGTACCAATCCAGATAATCATAGCCTTCACCCTCAATGTCGATGACAGCCAGGTCGGAACATTCCGAGACACCCAACACCTTGGCGTTGCGAGGTTCATCCTCGCCGCCTACCCATACCCTGAGCAGCCCAGCTCCAGTGACAACATGGTTGTTTGTAACAGCAATACCGGAAGGGTCAATAATAAAACCCGAGCCGCGCCCGGCGCCATTCAAAACCAGACCAACCTCCGGATCGATAAACGTTCCTTCAGATTCAATCTGGATTACTGCTTTCTTCACATCTTGTAATGTGCTTACCGCGCCAGAGGCATCTTCCACAACCTCAGTTTCAGCGGGGGGTTGGGTTGGCTCAGGCTCTTGGGTTGGTGCTGGTGGTTTGGTCTCCACCGGAGCCTGGGTCTCTACCACGGGGGCTTCAGTCGGGGTGGGCGAGCTGGCACCGCATGCCTGGCCGACAACCAGGATCAGCAAGGCAAGAATATAGATTGGCTTGAATGTCTTACCTTTCATCATTTTTCTCCTGAATAAATGTTTTGGCTTGCATGGATAATTTTTCGGAAACCCCCATAGGTGATCGGATCAAACCCGCATAGTTTACCACAACTGTTGATAAAATTGACAATAATTGTAAGGTTATCGGCATTACGGTTTTGATAAGCTTTCTTTAGAAAAGTCTTAACTGCACAAAGTCAAAATTCCCACCTGGGATTATTGTCTGGCGGGAATTTTCGTAAGGGGAAATCCCCTTACCCTAAGATATTTAGAACTTGAGAGGTGGATTGAAAAGCCAGCGGCGGCAAACTGGAGCGGTCGAAAAAAGCCACCCGATCAACATCATCACCTGGGCTTAGCTCGCCAGAGACGATATCTGCCCGGTAAAAAATAATTATATGCGCGCCGCGGGGATGTTCCTGCCCGAATAAGAGGGTGATCAATCCGGATACTTTCACCTGGATCCCCGCTTCCTCCAGGCACTCCCGCTCGGCGGCGTGAATGGGGTCTTCACCCGCATCGACAAAACCCGCCGGGAGAGTCCACATTCCACGATTAGGATTGATTCCCCGCCGGACCAGCAATACTTTGCTATCCTGGACGATAAGGGTCGCAACCGCCACTTTGGGATCGGCAAAATATACCCAATCACAAGCTGGGCAGGTTTTACGCTGGCGTCCATAACGCTCTGCCAGGATCAATTCCGTCCCGCAGCGCAGGCAATAATTGATTTCTTGATAATCCATTAAACCCCCATGCGACGCCGGTACAAAGCAAGCCCAGCAAAAGCCAGCGCGGCAATCAGCAGCACTACTTGGGCAACTCGCCAGCCATTCCAAAAAGGTTGCCCGCTGGCAGGCGCTGCCTGGGTTGCCTCCTCCTGTTCAATCGCCTGATCGGCTGACACAATTCCTACAATTTTCGTCTCCTGCGCAGTTACTGTTGGCGACGCTGGGGAGGGTTCAGGCGATGGTGTCACTTCTACATCTTGGATGGCGGATGCCTGTGCGTCAGAAACGGACGGCGCAGGATACTCCATCGCCCCCATCTCTGGCTCCGCACCTGGGAGCAGGGATTTATTGCTCGCCTCGCCAGCTTCCATCTCCGCCACCACGGCTTCCGTAACCGCCGGCATCTCTTCTGGGGCAGATCGCAGCTCCGCTGGCGCTTCGGGTTGGGCAAGCTCTTGAGCCGGGGCTTGTTCAGCAGCCATCTGGAATGTCTCTACTTCCTCGGCGAGAGGGGCAGCAGCCAGTGGTTGCCCGCTAAACAGGAGCTCTCCAGCGATCACCATTACCAGCATCACGCTGGCCAGGGCTGAAGCAAATCCAAATGTAAAAGCAGGCTGGCGTGCGGGTTTCGCCTGGCGCCGAACACCGAGGACTTCAGCGCTGAGCGTAAAATTACGCGGCGCCCGCAGCTTTGGCTGGCTGCGAAGGATCATCCGGGTAGTTTTCAAATCTTCCAGAGCGGCGCGGAAATCTGCCCGTTCCTGGAGCGTCTTCTCCAGGCGAGCAGTCTCTTTCGGCGACAGTTGCCCATCCAGGTAAGCAGATAAATCTCGCCACTCGCGGTCAGAAATTCGCTTCGTCATCTCAAGCCCTCATCTACCAGACGATAAGTGCCGGGTAAAAGTTCCCTGGCAGCCTGCAAACAGTCTCGTAAGCGCATCCTGGCCCTGGATAGACGACTTTTAACGGTTCCAACAGGTTTTGCTACTACCTGGGCTGCTTCATGGTAATCAAAGCCCTGGATATCGACCAGCACCACAATAACCCGGAATTCTTCCGGCAATTCGTCCAAACAGTGCTGGATTTGCTTACCCAATTCCGCTCGGAGCACACTCTCTTCTGGCAGCTCCCCCGCATCAGCAATCCAGCTTGGCGATTCAATTTCCTCATCATCTGCAGCGACTGGCTCGAGAGGCACCGTCGGTCTGCGCTTCCTGCGGCGCAGCTCATCATAACAGGCATTGGTAACGATCCGGAGCAACCATCCCCGGAACGAGCCTCCCCGATAAGAACGAATATTGCGGTAAGCAGAGATAAATGCTTCTTGGGTGGCATCCTCTGCAGCTTCCGCCTCCCCCATCATCCGGTAAGCCTGGGAATAAACCAGGTCCTGGTAAGCCAATACCAACCCGTTGAATGCATTCAGGTCTCCCTGGCAGGCAGCCTGGATCAGTCCGCTTTCATCCATGGGTACGCTTCATCCGGGTGGTAATGAGCCAGTACAAGAACCGCCAGGCGAGCAACGCCAAGGCACTCACCCCTCCCAAAACCACTACGAATACCGGCAGAATGGCTGTCCCCAACCAGGCAGCCCGCATCCAGGCTGCGAATGGGGCTGCCAAGACCATCGCCCAAAAGGGTCGCCACAATTGGCGGAATTCACCTACCAGGCTCAATTGATATACACCCAGGTAAGGGGCAATCAGCAGCCACGCAACCAGCAAGGGGATAAATGTGGTCAGTAAGCGCGTTCCAGCAGTCCCCAGGGTTTCGTGGGTGGCAAATCCATACACCGTTACCAGGACCAAAGTGATGGCATCCCCAATTAAAATCCAGATAACCTTAGACAGTTTCATCAGGCGCTATCCTATCGCAATCCGGAGAAAGGTACAAGAGGAAATAACCGCATCAGCCCGCCAGAGGCCAAAATAGCGGCACAAGAAATATCGCCACGAGGAATACCAGGATGGTGAGCAATGATCCCACTTTGATGAAATCCAGGAATCGGTAGCGACCCAACCCATAAACCAGCAAGCAGGCTGGCTCAAGCGGGGTAATGTAAGAAGTGCTGGCAGCCACAGCGATCATGATCGAGAACGTGCGCGGGTTCAACCCAAGCTGGATAGCAGTTTGGATTGCCACCGGAAAGACGACCACCGCGGCTGCCTGGTTGGACATCGGCTGGGTAAGCAGCACGGTTAAAAAGAAAAAACCGCCCAGCAACCAGACCGGATCCGCATGACCAACCAGGTTCACGATCTGGTTTGCCAGGAAACGCGCCGTGCCGGTATATTCCATCGCTATTCCGAACGCCAGCATACTCCCGATCAAGATCAGCGCCTTCCACTCTACATCATTATAGGCTTCTTGTGGAGTGATACAACCAGTAAGAAACGCCAGCAAGGAACCCAGCAACACCGCTACAGGGAGTGGTACTAAGTTAACTGCTGCCAATAAAATGGATAACCCAAAAATGATCATAGCAAGCTTGGCACGCTTGATATTGGGAGACTTATCATTCACCGTGCCCAGGATACGAAACGTATTGTTTCTTTCTAAAGAAATCAGGCTTGCCTGAGGACCCTGAAGAAGAAGAACATCGCCCATTCTCAAGGTTACCTGGCTGATCTGGCGGTGGATGGTCTCCTCGTGACGGTTAATCGCCAAAACCTGGATGCCGTACTGGTCGCGGAGACCCAGGCTGAAAAGCTGGCGACCGATCAAGGGTGATCGCGGCATCAGGATCACCTCAGCCAGGCGCATCCCTTCAGTCTGCAAGTCCATGTCGGTAACCATCCGGCTCGCCTCTACCCCAATCCGGGCTGAGTTCTTTAACGCCAATAAATTATCTCTCTGGCCTTCTACCAGGAGGATATCCGCAGCTTCCAGACGCAGGTCGGCTTGCGGGACTAGGTAGCTATCTTCTCCGCGGATCAGCCGGATGACGGTCAGATCTAAATCGCGTCCCAGTCCCGATTCTGCCAGGGTTTTACCAATCAGGGAAGAATTGGGCAAGATCATGATCTCGGTCAAGAAGGGCCTCAGGTTGAACTCCTCGGTCAATTCTTCAGGTGCTACTCGTACCGTAATCAAGTGCTTGCCAATAAAGAACATATACGCCAGCCCCACAACCACTACCGGTACCCCAACTACACTAAGCTCAAACATGCCCATTGGTTGCATGCCATACTGTGTCATCAATCCGCTGACAACAACGTTTGTTGATGTGCCGATCAGGGTTACTGAGCTGGCCAGAATAGAGGCAAATGCCAGAGGCATCAACATCTGAGAAGCATTCACCTTCGCCCGGCGAGACATACCGATCACAATTGGAATGAAGAAGGCTGTCGCAGCCGTATTGCTGATAAACGCACTCAGCCCTGCAGCAGCACTCATGATGACCAACAACATTCGGTTGGGAGATGTCCCGATTCTGCGTTGGAGCCCTCGACCGACCAGCTCCACCACGCCGGTGCGCACAAGGGTTGCCGTCAGGATCAGCAAACCCAAGATCAGCATCACCGTGTCGCTGCCAAAACCGTCAAATGCTTTTTCCAGCGGAATTAACCCCAGAAGGATTAAGGTTAGCAAGATACCTAACGCAACCACATCGGCTGATACCCATTCGAAGGAGAACAGGATCAGTGTGATCACCAGAATGATCAAAAGCAGCGCAATCGGTAGTGTCAGCATTGCCAGTGGTCCATGAGGTAAGCAAGCCTGAACAGTGGGGGATAATTCGCCTGGCTATTCATCTGCAACCACTTCTTGAAACAAAAACCAGCCCCCTTTACGATGGTCGGCATCTTTTGGGGCACGATCATAATAAATATCAAAGACTCTATTTTGATCTGTCTGCACCCGGAAATAATGCAAACCAACTCCCCAAGATCCGCGCTGACCGGCAGTCGCAGCGTGGGTGGGGCGCATATTGCGCGCCATTCGTCCCCGCCGGGTGTAATCTTGCCATTCCGCTATCGTCTCTAAGATCTGAAAAATATCCCCCCTCCAGATGAATCCACTCGGGCAGGCAGGTTTTTTCTCGAGTAGCGGAGGTTGCTCAAAGTAGACCTCCACTGGCTCACTTATGAACCGTAGGGGTTTATACTCCCGCTCCATCGTTCCTCCCAGCTAGCAACACTGGTTATTTAACGTCAGTTCTGGATAAGTATTTTTGTTTGTTGTTTTGGCGGGCTGCGCCCGCC
>JBFYSV010000162.1:0-16760 GCA_041301185.1 Anaerolineae bacterium
TTTCCTCCTGGATACCCCGTCTGATCCAATCCGCCCGGCGTTAGATGGCCTACTGCTTCGTTCTTACCCTCCCTCCGGGCCGAGCTATGCTGGGTCAACCCCCATTTTCCCCCCTTGGGGCAACTAAACTTCAGCTACTGCTTCGATCCCCCTCCTCAACCAGAATGCGAGTGACGCCAGTCACGCAAGCGCTCACGAACCCGAGAATGGAACCGCTCAATGTCCCTCGCCTGGGGTCGTCCCGTATTGGATGCCAGACATTTTCTACAGTTTTTCCGAGCACTGGAGCGTTACTAGCGAATGATCGACGACCTGCCTTAGGGCTGGAACTGAGTGATCCGGGTTCCAACTACTCGGTCTTGAGTGAATTTCGCACTCGTGTATAATTACCAGATGGAAACACCTCTGGAAATCTGGCAACTGTCAAAAGAGAGCGCTCAAGCCACCTCCAGGAAAACTTGGCGCGGTACAACTAATTGGTGCCATCACAGGGGGTGCCGAAAACGTGTGTTATTTGTGTAAGGTTATAGATTGGAAGAAGTACACTATTTCTATCCATTGAATTAGTTTAGCATTGGTGCGAGTATCAATTATTGACTTAAGCAGGGACGACCCTATTGTTGAGATGGTGCTGCTATTAACCGAAGACCAACCCTGATGAGTGGTGGACCTGGTTTTTCAAAGTGGATGTTGGGCCTGGTGGTTTTCCTCATGCTTGGTCTAGCGGCTTGCCAGATGGCTGAGCCGCTTGCCCCGGCTCCTACAGGTGAATCTTTCCTGGTTTCTTCAACATGGACAGCCACACCTGCCCCACCCCCATCCCACACCCCGACACCGCTTCAACCACCAACTATGGCGGCAACCAGTTCTTCAGCTCTGGCAATTGTTCAGCCTACCAGCTCCACGCCTACACCAATTTTTTACGAACCGGCTGGCTGCTGGAAGCCGCCTGACGATTACACCCGCAAACAAATCAACGAGCATACGATCAACACCAGAACCTATGCGATGCTCCAGCAAACCGCCATGTTGTATGGTGGTGAGATTGATGTGGCTGGAAAAGCCATCATCCAGGGCAGTTACATTAACAACAGCATGGATAGCCTTACCGCCCATCACGGCGGCGGCGTAGTGGATATCTCGGTCACTCGCCCCAAAACACAACTCGTTCTTTATACCGAAATTGAACCGCTCATCCGAGCGCTGCGCACGGTTGGGTTTGCTGCCTGGCTGCGCGATGCTGACGAGACGAGCTCTGGGTCAGAGGTCCACATCCAGGCTGTTGCCATCGGCGATGCCGATCTCTCGCCCGCTGCCCAGGAGCAGCTCACCGGCCCCGCCGGTTACCTGCGCGGCTACGACGGCCTGCCCGTTACCAGTGGCGATCCCGGGCTCGACCGTCACGGCGGTCCACTGATTTGTCGCTGGATGCTGGATGCTGGTTACGCGGACCTGCGAACGCCTACGCCCATCCCAACTCCTGGCCTGGCCTGGCAGGAACGCCTTCGCCTGGCTGCCTTGGCATACCAGGCACAATACCCCGAAGACGCTGAGCAGGTTGCCCGCAACCTCAATTTCCTGGATGGTCGGAGCGAATCTGCTGAGAATATATGCGGCCCGCTGGCTGCGGCAATTCTGCGTGATGCTGGCCTGCTACCCGCCCAGCCCGGCCCGGTGCAGGAGCTCAAATCGTATTGGCAAGCCCGTCCCTCTACTAATGGCCGCCCCTGGAGCCTGTTTTCCGAGAGCGATTATGAGGTTTTTCGTTTTGATACCCCCCTGGCAGCGTTTGACTTTAGTGCCTGGCCTTTACAGCCCGGAGATTTTTTGTATACCTATGCCAAAGATCTTGGTTTCGAACACATGTTTGTCGTTACCGAGGTTGACGCTGAGGGGCGCGCTTACACCGTTACCAACCAGTATCAGAGCTGGGGGAATGAGATCTGGGGGAGTATGTTAATTCTGCGCTACCTGCTATACGATCCGCACACCCCCGGTGCAGGTATTATCTACAACGAATGGAGCGATCCCCGCTTGGGCAAGACGGGGCATAATGGCTTTGAGGTGCTGCGCAAACGCGGCCTGCAGGCAGGCAGCCTGTACGCGTATACCATACGCCCCGGTGATACCCTGCCCGACCTGGCTACCCGTTTTGGCGCGATGCTGGAAAGTATCATTCAGGCCAATCCAGGCCAGGATCTGGCTAATCTGCAGGTTGGCCAGCCGCTCACGATCCCCATCCCACCTTTTCCCCTGGATACGTCAGAGCCTGTGCAAGGTAGTCTTCCATAGACTGAACTTTGCTACCCAAAGGTGCAAAATATGGGCTATAATTTTTCTATGCAGAACAAGCGTAAAAAAATATGGGGGATAATGATCGTTGTGGTAGTCCTGCTAGCAGTGGTGCTGAGCTTACCCCCGGTTTGGTCAAGGGTAACCTATCACTCGCGCGAGGTGTATAGGACGGTTAAATACTGGTTAAAACCGCCCAGTGAAGCGGTCTTTGTTCCATCCACTATAGACGATGATAATGTAGCCACCTCCGTCTCAATCGCAATCTCTACCGATGCCCCTACTCCTCAACCTACAACTGAGCCTACCGCTATCCTATCCCAATCTACCCCTGAAGCCACCTTTACTCCAACTCTGGCACCTTCTCCTACCCCTACTCCCACCCCCCTGCCATCTTATACTTTACTGAAGGGGTTCACTTGCGAACGTCAATTTATGAACAACTGCGGACCGGCAACTCTCTCCGTTTACCTTTCTTTTTATGATTGGGGCAAAAATCAGCTCGCGACCGGCGCGGTGATCAGACCCAATGATAAGGATGTGAACGTGATGCCTTACGAGTTGGTGGATTTCGTCAACGAGCACACCGAACAGAAAGCCCTCTGGCGGTATGGCGGTGACCTGCAGACCATAAAAGCCCTGCTCAATGCAGGTTTTCCAGTGATGATCGAAAAAGGCTTCGAGCCGTATACTTTGAGAAATGAAGGCTGGATGGGTCATTACAACCTGGTAGTTGGCTATGCTGACGAGAGACAGACCATCACTGCCCATGATACCTTTCTCATGAGCTATGCCCCGTGGGGGGGGCAGATTCCTCTAGACCAATGGGATACCTTCATTGGGTTTGATTTCCCCTACAGCGATCTAGAGCAGGCCTGGCGAAACTTTAATTCTGTGTTCATTGTTGTGTACCCGCCGGAAAAAGAAAATGACGTGCTCAACCTGCTTGGTCCGCTCGCAACAGAAGAAGAGGCGTGTCGTATCGCTTATGAGCGCGCCATGCAGGAAACCACCTCGCTGACCGAGATCCGCGATCAATTCTTCGCCTGGTTCAACGCCGGCACCAGCCTTGTGTGCCTCGAGGATTATGAGGCTGCTGCCGCCGCATTCGACACAGCCTATGGCATATACCCGGATATCCAGCAGAATGCTCGCCCTTACCGTATCCTGTGGTATGAGACCGGTCCCTACTCCGCATACTACTACACAGACCGCTACCAGGACGTCATCAACCTGGCGAATCAGACGCTGGGCTACATGGCCGAACCGGTCCTGGAGGAGAGCTATTACTGGCGGGCATTATCGTATAATGCACTTGGCGATACAATTAGTGCCGTAGATGATCTGCGCACCAGCTTGAAATACCACCCGGGTTACGAGCCTAGCGTGGACATGCTCAAGCAGCTTGGCAAATATCCTTAAAGGATATCTACACTTATTGGTAAAGGAGAAAATGATGTTACGTACCAGTTGCGTGAACATCCTGAGGTGCCTCAAATGACCCCAACAAAGAAAAAGTTACCACCCCTGCCGCATATAAATTATTGGGCTGCATTCGGGCTCTTTATCATCTTTATATCGGTATTCCTGCTGCTGACTGCCGGCCAGATTGCTACGGCAAACAGTTCCTTTGCGCTCTTCAGCAGGAATATTCTGGTCGAACCGAGCCATACACCCACAGCTACTACCAAAGCAACCGAAGTCGCTACGGGTACGGCAACCAGTACCAGCAAACCACCAGCGACCCAAACCGCTACGGGTACGGCAACCAGCACCAGCAAACCACCAGCGACTGAAACCCCAACCCCATCTTCAGCTCCAGAAACAACGGTTATGGTATTCGGTGACTCTGCCAGACTACGCTCTGGTCCGGGAAACAACTATGAAGAAGTCCAGAAGCTCGCTTTTGGTGATCTACTGATGCTGTTGGGACGGTCGAGTGATAATACCTGGCTTTACGTTAAAACAGCGGACGGTCAGGACGGCTGGATCAAAACGGTATGGGTCGATCTTGCAGGAGTTAACGTTGAGTACCATTCCATCAAAACGCCAGCTCCCACCCCGGAAACAATGATTAAGGTATACGGTAGCTCTGCCAAGCTACGCACTGGCCCGAGTATATACTTCACAAAAATCCGGGAACTCACTTATAGCGAAGTGCTGCAAGTGGTGGGACGGTTGAGTGATAATACCTGGCTTTATGTGAAAACATCAGACGGTCAAGAGGGCTGGACCCTAAACACATGGTTCGATATCCCCGGGATTAACATTCGATACAATTCCCTTCCCATCAAAGAGTCACCACCCACTGAAACCGCTACCCCCGTAATCTTAGAGGATGCGGAAGGTAGATGGATTGACATCGATCTCAGCGAGCAGACGCTTCGCGCCTATGATGGCACCCAACTGCAGGCCACTTTCCTGGTTTCCACCGGGATTGATAAATACCCCACAGAGACAGGGCAATACCGTATCGATGTCAAGTGGCCTTATTCGGATATGCGGGGTGATGATTATTTTCTACCCGATGTGCCCTATTCGATGTATTATTATGGTGATTTCTCGATTCACGGCACCTATTGGCACCATAATTTCGGAACGCCGATGAGTCATGGCTGTGTCAATATGGACACCAACGATGCAGAATGGCTTTTCAACTGGGCCTCTGTCGGTACACTCGTGAATATTCACCGCTGACAAAGGCTTCCATTACCGCTACCACCGCAACGCGCCCTCAGTGCCCGGCAGCGTACAATTAGCCTAAGGCTTACGTACCTGAGCCGGGCACTTCGTCAGATAGGTGGAACACACCGTAATCGTTCATTGAATGGTTATTTTACTCTAAACAATTCTATGTTCGACCGCATACAGCGCCGCCTGGGTACGGTTTTCCAATTCCAGCTTATCGAGGATATTCCGGACGTGGGTGGTCACAGTGCGGGTTGAGATGGCTAACCTCAATGCAATCTCTCGATTGGATAATCCTTGTGCCATGCATTTCAGCACGTCAATCTCCCGGACGGTCAGCAGAGTGTTCACAGTCGCCAGAGCGGCAGACTGCTGTATTTTTAGCATCAGCTTATGGGCGACTGAGGGATGCAATGGGCTTTGTCCGTGAACAACATCACGGATGGAGTTGAGTAGTTGTTCGGGAGGCGAATCCTTGAGCATTACGCCATTTGCTCCTAATTGGATAGCAGAAATTACCATCTCGTCATCCGGGAAACTGGTGAGCACTAGAATTGGGATCTCAAGCTCAGATTTTTTTATCTCCTCAATAGCAGAAAGCCCATTCTTAACCGGCATTTTCAAGTCCATCACAACCACATCTGGTTTTGATTCTTTGATGAGCATCACTGCTTCATTTCCATTGGTTGCCTGCCCAATCAGTATCATATCCGATTGTGAGTTGATCAAAATCTCGAGACCCTGGCGGACGATAGGATGATCATCAGCAATAAGAACACGGATCAGTTCTGTTGTCATTTGTCTGGTGTATCCTTGTAAACATCGATCGAGACCGTCACCCAGGTGCCACGCTCTGGTTCTGAGGCAATCAATAATTCACCTGCAATAGCACGTGCCCTTTCCTGCATGTTTCTCAAACCCATGCCGGTATGCTTTGTTGAGGTATCGAAGCCTACGCCGTCATCTTTGATGCTCAATTTGATCACGCCTTGATCTTCTTCGACAAGCACCCAGACCGATTCTGCCATGGCATGCCTCAAAGAATTGTTAAGGGCTTCCTGAGCAATGTTGAAGAGCTCATCCTCGATTTTTTGCGGTAAATCTTTGAAATCTCCCAGGGTAATCAATTGTGCATCGATATTTGATCGCCTTTCGACTGTATCCAGGCGCTGCTGGATGGCGTTGACGAGACCTTCTTCTAAGGCAGAAGGACGCAACTGGTGTAAGAGCAGGCGCATTTCTCTTAATGCTTGCTGCCCCACCGCTCCTAAACGATGGAAAGCCCCAGCAGGGTCGTCCAGAGTACCCTGGCGAGCCATGCTCTCCCAGCCGCTGCTGAGTAAAGTCAGGCTGTATATCGATTGGGTCACAGAATCGTGCAGCTCGCGAGCCAAACGCTGTCTTTCGGCGTCAACTGCCGCCAGTCGCGCCTGTTCCGTCAAGCGATCATTTTCGATTGCTACAGCGATATCTGTGGCAATTGTCTCCGCAAGGTCAATTTCATTCTTTTCAAATGTAGAACCACTTTCATCCTTTGCCAGGATAAGTGACCCCAGAACAATCCCCCGAGATATTAAAGGGACGATAAGGCAGGAAAGTAGATTATTCTTCCGGACATATTCGCGCACCGATTCTGGAATAGGCATGGATTGCAGGTTAGCAATGACCCGGGGTTTTCCTACAGTTTGTATCGATTGAAGTATAAACGAGTCTATGAGCGTGGATTCTGCCCTGGCGACTGAGATCGTCCCGCTTGATCGTTCAAAGCCAATCAGCCCTGTTAGCCGTGTAGAATCGTTCTCTTGCAGGGCGATGAACGTGAGCCTCGTTTCAAGCAGGTCGTTTACCGTATTACAGACAGCTTCGAGCGCCTGAGGGAGCTCTCGTTTCGCCGCGATTGTCTTCGAAATGTGGTGAAGTGCAGATAACTCATTCAGGCGTTTAATGAGCTGGTTTTCGGCATGTTTCCGTTCGGTTATGTCCTCGTAGTGCACAAGTATCAGATCCGGAGGTACATAAGCATACTTAACGGACAAATTTCCGGTCTCTCCGGTAGATCTGTAGGTATAAACAAGCTCTCGTTCTATTGGTTTTTTTTCCCTCAAGCATGAAAACATATCCTCGACAATGTCATGCTGATCCTGGAAGTAATTTCGGGCATTCACTCCTATAAGATCGGCTATATTGGTACGGGCAATCGCAGCCGCGGCTTGATTGTAATCTACCAGGATCAGATTATCTTCCCTCCGCTTCCAGGTGGTCGTCGGAATAGGGATTCCCTGGTATTGGGCACGCAGTGAGGCTTCGCTATCTTGAAGAGCGAGTTGAGCTTGCTCGCGCAGGAGGATTTCTTTTTGCAGGATTGAATTGGTATCAAGCAATTCTGAATGAAGCCTGGAAATCGTCAAATGCGTCTTAATCCGTGCCAGTATTTCTTCTGCGTGGTAAGGTTTATTGATGTAATCTACCCCTCCAACTTCAAAACCCCTGATTTTATCCAGGACCTCACCCCTTGCGCTGATGAAAAGGACCGGGATTTTCTGGGTGGTGGGGTTGAGCTTCAATTGGGTGCAAACCTGGTAACCATCCATGTCAGACATTTGGATGTCTAACAAGATCAGGTCAGGGGGTTCAGCCGAGGCCAGCATTAAGGCGGTATGCCCATCGCGGGCGCTCCGTACCTCATACCCATTTTCAGTTAAAAGATTTGAGAGCAGGCGTAGACCTGGCAGGTTGTCATCGACAATGAGGATATCGCCCTTATTGTCGCCTGGTATCGTCTGAATCATCTCGCTCCGTTAAGTCCAAAATCCGCTTGAACTCATAATTGTCAACCATTGCTTGCAAAGCATTTGCCAGCAGGTGGTGACTCTCATCAAGCTGATCAATCAGGCTAAGCAGTTCCTGGGTTCTGCCGCGGGTAGCTGCCTGGCGTAGATTGGAAACCCAGCCGTCGGGTAGACCCTCGAGATCGTCCGGAGTTACTCTTTCACTTTCCGGAGCAGCCGATGGCTTCAGATTCTCATAAGTAAATTTTAGATTGAGGTGTTTAGCTATCAGCGCGTAGATCTCAGCCTCCGAGAAGGGTTTGCGCAGGAAGTCATCAAAATCTGCCTCCAACACCCTGGCACGCTCGTCTTCAAATGTGCTGGCTGTGACGGCAATAATCTTTGTAGCTGGCTCCTTGCTCTCTTTGATCAGTCTCGTTGCCTGGTATCCATCAACTCCTGGCATTCGGATGTCCATCCAAATCAGGTTCGGATGCCAGCTTTGGTATATCTCAACTGCAGGCTGACCACTCTCAGCGGTTTGCACTTCAAAGCCAATGTTTTCGAGTATCTGCTGCAACAGAGCGCGGTTGTCCTGGCTGTCATCCACGACCAGAATCCGGTAGTGAGGTTGTCCCGGGACAAGCCCTGTGACCCGTTGCATGGGATGGTCCGGCTTGATTCGGTCCGCTGGAGCCAACTCTACAGGAATTACAAAGCTGAACTTTGAGCCTACGCCAACCTGGCTCTCGACGCGGATCTCGCCACCCATCAAATGCACATACTGCTGGCTGATGGTCAGACCCAACCCGCTCCCTTCGCCAACTGCTTGCCCGCTCTTTGTTTGGACGAAAGCTTCAAATAAACGATCCATCTCGTCCGGGGCAATCCCGACGCCAGTGTCTTGAACTTCAAATTGCAGCTTGCAGCTTTCAAATTGTATTGTTTGGCTGTCAGGACGCTGCTGGCTGCTTATGGCAGGCTCATGGTCGTTGACCATTACCCGGAAAATCACTTCACCAGTCTGAGTGAACTTAATAGCGTTCCCTAACAAATTGAGCAAGACCTGGCGCAGTTTGCGCTCATCCGTCCGGATGTAACGGGGCACATCCCCGGATCGCTCGAAGACGAGCTCTATGCCTTTATTGCCGGCTCGTTCGCGAAAGATGCTCTCCAAATTTACCAGGGTGCGGTGCAGGTCAAAGCTGGCTGGCTCAAACGAGGCGCGTCCGGCTTCGATCTTGGACATTTCGAGGACATCGTTGATCAGTTCCAGGAGGTGATCGCTGCTGCGATCGATCACCTCCAGCTTGGTTTTCTGGTTTTCTGTTGTTGCCGGGTCACGCATGAGCAGTTTTGTGAAGCCGAGGATGGCATTGAGAGGCGTGCGAAGCTCGTGGCTCATATTTGCGAGAAATATACTCTTAGCCCGGTTGGCGGATTCGGCTGTTTCCTTGGCTGCTTGCAATGCCCGATTGGCATTGGCGAGATCCTCCGTTCGTTTAATCACCCGCTGCTCTAATTCAACATTAAGGGCAGCAAGTTCGCGCTCGGTTTCGAGTACTTCGTTCGACAATGCCAGGCTCATCACCATAACAATCGCCACAAATCCAAATTGCAACAGGTAGATTGATGTGATCAATCCCTGATCCAGCAGGTTGTCATTGATGATTGATGCGGCAAAGATCATCAATGCCAATCCAAGAAACACCGCTTCTTGCCGTTCTCCCCTTCGGAATTGGAGAGCCAGGGCATATATGGAAAAAGAAAAGAAGGACAACCAGATAAGTGGGGTGTAATTACCCCAGGGGGTTAGCGCTACATCAGCGATGGTGATCTCTTCTCCCCAGGGGAGTGCTGCTGTAAAGTAGTCTGTCACATCAGTATATAGGTAAGTTGCCTGAGAGGTTATGTGCACCCCAATAAAAAACAATATTGGCGTGCTTAAGATCACGAGAGCCAGGTATGGTTTCACTTTGGTGTAGAAAGCCACGAACCATAGGAAGAGCAGCTCTCCTAATAGGAGTCCCATCAACGACCACCGGTCGGCGGTAATGAACGCAGATGCTGACCGGTTGGCAACCGCCGGGTGCAGAAACATCTGGAAGAAATTCATGAAGCCGAAGGACAGGGCCGTCATGGCGAAGAGAAGGTGAACCGGATCCATTGGTCTGCGCCGAAGACCCACTAGAAAATGGAACAGGCTGGCATAAAAACAGATACCAGCGGCTACTCCTAGAGCGATTTGAATGCTATTCATAAATCCCTTGCCTGAATGTATACAATTAGGGGCACCCTAGCAGACACAGGATCAATCATCTCTGAATTTTGCACAACTAGGCTCAGATTTTAGAATTCGCCGAACATATGATAACTATTTTGTTGGCTATAACTGCGAAATTATAGCATTAAACCCATTCACTTATACGTAATTATGCGTAGGTGAACCTCTCTCAAATTGGAAGAAATTACTTCCACTATTGCGGGCACAAATTACTCCATATAGGCGATGTGTTTTCAAGTTACCACAGATATAATTCGGGCAGAAAAAAATCGACTCCAATAGGTAATTGATCGGCTGGATTATGAATTCGCACAGACAAATCGCAGTTCTCGCACCCGAGCGAATGCTAAGTGCCTTCTCTGTGTTGATTGATTCCGCGCCGAATCAAACCTTGCTGGCATCCTCCAATAACCTGGTGGGGTTGCGAGCAATTCTGGGCGAGAGAAAACCAGACGTTATTTTGGTATATCTTGTTCAGGAGAGCGGATTGGATAGTGACAGGGATAGCTATGAAATTATCTCCCAGATAAAAGACATCTGGCCAGATGCCCTGTTATTGACCATTCTCAAATATGCATCACAATTGGAAAAGGCGAAAGAGATTGGATCTGATTTGGCTTTGGTGGAGGGTGTCAACGCCGAACGGCTATTGGCAGCGCTCGAAGGGAAATTTTTGTGAAGTATGGATATCCAAATTGATAGCGATGCAGATATTTTTCCAGTGTCCACTGGACATCTCCCGGTTGCCGCTCAGGTGCAGGCGCTTGTGGACGCAGCCTATGCGCGTTATTTAATCAATTCAGAGGGTGAACAGGCGGATTATTATCCAGCACTAGCCCGAGTTCCTGGAAACCTATTTGGCATCTGTGTTGCTGGAATCAACGGCACGCTGTATACCGCAGGGGACGTGTCGTTTCCTTTCACGATTATGAGCGTATCCAAGCCATTCGTGTTCGCCCTGGTATGCCAGGTGGTCGGCCCTGAGCAATCCCGCAAAAAACTGGGCGTGAATAGTACCGGGTTGCCATTCAATTCGATCCTTGCCATCGAGCAGGCCCCGAGCTGGTTGACGAATCCAATGGTAAATCCTGGCGCCATCGCGACAACCAGCCTGGTTCCAGGAGCAACCTATGAGGCAAAATGGCAGTTCATCCACCAGGGTCTGTCGCGTTTTGCCGGGCGGGAGCTGACCCTGAACGAGGAGGTGTATGCCTCTGCTTCTGCCAGCAACCAGCGCAATCAGGTCATTGCCCGGTTGCTAGCCAGCTACGGAAGATTTTATGATGATCCGCTTGAGGCGGTTGACCTGTACACCCGGCAGTGCTCGCTGAATGTGACCACTATCGATCTGGCTGTGATGGCTGCCACTTTGGCGGATGGTGGCGTTAACCCAATCACGAATGAACAGGTCATCCACCGTGAACTGTGTCCCCAGGTGCTGGCAGTGATGGCTACTGCCGGGTTATATGAGAATTCTGGCGACTGGCTGTATGATGTCGGTCTGCCGGGGAAGAGCGGGGTGGGCGGCGGAATCATCACGGTTGCTCCGGGTAAGGGCGGGTTGGGTACTTTCTCGCCGCGACTCGATCGCGCCGGAAACAGCATCCGGGGGCAGCTGGTAACAAAGTTTCTATCCGCTCGCCTGGGATTGAATATTTTTGCTTCTTTACCCCATAGCGAAGTTAATCGACATGGCGAAAGTAAACCAAACCAACAGCTTAAAGCAGAAACAGGAGAATGACCCTTTATGACCACAAAATCTGACGTGGAAAAAAGCGTCGCTGGTGCAGTTCAGGCGTCCTGGCTGCCGATGCTTATTATTGCCCTGGCGCAAATCCAGATGAGCTTCAACGTCAGCGCGTTGCCTGTCTCGATCGGTGGGATCGTTGAAGACTTCGACACATCGCCTTCCAGTGTAGGCTCAGCGTTGGTAGTCTACTCGTTGGCGGTGGCAGGGTTTGTGATGCTTGGCGCCAAACTCGGCAAGCTGATCGGTCCACGGCTGGCTTTTCAATTGGGTGCTGGCTTTCATGGGCTGGCAATGCTGGGAATGGTGTTCAGCACCAGCACGGCAATGATGATCCAGATGCAAGCGGTTGCCGGGCTGGCAGCAGCAATGTTAGTGCCAACGCTAGTTATATTGATTGCAAACCACTATCACGGCGCTCAACAGTCGCAGTCCTTGGGCTTGCTTGGCGCGGCGCAGGCGATCGCAGGAGTGATCGCTTTTATGGTGATCGGCGTGTTGGGCAGCCTGGTATCGTGGCGATGGGGGTTCGTACTCATTGTCATCATCTCAATCCTGGTTGTGCTGCTCAGCTTCCGGTTTAAACCGGTTGAACGGGACCGTGGAGTGAGGATAGACCTTGTCGGCGCAGCATTGGCAGCATCAGCCATCATATTGATCAGTATTGGCTTTAACAACATCACGGCCTGGGGCATGCTGATGGCAAATCCAGATGCGCCGTATAGCATTCTGGGAATGTCGCTCTCGCCGATCATGATCATGGTCGGGATCTTTCTTGGGCAGGCGTTCTTTGCCTGGTCGAGAAAGCGGGTGGAGCAGAAAAGATCGCCGTTGCTCGCTTTGGAGGTGCTTGACTCGCCGCAAGAGCGAGCTGCGACGTATTCTCTATTCATCATTGCAGCGATTGGTCCGGCGATCAGCTTCCTCATCCCGCTTTATATCCAGATCGTCCAGGGACTTTCCAGCCTGGAGACAGCCATTGCAGTCGTTCCTTATTCCCTCGCCATATTCTTTGGCACTGCCACGGTGGTCCGTCTATTCGACCGGCTGAGCCCAAAGCAGATCGGCCGGTACGGGTTCATCATCGTATCTATTGGGTTAGTGATGTTGGCTTTCACAATCAGCAACGATTGGGGCACTCCGCTGGTGATCCTCAGCTTGCTTGTGATAGGGGTTGCGGAGGGCGCCATCCTGACGCTGGTGTTCAATGTGCTCGTTTCGGCATCGCCTAAAACGCTGGCTGGAGACGTAGGCGCGCTGCGCGGCACGACCAACAACCTGGCTACAGGGCTGGGAACTGCTCTTGCCAGCGTGATGGCAGTCAGCCTGTTGAGCATCATCATCACCAATAGCCTGATCAAAAGCCCGGTGATCACCGATGCGATCATCGAGGAGCAACTCTACCTTGAAAATATCGACTTCGTCAGCAACGATGATCTAGATGAGTTCTTGGAGGACACCGATCTCACCCCAATGCAAGAAGCCGAAGTAATAGACATTAATACAGAGGCGCGTCTGCGAGCTCTTAAGATTTCATTTCTGATACTTGCCAGCGTGGCCTTACTGGCTATTTTCCCGGCCGGGGGATTGCCAAACTATATCCCCGATGAGGTGCCTGCAGAAATCGCGCGAGACTCAAGCGTGGCCGAGATTGGCGAGGCATCAGCTTAGCTACATCAACAAAGAAAGGCGGATAAACTCAAATGTCCACAAACAGTGATAAAGCACGAGAGTATTCTGGTAGTCACGCGGAGCGATTCCGACATGAACTCCATGAGCTGCTGCGTATCCCGAGCCTGAGCGGTGATCCATCCTATGCAGGCGATGTCCGGCAGACAGCCGAATGGCTGGCAGCCCACTTGCACGCCCTGGGACTGGAAAGCGCCAGGGTGATGCCCACAGCCGGGCACCCGGTTGTATACGCAGAGTGGATGGGTGCTGGACCGGATAAGCCGACGGTGCTGGTGTACGGTCACTACGACGTGGTTCCCGCTGCCATGGAGGATGGCTGGGACACACCGCCATTTGAGCCGGTCGAGAAGGACGGTAAAATCTACGCCCGCGGCGCAACTGATAATAAAGGGCAACTCTTTATCCACATCAAGGCGCTCGAATCTTATCTCGAGGCGTGCGGGGGAGCGCCGGTCAATGTAAAAATATTATTGGAGGGAGAGGAAGAAATCTCATCACCTAATCTGACACCCTTCATCAAGGAGCACCTGGACTTGCTTAAGGCTGATGTATGCGTGATCAGCGACACATCCATGCGCGCCATCGAAGAGCCAGCCATCACCCACAGCCTGCGGGGTATGACCTATATTGAGGTTGAAGTCGAAGGACCAAAGGAAGACCTGCACAGTGGCTTGTGGGGGGGAGCGGCGCATAATCCCGC
Organism: Anaerolineae bacterium; assembly: GCA_041301185.1. Taxonomy (GTDB): domain Bacteria; phylum Chloroflexota; class Anaerolineae; order Anaerolineales; family UBA4823; genus JAQBDA01. Next base: position 14,172 of record JBFYSV010000162.1, read on the forward strand.
CCTGGCGCTGGTAGAAATCCTGGGCAAGCTCTACAATCCAGATCACACGATCGCAGTACCGGGTTTCTATGATGATGTCGTCCCGCTGACAGAAGCGGAGCGCGAAATGATCGCCAAGACTGCCCTGAGCGAGGATCAGTATAAGGATACGACCGGCGTCCCGGCAACCTGGGGCGATGCCAGGTACACCATCCGCGAGCGCATCTCTGCCCGCCCGACACTTGACATCAACGGGATGTGGAGTGGTTGGACTGGACCGGGTCCCAAGACGATCATCCCCCAGAAAGCCGGTGCGAAGCTCAGCTCTCGCCTGGTTGGTAACCAGGACCCGAATAAGATATTTGCCCTGCTGAAGGATTATATTGAATCCATCGCGCCAAAGACGGTTAAAATACGTGTCAGCTTGCTGACAACAGGCATGCCTGCCCTCATCCCGTTCGATTTGCCCGAGATGCGGGCTGCTGCTCGCGCTTACGAAAAAGCCTGGGGTCACGCACCGGTCTTCACCCGCGGCGGCGGCAGCATACCGGTTGTGGCCGACGTTGCCAACTTATTAAAAATTCCAGTCGTCATGATGGGCTATGGGCTGGATAGCGACGGCTTGCACTCGCCTAACGAGCACTACAGCCTGGAGATGTTCCAGCGCGGGATTGAAACCGCAATTGTGTATCTTGAGGAGCTGGCAAAATGAATAAAATACTTCAGGGGAGCAATTAAACCGTTCGATGATTATTAAGGAGAAACCGATGAATAAGAATTGGCTCGTTTTCAGTATATGTTTAGGGATGATGCTCCTCACAGCATGCGCTTCTTCAGGCGCTCAGCAGGGAGGCGAGTTGACCGGCAAAGTTTGGGCGGTCACAGATCTGATGGGCAAGCCTCTCGTGGCTGATACCGGCATCTCAGCTGAATTCACTACCGATGGCAAGGTGAGTGGATCAGCGGGGTGCAACCGCTACAGCGGCACGTACACCGTCTCTGGGAATAACATCACGTTTTCATCACCGATGGCGTCGACGATGATGATGTGCGATCAGGCGGTTATGGATCAGGAGAGCGCCTACCTGAAAGTATTGGGTGAAGCGAAAACCTACGCGGTCAGTGGGGATCAGCTCACCCTGACTGGAGGGGATGGTACCCAATTGGCTGCTTACAAGGTCCAATCCCAGGATTTGGTGGGCACCGACTGGGAGTTGACTGCCTACAATAACGGCAATCAGGCGGTCGTCGGTGTACTGGAGGGGACGACCCTGACGGCGAGTTTTGGCAATGATGGCAACCTGTCTGGAAATTCTGGCTGCAATCAATACAACGGGGGATATAAAGTGAACGGTGATGAGATCACGATTGGACCTCTGGCATCCACGATGATGATGTGTAGTGATCCCGCAGGCGTAATGGACCAGGAAGCGCAATACCTGACGGCCTTGCAAAGCGCAGCAAGCTACCAGATCGAAGGGAATGTGCTGGAGCTGCGCACCAAGGATGATGCAATGGCTGCATTGTTCAAGAGGAAATAAGGAGACGAACATGGAAATCAATGTAAAAACAGGAGATGTGCTGCACGAGCCATCAGACCTGGCAATGATAGGCTGTTTTGAGGATGTTCCTTTGGCGAGTGAGGTGCTCGCATTGCTCGAACCCTCCGATTTTAATGGCCGCGCCAACCAGACATTATTGCTCTACCCGCGTGGTGCAGTTGCACCGCGTCGTTTGTTGCTGGTTGGCCTGGGCAAGCGTGAAAAAGCCACCGCCGAGACGATCCGGCGAGCGAGCGCCACAGCTGTCAAGGAAGCCCAAAAACTCAAGGTGGCTGCAGTGACCGTCGCTCTCAACGGTGACCTTTCATTGGAGCCTGAGTCAGCTGCCCAGGCTTTTGCAGAAGGGACCGAGCTTGGCGCATACCGGTTCTGGCGCTACCGCACGGGATTGACCGATGAGCAGACGTTCAATGTCGAACGCGCCACGCTATTCACCCGCTCCGATGAAAATACCCGGCAGGGAATCGCCATCGGCCAGGCGATTGCTCGCGGGGTGAACTTTGCCCGCGATCTGGTCAACGGACCGGGATATGCCATGCACCCGCCCGCGCTGGGGGATGAAGCGGTCAAGCTTGGACAGCGAGTTGGGCTCAAAGTGACTGTGCTGGACATGCCCCAATTGATCGAGCAAGGCTTTGGCGGCATTCTGGCTGTCGGCAAAGGATCGGAGCATGAGCCACGCTTCATTGTGATGGAATATGGGGAAGTCAAAAAAGGCACACCGACCATCTGCCTGGTGGGCAAAGGACTGACCTTTGATTCCGGCGGTTTATCGCTCAAGCCACCCGAAGCAATGGAAACAATGAAATCGGACATGGGTGGTGCGGCGACTGTGTTCGGCGCGATGCAGGCTGCAGCCGATCTCAAACTGCCGCTGCACCTGGTCGGGTTGATTTCGGCAGCTGAAAACATGCCCAGCAGCAACGCCTACCGCCCTGGCGATATCGTGAAAACGTTGAGCGGCAAGACCATCGAAGTGCTCAACACCGACGCTGAGGGACGGATCATCCTCTCGGATGCGTTGTTTTATGCGCAGCGTTACCACCCG
>JBFYSV010000163.1:0-7257 GCA_041301185.1 Anaerolineae bacterium
CGAACACCCCCATTAACCCACCAACTGCGTAAGCCATACTCTTATAGGTTTGATAGGCAAAGACAACGGAAGGTATGTGACAATGAATAAGAAACTATCAAGGCGGGCTTTCATTAAAGGGGGAACCCTCAGCCTGCTGGGAGTGTTGGGGATCGCATCTTCCAGTCATTCTTCAGGCGCGGCTGGCGCCGCCCCACCCCACCAGGCAGAGCACAGCGGTCATAACGTCATGCCGGGCACGGTGGGTGAGGTGGACCATGAGAAAAACGGCTTTAATCCCAGTGATATCTTGACCGATTTCGATTATGGGAAAGTCTCTACCTTGGAGAATGGGCAGACGTTGCGCGAGTACTTTATCGCAGCTTACAACCGGACTATCGAGGTCGTTCCGGGTATCGATTACCCGGCCTGGACGTATAACGGGCGTATCCCCGGTCCGACAATTCGCTGCACGGAGGGGGACCGCGTCCGTATCCATTTTAGCAATGGCAGCTCGCACGGTCACACGATCCATTTCCATGGCATCCACTCGGCAGTGATGGACGGTGTGCCGGGAACCGGTCCGGGCGTGATAGAGCCCGGTGAGACATTCACGTATGAGTTTGATGCCGAGCCCTTCGGCTTGCACCTTTACCACTGTCACGCCTTCCCGCTGGCGCGCCACATCGCCAAGGGCTTGTACGGAGCATTTATTATCGATCCCAAAGAAGGCCGCCCGCCGGTAGATCGTGAGCTGGTGATGGTGATGAATGGATTTGATGTGGATTTTGATGACCAGAACGATTTCTACGCGGTAAACACGATCCCATTCCATTACGATAAACATCCCATCCGGATCAAGGTGGGCGAAATGATACGCATCTACCTGGTCAATATCCTGGAGTTTGACCTGATCAATTCCTTCCACCTGCATGCCAATTTTTTCAATTACTATTCCACCGGCACCAGCCTGACTCCCAGCGAATACACCGACATTATCATGCAGACCCAGGCGCAGCGTGGCATTTTGGAATTCAGCTATAAATACCCCGGCTTGTATATGTTCCACGCTCACAACACCGAGTTTGCCGAGTTGGGCTGGACCGGTAATTTTGAGGTCGTGGAGGAGGAATAGAATGGCTGAACAGTCTCTACCCGAATCGAAACCATCAGCACTGACCCTTACCACAGCAATCTTGCTTATCCTGCCATTGGTCATTCTGGGGGGGGTGATCGCATTGTTCCTCAGCACCAGCGGTGGACTTAATCTTGCTGCGCCGGCTCCAATTGAGGCCTTATCGATCGAGCGTACTGTGCTAACGCCAGGGCACATTGAAATCCATGTGCGCAATGCCAGCCCACAGAAGCTAAAAATTGCCCAGGTGATCATCAACGACGCTGTCTGGCCGGCCAGCATCACGCCGGATGCAACTATCCCCCGCCTGGGAAAAGCCGCGGTTCATTTGGACTATATGTGGTCGGAGGGAGAGGCATATGCTCTCACTCTGTTCACGAGCAATGCCATTCCGTTCGATGTGGAAATACCGGTAGCGTTTGTCACGCCTCAACCACGAGCGAGCACTTTCTGGAGCCTGACCCTGATCGGGGTCTATGTGGGTATCATCCCGGTGTACCTCGGCTTGCTGTGGTTCCCTGCCCTGCGTAAGCTGGGTCGGCGGGCGATGACCTTCTTGTTGGCGCTTACCGCTGGTCTGCTGGTCTTCCTCGGCCTGGACACGCTATCCGAAGCCCTGGAGCTAACTCAATCCGTACCCGGTCCGTTTCAAGGGGTGGGGCTGGTTGGGATAGGGGTGGTGGCGACATTCTTCCTGCTGGATGCCATCTCCAGGCGCCAGGTTGGTGCAGGACACAGCGAAGCGGAACAGCGCCTGAACCTGGCTTATATGATTGCGGTGGGAATCGGCTTGCACAACCTGGGAGAAGGTCTGGCAATTGGTGCGGCTTACAGCGTAGGTGAAATTGCGCTGGGCGCGTTTCTGGTGGTGGGATTTATCATCCAGAACATCACTGAGGGCTTGGGGATCATTGCCCCGGTTTTGCGCGATAAGCCGGGGATTAGAAACCTGGCGCTGATGGGGCTGGTTGGTGGAGCACCCGCAATTATCGGTGCCTGGATCGGCGGATTCTCTCCATCAGCAACAATGGCAGTGCTGTTCCTGGCGATTGGCACCGGTGCGGTCTTTCAAGTGGTCTACGAGATTGCCAAGCTGATCCAGAAAGACACCACCCGCCAGCCGATGCCTTTCACTGTATTTTCCGGGATTGTAACCGGCATGCTGGTGCTTTGGGTAACCGGACTCTTGATCAAATGATGAATACGGAAGGCAATGATGAATACAGACGAACTATTTCACTGGATAGCGGTTGTTTTGATGGTATCGAGTATGTCGATTTCGTTTTCTTACCGCCGAAAGGCGGCTCAGACAGGTGAGAAGATTGACGCCAAGGAAGAGGGATCGCTGATCCTCAACCTGCGCCGCATTTTTGGTCTTCTGCTGTGGCTCTCGGCACTGGCTTACCTGATCAACCCGCAATGGATGGCGTGGTCCAGTCTGTCGCTGCCCAATTGGATACGCTGGGTGGGGGCTGGAATCTTGCTGATCTGCGTGCCTTTGGTCTACTGGGTGTTTTCCAGCCTGGGCAGAAATGTTACCCCAACGGTTGTCACCCGCCAGGAACACACTCTGGTAACCCATGGTCCGTACCGCTGGGTGCGCCACCCCCTGTACACAGTGGGCTTCTTGATGTTTTTTGGCTTAAGCCTGCTTGCCGCCAATTGGTTCATTGCCCTGACGCTGATGCTGGGCTTTATCCCAATCTCCTTGCGCACACCGATCGAAGAAGCGCGCCTGGTCGAGCGCTTTGGCGACGAATACCGGTCATACATGCAGCGCACCGGTCGTTACCTGCCAAAGCTGAGCGCCTTCGAGATTAGGAGCAATTGATGACTGACAACCTCTTCTTCCATCTGGTTTTTGTCGCAGTGTTCTTACTCACCGAAAACTGGTTTATCGGCGGGTTCTTCCTGGGTGCGCTTACGCTGATCGTTGCCACCCGGTTGAAGCGAGAGGAGCAGGTGATGCTGGAAAAGTTTGGTGATGAATATCGCACCTACATGCAGCAGACAGGCCGCTTCTTACCAACTGCGTAACTTCTATCGTAGAAAGGTCGCATATGAATGCTAACTCTTTGCTTGCTATCCAGATCGCTGGTCTGTGTGCCATCACCGGGTCGCTGATCTACGCGGTTGGCGATGTTCTCCTGCTGGCTTCAAAAGCCGATCTGGCGGATTATCCCAATCTTCAGTTGCATGCCAAGCTGCTTTCTGGTACTGAGAAGATGGTGGTGTTACCCTGGTCACGGCTGGCTTGGGGCGGATTGTTGGGCGTCTTTGCCACACCACTGTTGCTGGCAGGGTTCTGGCAGGTGTACCAGGGCTTGCTGCCCAGCGGATTGTGGCTGGCACTGCCCCCCTTGATCTTGTTCGGCTGGGCTTCGGTTGTTGGCACCTTTGTGCACGGTTCGTTTATTTATTTGGGCGAGTATGTGCAGGCTCTGAACCGTCTGCAGAGCGACTCACAACCGGTGCTGCTGGAGATGATGGGGCGGCACCGCAAGATCATGATGATCACCTACGGTTTCCTCTTCGCCTGTATCATTATTGCTTCGGTGTGGTTCTCTGTGTTGGTGGTTGCAGGCGAGACAGCATTTCCGTTCTGGATGGCTGCGATCAATCCGGTGACTGCACTGCTTTTTTGGATGCTGGTAAAGCGGATCTTACCGATCAGAATCAGAGATTATACCGAAGGGGCTGGCTTTAATATCGCCTACCTGATATTTTTTATAATGACCACGATCACGCTGGTTGGCGGGTAAGAGGGGTGACTTAGAAGTGCTCGCCTCTGTACAAAGCGATTCGGTTTTGATATAATACCTAAAATATAATTTAGTTAATCCTAAAATTATTATGCGAAAAAGCCTTACTATTTCAATTGAAGATTATCTAAAATCCATCTATGTGCTGACCCTCGCTGAAGAGCGTGCATCCACCAACCAGATTGCTGAGCGTATGGGCGTGACTCCGGCTTCGGTCACCGGGATGCTCAAGCGCCTGGCTACGAATGACCCCCCATTACTGGAATATCAGAAGCACCACGGCGTGGTGTTGACTGCCGAAGGCGAGAAGGTGGCTCTAGAGATGATCCGCCATCACCGCTTGCTGGAGCTATTCCTGCACGAAACTTTAGGTTACCCATGGGATGAAGTCCATGCCGAAGCAGACCGCCTGGAGCATGTCATTTCGGAGGTTTTCGAAGAGCGGATTGCCCAGGCGCTGGGGGATCCGAACCACGATCCGCACGGAGACCCCATCCCAACGCGGGATTTAATCCTGCCGCAGATGAGCTGGGCACGCCTGGACATGCTGCGCGAGGGGCAGCAGGCGATTGTCCAGCGTGTTGATAACGAAACCCCGGAGCTACTGCGTTACCTGAGCTCTATCGGGGTAATCCCAGGGGTACATCTTGAAGTAGTTGGTTTCTCAGAGTTTGATGGCAACCTGCACCTGCGGGTTGGAGAGACGGTCCTGGTGCTGGGACCAGGCGTGACGCAGCAAATATATGTGGAGGTAGTATGACGATCTGGTGGGTAATAAGCTTAAGCCTGTTGTTTGCTTTCATCCTGGCGGTGGTTTTTCACCCGCAGATTGGTTTATTGAAACGTCTGAAGGCACGCAGCGGAAGCGCCCAGCGGGCGCAGGTTGAAGATGCGCTCAAATACCTGCTCAAGCAGGAACAAAGCGGGAGGCATGCCTCCCCAGAGGCGCTGGCAGGTGCGATGGGCTTGCCTGGCACAGAAACCCTGCAGTTGATCACGCGGATGGAGTCACAGGGCTTGATGTCTTCCCGCAATGGTGGTCTGCACCTGACCCCGGCTGGCGAGCATTGGGCATTACAGGTGGTACGAGCCCACCGCTTATGGGAACGCTACCTGGCAGATGAGGCCCGGCTGCCCTTGGAAAAGGTTCACCTGGAAGCTGAGCGCCGGGAACATGGCATGACCGCTGAGCAAGTGGACGAGCTTGCCGCCTCGTTGGGTTATCCAGACCGCGACCCGCACGGCGACCCCATTCCGGATAGCTCAGGACAGATCGCGGCGATGAATGGCACCCCGCTAACCGCCTGGTCTAGTGATGAGCCTGGTCAGATCGTGCACCTGGAGGACGAGCCGCCGCTTGCTTACGCTCAAATTCTGGCACAGGGTTTGCGGCTGGGACAAACAATCCGCGTTTTGGAAATCACCCCGGAGCACATACTGTTGAGCGATGGCGAGACCGAATTCCGGCTGGCGCCAGCAGTAGCAGCCAATGTTTTTGTCAGCCCGTTACCGGAATCTCTTGCTTCTCAAAGTGGCGTTTTGCCGCTTTCTGAGCTACCTGATGGAGTTTCCGCTGAAATTGTGGCGCTGGATGAAAGCTGCCAGGGATTTACCCGCCGCCGGTTACTCGACCTGGGCATGACCCCTGGAGCGCTAATGAAATCTGAAATGCGTAATTTTTTTGGCGATCCACGCGCTTACCGGGTGCGAGGTACATTAATCGCCTTGCGCCGGGAACAGGCTGCCCAGATTTGGGTCAAGCCAGCGTGACTACCTATGATTAGCGGTGTGAAATAAGATTGTACGTAAAAGGAGTTTGGAATGACAGATTGTGAAACCTGCCCGGCAAATGCTCATCTTGCCCAGATGGGTTTAAAGCTGGATAAATTTGACCGGGTGATCGCCCTGGCGGGCAACCCGAATACTGGAAAATCGACCCTGTTCAATGCCCTGACGGGTCTCAAACAGCACACCGGCAACTGGCCGGGAAAGACGGTCACCCGCGCCGAGGGGGGCTTTGAATACAACCACGTGCGCTACAAGCTGGTGGATCTACCGGGAACCTATTCGCTGCTCTCGGCTTCTCAGGACGAGGAAGTTGCCCGGGACTTCATCCTGTTTGGACAGCCAGATTGCACGATCGTCGTTACCGATGCCACCGCCCTGGAGCGCAATCTCAACCTGGTGTTGCAAGTGCTGGAGATCACCGATAAGGTGGTTGTGGCGGTCAATTTGATCGATGAGGCGCGCCGCAAAGGGTTGGAGGTGGACACGCGCAGCCTGGCCCGCGATCTGGGAGTGCCGGCGGTTCCTGTTGTTGCCCGCACTGGCGAGGGGATGCAGGCACTGCTCAGTACCCTGGAAGGGGTAATCCAGGGGGAAATTAGCACCCAGCCGCGCCGGGTGGAAGGGACGTCTGAGTTCCAGCGCGCCGTAGCCGAGCTGGTGCCCATGATTGAAACGATGGCGCCCGGCGTGCCCAATGCTCGTTGGTTGGCGATCCGCTTGCTGGATGGGGATGCACGGGTACAAACTGCCCTGCTCAATGGTGAGCTGGCGGACCTGGTCGCTCGGCAGCGCCAGGCAGGTGCCGGTTTTAGCCGTAAGATAGCTCTGGAAGGGGCGCAATAGCTCGAATTGATTATCAGGGAGCATCTGAGAAAATGGAAAATCCAGGCCAAACAACCCTGCAACCTAATGATGTCCTGGCGCGGGCTGAGGCTTTACGCCATAGCCTGAGCGCAGGATTCCGTGATGAGACGGTGAAATCAATTTACAACGAGGCCGAGCGCATCGCCCAACGGGCAGTCCACGCCGGCGGCGGGCGCCGCTGGGACTTGGACCAGCGCATCGACCGGCTGGTCACCTCCCCGGTATTTGGCCTGCCGATCATGCTGCTGCTTTTAGCGATCGTCTTCTGGCTGACGGTTGTAGCTACCAATGTCCCCTCCCGAATGCTCGCCACTGCCCTGTTTTGGGTCGGCGAGCAGGGCGAGGCGCTGTTCACCGCTCTGGGCATTCCATGGTGGATCACCGGCTTCATTTGGGACGGCGTGTACCGTGGCCTTGCCTGGGTAGTGAGCGTAATGCTGCCACCCATGGCAGTGTTTTTCCCCTTATTCACTTTCCTGGAAGATCTGGGCTACCTGCCAAGAGTAGCGTTTAATCTTGATTTCTTGTTCAAAAGGGCTGGCGCGCATGGCAAGCAGGCGTTGACCATGACGATGGGCTTTGGCTGCAACGCGGCCGGGGTGATCGCCACCCGGGTGATCGACTCGCCGCGCGAGCGCCTGATCGCCATCCTGACCAATAATTTTGTGCCCTGCAACGGGCGCTTCCCGACCTTGATTATGCTTGCCACCGTTTTTGTGGCAGCCAGTT
>JBFYSV010000165.1:0-4491 GCA_041301185.1 Anaerolineae bacterium
TCTCGATGAGAGTAGGATCAATTCCTAAGATCCGCATATTTTCAATCAATATCTGACCATCGCCGCCAGTATCAAAGAGCAACGATTGGTCATGGTACTCAACCAGAGCAGAGAATCCCCAGGCTGATTTCAATCTTTGATCATATGCTGTGTTGTCATAAACAATGGTGATCTTAACCGGCATTGTAGTTGGTAAGATTTTTTCCTCCTTCATTACCTCTGTAACCGCAGGTATAACTGTTGTAGTTGGAGTAAGAACGATCCGCTGGACAAAATTTCCCGGGACGGTTCTCGTCTTAAAAACAACCGTAGAACTGTATGCAGCCATTCCAGGTGTTATCGTCGCCTGGGAAAAATCTGATTGCCGAGAACAGGCGCAGAATAACAACACCAGATCCAGTGCCAGAAGGAGAGCACACCCGCAAGGAAATTTCTTGTTTCCAAAATTCAAAGCCATTTGGGTAAAGGTTCTTCCGTCACAGCTATACTGTTTCCAGGCGTAAATCCAGAATACGATCCATCAAAACACCAATGATATACCGATAGATCAAAAAGCCCAGACAGCAGTCTTTTTGCATCAAATCGCGCAAAGAAACAGCGTCAATCTCTAATACCTCTACCTCTGTCAGGGTTTTCTCAGCTGCTGTGTATATGTAAGGTTCAACAAGCGCAGAGCACCCGACAACTTCTTCGCCCTTTACGGTATCTACATGGACACCGCCCGCCTCTCCAATTTGATAAAAAACCTCAACGCTGCCTTTCATCAAGAAGAACAGACGATCCCCTGGCTTGCCCTCTTCAAAAAGAACATAACCCGGCTGGTAACACACGGCATTCGTTATCTCAGCTATGGCCTCCAGTTGATCATCGGAAAGGTCGTGAAAGCAGGAAAACCTCTGAAGGTATTTTGGATCTGTAGGCATGACCTACCTCCTCTACGTCTAAAAACAGACCGGTCCGCTCAGTGCACATGAGGATGGGGTAATGCCCCACCCAGTTTTTCCAGCGCGATACCCAGATACTGGTCGACTTGCTGCATCGCCTCTGCAGCTGCCATCAGATCTGGGGCCGCCATGCTGACTCTCTCCGCCCATTGCCGAAACTCCTCGGCGTGTTCCTTATTGTGATCAATCCAATGTGGAATCAGCACCTGTAGTTTCTCTGTCTCATTCATTCGTACCTTCCTTTTCCTGGAACGATTCCAAATATTCGGAAATTTAATTGGGTTGACAAATTAGCGTTTCTTTGCACCAAAGGGAAGCGGTGGCAGGGTTTCTGCTACACGGATGCGTGCATCGACGATAGACACCCCTTGCCCTTCAGGCAAAACAATCACCGGGTTGAGATCCAATTCGGCAATTTCCTGTATATCTTCCACTAAAGCCCCTATCCTGAGAATAACTTGTTCGAGGGCTCCAATTTCGTATCTGGTTCCGCCACGGTACCCACTAAGGAGTGGGAACGTCTTGAGCGAATGGATCATATCGGTGACGTCTTGATCAGTTAGCGGGGTTATGCGCACCACAACATCTTTGAGCAGCTCAACAAGAACACCCCCGATGCCGCATACCACGATGGGACCAAAAACCGGATCATGCGTGACCCCAACCAGCATCTCGATACCGGCCTGTATCATGGGCTGAACAATGAAACTAATTTCCATCAATCCCGCCGAAGATAACTGTTTGAATATCCCCTCTGCTGCTTTTTCTGTTTCCTGTGCTCCCTCGAGCGCAAGGCGAACTGCACCAACATCCGTTTTGTGTACCAGTCCTGGTGAAACTGCTTTGAGGACAACTTCTCCACCCAATTCTTCCGCCACGCGTCCCGCCTCCAGTGGGGTTGCAACGTGAAGCGTTTTTACCAGTGGAATCCCATAACAATCGAGTAAGTTCTCAATCTCTTCAAAAGCAAGCCATCGCTCGCCACCTCGCAAGGCATTAGCTACAATTGCCGTAGCATCTTCTCGGCGAGCATCAGTGAAACTCGGGAGATTACCTTCAGGGGTATTAAGCCATTTACCATACTGCACCGCACGTGCCAGAGCCCGAGCTGCTTCCTCTGGAAATGGGTAGGAGGGTATGCGAATCTGTCCATCTGAGAGAATCTCGGGTGAGGCGTGGCATGCCATAAAGGAGCTGATAAGCGGAATACGCCCATCTATTTCTCGTCCCACCTTCAGAATCTCATCGGCTACTTCTTTTGGGCGGAGAGACATAGGTGGGATGAAGACAACAATCAGGGCATCCACATTCGGGTCGTGTGCTACAACCCGGATTGTGCGCGCAAAATCACTTGCCGAGGCAGAGGCCACCATATCCACTGGATTTTTTATACCAGCCGCAGGCGATAGAAAGCTGGCGAGCATGGTTTGTGTATCCGATGCTAATTCAGGGACGCGCAGCCCTGAGTCTTCGCAAGCGTCCACAGCAAGGATACCTGCTCCTCCGGCATTGGTGATGACCGCGACACGGTCTCCCTTTGGAATAGGTTGTGTCGTCAACAGTGCGGCTACATCGAACATCTCAGCAAGGACATCTGTCCTGATCACCCCAGCTTGGCGGAAGAGTGCATCCACTGTAACATCAGAAGCAGCGACCAGGGCGCCGGTATGTGACTGAGTCGCTCGGAACCCCGCCGCCGAGCGCCCACCTTTTACAGCGATGATGGGCTTTTTCTTGCTGACACGGCGGGTGATGCGGGCAAACTTTCTCGGGTTTCCGAAAGACTCGAGGTATAGCAGGATAAGGTTTGTGTTGTCATCACTTTCCCAATACCGGATCAGATCATTACCGGAGATATCTGCTTTGTTTCCAACAGAAACGAAGGTGGACATCCCGAGGCCTAGCCGAGTGGCGTAATCAATGATTGCTATACCTAGAGCCCCAGATTGTGAGAGAAAGCCTATTTTGCCAGGAACTGGCTTGTAAGGAGAAAACTGTCCATTGAGACTGACCTCTGGGTCGGTATTGATAATCCCCATGCAATTAGGGCCGATCAAACGCATACCAGTTTCTCGGCAAATCTCCACCAGTTCCTGTTGGAGTAAAACACCTGCCTCGCCCACTTCCGCAAAGCCAGCAGAGATGACGACCAAAGCGCCTACCCCTTTTTTGGCACATTCTCTAGCGATAGGTAGCACAGCTCGGGCAGGCACGACTATGAAAGCAAGATCAACTTGCCCAGGGCAGTCGAGCACAGAACGGTAAGCAGACACCGATTGGACTACGTCTGAATTGGCGTTCACTGGATAAACAGGACCCTGGAATCCAGCCTCTAGAATGTTCCGAAAGAGTTCACCACTAATACCACCGCGCTTGCGTGAAGCGCCAATGACAGCAACTCCGCGGGGTTTAAAAAACTTCTCAATTGCAGCAATTGCCGCTATGGCTTCGCGCTGTTCAAAACGATCCAGCGCTTCAGGAAGAAGAGATGCGGGGAAGGTAACGCGTATGAGCCCGGCTTCGCTTTTCAGCACTGTGGGAAAACCTAATTCACGTAAGACATGTAGCATTGGAGCGTTTTCTGGGGCCACTTGCGCTTCAAGCACCGATATTCCTGCTGCGATTGCAGCCTGAGTGAGCTGCCCAAGCATTATCGTGCCGAGACCCTTCCTTTGAAATGCATCTGCAACCATAACAGCAATATCAGCCTTACCTGGCTGAGTTGAAGCGTAGATTGCATGTCCAATGATCATTTCTTCCCGCAGGGCAATGAGCGCGAACCTGCCCGTACCAGGCATTAGGCTCTTGATCGCCTCCTCTGGTTTCACTGCATGAAGGAAGCGAAGGTAGAGGTTCTCGGGAGAGAGCGTTTCAATAAAGTGGATTAAAAGAGTTTGATCCTCCGATCTCACCGGTCGCACGTGAGCAAGGGAACCATCTCGCAGCACCACATCTGTCTCAAACCGCTTCAGCACCCTCGATTTCTCCACTACGTTCACGTTTTTTCTCGTTTTCCTGGAGCGATTCCAGAATCACCTGGTGTTTCATTAAGTTGATCTGGCGAATCGCAGCTGGGATCACCTGTACCGGTTCAAATAAGGCTACTAAACGGATGCCCTCCGGCACAGGCTCTACCAGCATCACGTCGCGCATGATCTCTTTACCATCTAAGTACACAGTTGCCTGGCACATCAGCCCTGCTCCGTTTTTTGATCAGATCCCTTATCCTGGAGCTGAGCCAGCCTAACCACTTGTTCAGTGATCTGTTCAAACTCCTGGCTCTGGTAAGCTTCAATTGCGCCCTCATCGCAAAGGATTGAGAGCTGTGGATCAAGAGGTAAATGTCCAATTAAGGGTATTCCTATTGCACGGGCTGTATTTTCGGCTCGGCTAATACCAAAAAGCTCGATCTTCGATCCGCATTCCGGACACAGAATGTAACTCATGTTTTCAATCAAGCCTATCAGTCTCACCCCCAAGCCAAACGCCATATTTGCCGCCTTGCGCACCACCATACCCGCCAGGTCCTGAGGAGAAGTAACCAGGA
>JBFYSV010000168.1:0-12213 GCA_041301185.1 Anaerolineae bacterium
GCGGGATTTTTGGTGTCGTCAAGATTTCTTGCCCGGCGCAAGGTCGAACAACATCCCCTGATACAGCGCACGTTGTGGATTGCGCTGGGCATGCTGGTGGTTCAGGTTTTCTTGGGAGCGATCGTATCTGACCTGGCAGGCACGAACGGCAACAGCTGGCTGTCCGGGCTGCACCTGGGGCTGTCCTTGGCAGTCCTGGCAAGCGTGGTCCTGGCTGTGGTGGCGGCGTTCTACTTACAGATGGCACCGGGCAAGCCCCGCCGGCTCAGGTATCAATCGTCCTTTGGACAGCTCTCGTTGCTGAGCATGGGGGTCTACTTGCTGGTGCTGGTTGGCGGGGCGATCTTGTCCGCCAGCCAGGCAGGCGCAGCCTGCTCCGGTTGGCCTCTGTGCGATGGCATGCAGCTTCCTGGCACACTGGCAGGTTGGATGAACATGGGGCATCGCCTGCTGGTGCTGGTGAGCGGGATTTTTCTGGCTCTGTTGCTGGCGCGTGCCTGGCGATCCCAGCGCTCCCAAACTGCTATCATCGTGGCGACAACCGCCACCGCTGTCCTGTTCTTTGCCCAAGCATTGCTGGGGGCGAAGATGGTGCAGGGATTCCCGCCATACTTGCTAGCGCTGCACCAGGCTGCCGCAGTGGCGACCTGGGCGGCGATGATTGTGCAGGTGACGGTGGTAGGCCTGGCAGGTCGCACTTCCGCCGAAGAACAGGTTGAGGCAGCCGAGATCATCGGCCGCAGGGGCATGGCTCGCGATCTACTGATGCTCACCAAGCCGATTGTGGTTGTCTTGCTGTTGGTCACCACCTATGCCGGCATGGTGATCGGTGCGGAAGCCTGGCCTTCTTTCCCGCTGGCTTTCTGGACGCTGGTCGGTGGCTTTATGGCTGCCGGAGGTTCTGGAGCGATCAACCAGTACATTGACCGCTACGATGATATCCGCATGCAGCGTACGCAGAAGCGCCCCATTCCATCCGGGCGCCTGACCCCTGGTGAGGGGCTGGCATTTGGAGTGGGTATAGCGCTGGCATCCTTCTTTGTGATGGTCGCGTTTGTCAATTTACTGGCAGCTTTGCTAAGCCTGGCAGGCATTATTTACTATGTTTTGCTATACAGCATCCTGCTCAAAAAGACCACCGTTCAGAACATTGTTATCGGCGGTGGGGCAGGTGCTATCCCGCCCCTGGTGGGCTGGGCGGCTGCCACGGGCAGTTTGAACATCCCTTCGCTGTTCTTGTTTGCGGTGATCTTCATGTGGACCCCGCCTCATTTCTGGGCTTTAGCCCTGGTGCGGGCGAAGGACTATGCCCGCGCCGGAGTACCCATGCTGCCGGTTGTGCGCGGCGAGGCAGAGACCCGCTGGCAGATCTTCTTATACACGATAGAGCTGGTGGGACTGACGCTGCTCTTGCCGTTGTTTGGGCTTGGCGGGAGCATCTACCTGATCGGTGCGGGGCTGCTCGGGGCGTGGCTGCTGATGGCAGCCTGGAAGGTCTGGAAGCAGGGTGGCAATAAGCTGGCCTGGAAGATGTACCGCTATTCCAGCATGTACCTGGCTTTCTTGTTTGTGGTCTTGATGGTAGACGCTTTACTTTAGCTGGTAGGGAATTTATTGGTACACAGCAGGGCTGCCCGGGAGAGAGCAGCCCTGCTGGTTAATGGGTCTCTGACAGGTGCCTGGCACTTTCAATAGATGCAATCAAGCGTAGTTTGCGATAGAAGTGCCAGGCACCTGAGGTTCCGCAATGCTCCGCGTTGGGATTGCTTTGGCACAGACCGCCTCGCTATGCCGAGTGGGTACTCAAGGGTTGAATTCGATCTGTGGCATCTCGCCAGACAGCAGGGCAAAAGAAGCCAGGATCCGGTCCGCCTCGCTGATGACCTCTGGGGGAATATCCAGGTCTTGATAAGCCTGTGTTTCGGTTTGTACAGGGTCTAAATACGCTACCAGGATGAGATCGCCGACTTTGATCCTGCCACCGTAAGAAACCACCTTGTTTTTTCCATCGAAAACCAGGATTCGTTTGGGAAAAGGTTGTCCCAATAGGGTGGCGTTGCCTCCATCTACAAATTCACCTTCTGGCATGCCGGTACGGAATGGCTTGGGTTCTTCGCCAGCCCGCTGGTAACCGACAAACATCCTGTAATCCTGGCGGCTAAACAGCAAGTAGTCTTCATGTTCTTCGACCTCCCAGGATGGAGACAGGCTGAACGAAAAATCATACTCCGGGTTGGTGTAGGTTGGGGTTCCTTGGGGGAGGGGCGCAGCCTGCTGAGGGGCTGGCTGGCATTCGCCGCGGTAGAACGCCCACTCGTCACACTCGCTGCCATCAGGAAACATGCAAACCCCATACTGGTTGCCTTCGCTGTCCGTGCGAATATCGACCTGTCCCCCTTGTTCCTCGCAATGGACTGAGGCGGGGTTGGGCATCCCAATCTGGTCCGGAGCCTCGGGCTGGTTGGCCTCGGTGGGCGGGCTGGTGGGCAGCGGCGCTGGAGCTGTAAAAGTGGGTGGCGAGGCGCTATCCTGCCTGGCGGTCGCACAGCCGCTTAGGATGAGAACCAGGACAGCAGTTAGTAATAATCTGGACGGTAACATGGGACCTCCTCAGGACTTCCACTGGGTCTATCTTGACCCTTGTTACACCCTAGACGCAAGCAAAGCCCAGAATGTTCCAAATAATGTGATTTTCTACTTGACAAACATCATATATGGCGCGATAATGAGCGCACGCTCAATAATTGAGTGGGCACTCACTCATTAGTGGATAGGTAATTAGACCAGGAGGATAAATATGGACGAACTCCAGAGCGCCGGGCGGCGCGAGCGGCGTGCCGCAGCCCGTAAGACCCAGATCATTGATGCTGCTGCCCGCCTGTTTGCTGAGAAGGGCTTCCACCGCACAACCACTCGGGATATTGCCGAGGCAGCCGATGTCTCCGAAGGGACGTTGTACAACTACTTTGAGAGCAAAGATGACTTGCTGCTGGATATTATGGATATGCTCGATGATTTACCATCTAATCCAGAGCTGTTCAACGAGGCTGTTCCAGAGGATGCACATGAGTTCCTTGTAGCATTGATGAAAGGGCGGCGTGAGATGATTGACCAGTACCATCCAATGCTCCAATCGGTGCTCTCCGAGATACTGGTTAATCCAGAGTTGCGCCAGCGTTACTACACCGAACAGGTGTCTCCGGGTGTGTTATTGATATCCCAACATTTGCAGAAGCTCCTCGACAAAGGTCAGTTTCGCACGATCCATGTGCCTTATACAGCGCGGACTCTTGTGGCATTACTGCTCGGCTTGTATGTCCTTGAAGTGCTGGGCGATCCATTGATCCAGCCTGAATGGGACGAGCTATCCGATTTTATTGCTTCGCTTCTGTTTGAGGGCATGATCCCGGTGGCGTGAAATGGTGTTCAAGAATCTTCTTCGCCGCAAAGTCAGGACGCTGCTCACCATCCTGGGAATTGGGATTGGCGTGGCCGCGATCATCGGGCTGGGTGCCCTGGCAGATGGCTTGCAGCTCGGCTACGGCGCGATGCTGGGCGGGAGCAAAGCTGACCTGGTGATCAGCCAGCCCAATTCCTTTGATATCAGCTACAGCTCGGTGGACGAAAGCATCTACGCCGATCTGGACGCGATGCCGGAAGTCTCAGCAATCAGCGGGATGCTGCAAGGCTGGAGCCAGACAGAGGGTGAGCCGTTCTTTTTCGTATTTGGCTACCCGGTGGACAGCTTTGTGCTCGACAGGTTTCAGATTATTGCCGGCGCCGGGCTTGACGAACCGATGGGTCGTGGGATGCGCGGCAAGCCTGTCTTGCTCGGGTCGGCAGCCGCCGAAATGCTGAACAAATCGCCAGGCGATATTATTTACCTGACCAACAGCGCCTTCCGGGTGGTGGGGATCTACGAGACAGGTGACGCCTTCGAAGATTCGGCCGCAGTTTTGGCGCTGCCAGATGCCCAGGAGCTGGTCGGAAAGCCGCGCCAGGTGAGTGTCTATTACGTGCAGTTGAAAGACCCTGCCCTGCGCGAGCGGTTTGTCAGCCGCGCCGAGCGAAAGTGGCCGGATTACATGATCAGCGGGATTGACGAGTTCGCCAAAGAGCAATCCATGACGGATATGGTGCGGGGTTACGTGTGGGCGATCGGCGGGCTGGCGATCATCATCGGGGGAGTGGGGATGATGAATTCACAACTGATGGCGGTTTTTGAGCGCACGCGTGAGATTGGCGTCTTGCGAGCGGTGGGCTGGAGCGGGAGGCGAGTTCTGTGGATGATGCTGGGAGAGACTCTGCTGGTCAGCCTGGGAGGGGGTATCGTGGGGGTGACCATTGGCTGGCTGCTGCTCTATTCCCTCTCACAAAATACATTATTTATGGGCTTGGCTAATACAACCCTATCCACCTCTTTGTTAATTCAGGCATTTAGCGTGGTGATCATCCTGGGTCTGGTGGGCGGTCTCTACCCTGCCTGGCGCGCTTCCCGCCTGCAGCCAGTAGAAGCCCTGCGTTATGAAGGCGGCACATCCGGTAGCAAGGTGCGCCGGTTGCCGGTGGGCGGCATGGCAGTCCAGAGCCTATTCCAGCGTTCGCTGCGCACTTTCCTGACAGTAGGCACGATCGGTCTGACGGTAGGCGCCATCATGGCATTGGAAGGTACGATCCGGGGTATGGCTCAATCGATGGAGAGCCTGGTTTCAGGGGTAGAGGTCATGGTGCGCCAGGCGGACATCTCCGATACCGAGCTGAGCGTGTTAGACGAGCGGATCGGCGATAAGATCGAGTCTCTGCCGCAAGTGCAGAGCGCCAGCGGGGTAATTTTCACTGCGGTGTTGTTGCCAGAAGCAAATAGTTTCTTTATTGTGTTCGGCTACGAGCCGAAAGAATACGCCATCAAGCGCTATAAGATCGTGGAAGGTGAGCTCTTAACAGGCAACCGTCAAATTATCCTGGGACGCTCAATAGCAGAAGCGCTTAACAAGGGGGTTGGCAGCACCATCGAATTGAGCGGGACGCGCTATCGAGTGGTGGGTATTTACGAGACCAGTGTTGGCTGGGAGGAGATGGGAGGCGTGATGAGCTTGAGAGACTCCCAGATCCTTGCCGGGAGACCCCACAAGGTGAGCATGTACGCTATAAAGGTGAAAGACCCAGGTGACGCCAGCCAGGTGGTAGATTGGATCAACCAGGAGTTCCCCGAAGCTTCGGCTGCGCTGAGCGGGGATTTCGTCGATCAGATGCCGGATTTCGAGACGGTGGATGGCCTGATGGGTGGAATTTCTTTCCTGGCAATTGCGGTTGGAGGGGTTGGCGTGCTGAATACGATGTTGATGGCAGTCTTTGAGCGCACGCGGGAGATCGGAGTGCTGCGGGCGCTGGGCTGGCGCAGCCGCGCCATCTTGCGCATGATCCTGGTGGAGGCGCTCTTGTTAGGAATGATTGGGGGAGTCCTGGGGATTGGCATTGCCTTGGGGCTGGTTGCCTTGATCCAGATGGAACCGACTATCGGCTCGATGCTCCAGCCATTGTGGGAGATAGATGTGTTTGGGCGGGCGATCATAACCGCTCTGTTGCTGGGATTGCTAGGCGGTTTGTACCCGGCTTACCGGGCAACCCGCTTGCAGCCGATTGAAGCGCTCCGCTACGAGTGAGCTGTAGTTAATAATGTCGCCGGGATCTGCGTAGAGATGCCGGTGGCTGGGATGGGAGAAAGACAATGAAAACAACAAAAGTATCTTTCTGGATGATGTTAGGGCTGGTCTGCCTGCTGTTGCTGAACGCATGCAGTGGATTGCCGGGGCAGGCTACCGTTACCCCTGAGGTTGAGCCATTGGAAGAGTTTAATCCGGTGGTGACTGCTACTGGGGTGGTGCTGCCTTTGCAATGGGCGCGCTTGAGCCTGCCTGCCTCGGGGATTGTGGAAGAGCTGCCGCTGAAGGAAGATGACCTGGTCAGTGCCGGGCAATTCCTGCTGCGCCTGGAGGGTAAGGAAAGGCTGGAGGCTGCCATTGCCGCAGCGAAATACGAGCTGGCAGCTGCCCAAACAGCTTTGGACAAGCTCTATGAAGACCCTGAGCTGTGGGTAGCCAGCTCGAGCCAGGCGATGGTCGATGCCCGGGTGGCTATCCGCGATGCTGAGCGCCTGGTAAAAAATCTTTCTTCCCCATCCTCTCAGGCTTCGATCGATCAGGCGCTGGCTACGGTGGTCCTGGCCAAGGATAAGCTCGATGATGCGCGCGAGGATTTTAAGCCATATGCAAAAAAGCCGGAGGACAACCTGTCCCGGGCTGCCTTGCTGAATAAAAAAGCACAGGCAGAGCAAACATACGACGCAGCCGTCCGCCGATTGAACAACCTGCAAGGTTCCGCAAACGAGCTCGACCTGGCCCAAGCCCAGGCAGACCTGGAGATGGCCCAAGCCCAGTTGGCAGTCGCTGAGCGAGATTATGAAATGTATCAACAAGGCCCCGATCCGGCTGAGCTTGCCCTGGCGCAAGAGCGGATTAAGAACGCCGAGGCTCAGCTGGCAGCAGCCATCGCAATCCTGGGTGACCAGGTTCTCGAAGCGCCCTTTACCGGGGTGGTCAGCGAGCTCTACGTGCATGCCAACGAATGGATTGCCCCCGGACAGCCCGTGCTGCTATTGGCAGACCTGGGCAATTTACGAGTGGAGACCACCGATCTCAATGAGATTGATGTGGCACGGATCGAGGTGGGTGATAAAGTTACGGTGACATTCGACGCGTTTCCAGACAAGATTGTCAGCGGAACCGTGACGCGGATTGCGACCAAGGCGGGCGAGGGCTCGGGAGTTAACTACCCGGTAGTGATTGAGCTAGACGAAATCCCTGACAACTTGCGCTGGGGGATGACCGCATTTGTGGACATCCAGGTTGATTAGCTCGCAGGGTGCACTGGAAAGGAGATTACCAATGGCTGAGCCAACCGATTGGATTGTGGAAACCAACGACCTGACCCGCATCTATGGAGATGGCGAGGCGATCCGCGCCCTGGACGGGGTGACGATGCGCGTTGGGCGGGGCGAGCTGGTGGCAGTGATGGGACCCAGCGGGAGCGGTAAAAGCACGCTGCTGAATATCATTGGCGCCCTGGATAAGCCCACCAGCGGGCAGGTATTTGTCGATGGGCAGGATATGGCAAAAATTCGCAACAAGGATAAGTTTCGCGCCAAAACGGTGGGCTTCATGTTCCAGCTTCACAACCTGCTGCCGACGTTGACCGCCTGCGAGAACGTGGAAGTGCCGATGATGGGTTATTTGGGTAAGCGCCTCCGGCGCAAACGCGCCCAGGAGCTGTTATCGTTATGCGGATTGTCAGACCGCATAAACCACCTGCCCAACCAACTTTCTGGCGGTCAGCGCCAGCGGGTGGCTGTGGCGCGTTCCCTGGCGAATAACCCGCCGCTGGTGCTGGCAGATGAGCCGACCGGCAGCCTGGACACCGCCTCCGGGCAAGAATTGCTCAAACTGCTGTGGGATCTCAACCAGACCCAGGGGACAACATTTATTGTAGTCACCCATGACCCTGCCGTGGCTCGCCAGACCCGGCGGGTGCTGGTGATGGCGGATGGCAAGATCATCCGTGAAGATATTATTGGCTCACCCTGGGAAGAAGACTTAAAAATCTGGCGGCATTCTGGGTTGGGAAAGCGTATCGTGGCAGGTGATGATCAGGCGGCTGGCTTACTCAATATTAGCGAGGAGCAGGAAGATGCCCTGCGCAGTCTCCTGATTTTAGCCGATACATAGATAGCCTCTTTTCGTGGTCAAACGATATCGATCTGCGTCTGGCGGTTATTTGATCTCCACTTCCGTTCCGTTACCCCGCCGCTCCCAATCATCCTGCGATTCGATGGGTGTTTTGAATACCGGCGTCGACCAGCGGAACAACCATTTGGCATCTTCATTGCGCATGTTCACACAGCCATGGCTCATTTGGATGCCGAAATTGTTGTGCCAGTAAGTGCCGTGCAATGCATACCCGCCCGGCAGGCGGAAGAAGCATGTCCAGGGTACGCCGGGCAAAGAGAATCCACCTGCGGCATCCGGGTTGCCTGTCACGCTGCCCATGTGCTTATTGGGCATTTTGGAATAAATCCGGTGCGTGCCGCGCGGCGTGGCGGTTGGCAATTCGTCCGGAGATAGAGGTCGGGTCGGGATTCCCGAGGAGATCTTAGCAGAGTAGACGATCTTATCGTATTCGTATGCCTTGAAGGTTTGCTCGTTGAGCACGACCTCGATGCGCTTCTCGTGCTCGGGTACGTCCGGGGAGATGGGAGCCAGCTCTTCGTCGGGGATCGAGCGTAAATGCACCGCCGGTACGAGATATTGCAGCCCGGAATACAGCTCTGAAGTGATCTGATACCAGGGATTGCCGTCTGGACCCTCTTCTATCCCGGTTGCCCAATGGGTGGTTTCGTAATAGAGCTTCTCACCATACCAGGGGATCCAGCCCTCCTGGGATGAGTATTGGTACGCTGTGGTGTAGGGCACGCTGATCTCGCATAGCTGGCCGCTTTTGGGGATGGAGCTGAGCACTGGGTTAAAACGCATCTCCACTTTTTGTAGGAAGCGGCTATGCAGGTATCCGCCCCACACGCGATACCACAGCGGATTGTAGGAAGGCCCATCTGGTGAGGTGACCTCGTAATAGATATGGACAATCTGGTCGCGGTAGCGTTTTCCGATGATCGAGCTGTCATCGCGCGGCTGGCTGTACAGGTCGATCTCATCCACGGTCACCCGGGCGATATCGCCGTAATCCTGGTCGCCAGGGCGGGGAAAATCCGGTCCGAACGCTAACACGCCGAAAGCCAGCCCACCCATCTTAAGAAAGTCACGCCGGGAGAGGTGGTTTTTCATAGTCACCCGATTATAATCCAGGCTACCCGAGCATTCGGATAGAATTCGGGTCTATTAACATTCATTAAGAAATGTTGATAATTCAACTAGAATATGATACTATATGAATGCGAGCGCCCGGGTGCCCCCCTCACCCGGGCGTTCGCATTTTTTGTGACGTTTTATTATAATGAAGGTGTGGTTTCTATTGAGTTTGCGCTGCTGATCCTGGCAATACTGATTTTGCTCAGCATCCTGGCAAGCAAGGTTTCAGATCGAGTGGGCGTGCCTGCCTTGTTGCTTTTTTTAGCGATCGGGATGCTGGCAGGCTCGGATGGGCTGGGTGGGATCTATTTTGACAATACCGCCCTCGCTCAATACATTGGGGTTATTGCCCTGGCTTTGATTCTATTCTCAGGCGGACTGGATACCGACCTGGAAAGCATCCGCCCGGTGCTACGTGCCGGGCTTTCCTTATCCATTATTTGCGGACCGATCACTGCCCTGCTGGTGGGAGTGGCAGCTTATTATCTGCTTGATTTTTCTCTATTAGAGGGATTATTGCTGGGGGCGATTGTTTGCTCAACTGATGCTGCGGCTGTCTTTTCAATCCTGCGTAGCCGGGGTGTCAATTTGAAAGGAGGGCTCAAACCGCTCCTGGAGCTTGAATCGGGCAGTAATGACCCCATGGCGGTGTTTCTCACGATTAGTCTGGTTTCTCTGCTCACGCTGCCGGAATATTCACCAACGCAGATGGTCTTTAGCTTTGTGCGGCAATTGGCGATCGGAACGCTGGTCGGATATGGGGTGGGCCGCCTGTCTGTATTATTGGTCAACCGAATCAAATTATTCTACGAGGGTCTGTACCCGGTATTGATTCTGGCGATTGTCTTTTTTACCTATGGGTTGGCAGGTTACCTTGGGGGCAGCGGTTTCCTGGCGGTCTATCTGGCGGGTCTTGTGCTAGGCAATGCAGAGTTTATTCACAGGCGCAGCCTTTTGCGTTTTTTTGATGGCATGGCCTGGTTAATGCAGATCGCCATGTTTCTTACTTTGGGCTTGCTGGTCTTCCCATCCCAATTACCTGCCGTTGCAGTACAAGGATTGCTCATCGCGGCCATCTTAATGTTTGCCGCCCGGCCTTTGGGCGTGTACGTCAGCCTGCTCCGGTCGCGATATCCATTTGCGGAAAAGACGTTTATCGCCTGGGTGGGATTGCGCGGCGCAGCGCCAATTGTGCTGGCGACTTTCCCCCTGCTGGCGGGGGTGGAGAACGCCAACGGCCTCTTTAATCTGGTGTTTTTTGTGGTGCTGACGTCTGTGCTGCTTCAGGGTCCATCAATCCCGTTTGTCGCCCGCTTGCTGGGGGTGGATGCCCCGATCCAAACCAGACAAATCTTCCCGCTGGAACCCAATCCCGTGGAAGGGTTTCGCAGCCAGCTCAAGGAGATGGCAATCCCTGCTGGCTCGCCGTTCGAGGGCAAGGCAATCGTTGAGCTTGGCCTGCCGGAGAAGTTCTTGATCATCCTGATTGCCCGGGAGAACGAGTTCCTCATCCCCAGCGGGGGGACTGTTTTACTGCCGAGGGATACGCTCCTGGTAATCTCAGATGGTGACGATTTCCGAGCGGTAGAGGATCGGCTTTTAGATAAATAAACCCTTGCAGAGGTTTTTCTTACGGGTCGCCGAAAGTCACCCGTAGGGTGGGCCTGGCTTCAGGCATGTAATCATCCACATCGGAAGAATAGAAATATTTACCGCTATGTATGTCCGTATCGGCATCGTACAAGGCCAGTCGTAAAGGTTGCCCGGAGGCGTATGCCTGGAATACTCCCCGGCTGAGATCCCAACGGCGCTCAACCGCTGGGGAGCCAACTGGCAAGGGGTCAACGATTGTGTGGCTGATGTTTTCAGTTGCTAGGGGGGCATTATTCCAGGTAATTGAGCCTTCATCCCAATCTGTGGGAATGGTGAGCACTTGGATTAACGAGGATTGTGGAGGTGGCTCCCATCCCTGACCCGAGTTGCCAAACTGATCCATTAATAGCTCCGCAGACACAATTACTTTTCCGGCTGGGATCTGGTCAAGGGGGAAAGTGATGTAGAACTTGGAGAAGCAAGGCCAGTCTGCCACATCAGCCTGATTCTGGATATTGATTTGATCATACCCGGCATAGTTGGCATCCCCCCAGCCATCGAAGAAATCTGGCCAATAATCCTGCCCGCAGACGGTGTGACCACCCACATGCGCATCCTCAACAACAACCCCGTTGAGATTGTGACGAATGGTAGTTGTCTCCAGGTTAGTTGCTTGAGGAGGAAGGAATACTGGCAGGTCGAAGTGGATTTGATTCCAGGAATCGGGTTTATTTGCATCGAATTGCGGCGGCCATGTCTGGGTGCTGATTGGCGTACCTTGCTGGTCATCGCGATCGTGTAATTCAACCGCAACACCCCAGATAGAACCTTCGTCAGGCTTGGCGAGAAGACCCAACTCGCCAAAGGGGATGTAATAGGAAACTACCCAGCCACGATCATCATTATCGTTGTTGGGAGCGTCTCCCCGCCAGCCTGTTGTTGCCTCGAAGTTGAGAGTAATTGGCTGCCATCCCAATGGACTGCCACGGTAGAAGGCTTGAAAGTTTTCTCGATCTTCCCACCAGTTAAGTTGAGCGGTTAGTTTATACGAGTTCTCATCCAATTTTACAGCCTGGTTACCAGTGGTGTTAATATACAGGGTGGCAGCATCCCAATTTGTCATCTCTGCGGGAGAAGGAGTCGTATCGTACCATAGCCGGCGGTCAAAAACTTCCAGCTGGATCAATATCTGTTCATCATTGTAGCCCACGCGAATATCAGCATAGTTGTAGGTTGGCGTTACGTGCCCGAACCAGGCGATGGCAGATTGAGACCTAGAGATTCCCCCATCAAAATGGGGCGCATTGATCTGTGCTCCCTGGGCATTGTTCGCACGGCCGATTGTGAGCACCATCGGCAAATAGATATTGCTTGAAGATTGTGCCAGGGATGGTGTGGTGAAAGAAGGGTGAGCTAACAATAATCCGGGCAGCATGAAAGCCATCAAAATCAATATTCGGGTTATAAAGTGGGTCTTTCTTCTCATCATATGTCCTGTAGCAATGTTCCGCCAATTGGCCAAGCACTCGTATTTTAAAACACATCCCGAGGGAAAATCCCCCGGGTAGAACGATTAAATATCTGTCGGGGCGCTGGGATTTGAACCCAGGGCCTCTTGCACCCCATGCAAGCGCGCTAGCCGGACTGCGCCACGCCCCGTTTGAGCGAAGGGTATTCTACTTCACGGGGGGGAAGTTGTCAA
>JBFYSV010000169.1:0-8532 GCA_041301185.1 Anaerolineae bacterium
TTCTCCGACCTGGATCCTTATCAACATATGCGCACGGCAGTCTATTCCGCGTACTATGTCGATCATCGGATGAACGGCCTGCGTGAACATGCAGGATGGGATCTAAAAACCCTGGCGAAGATACCGTTCATGGTCTGGGTCAGGAGAATGGAAGTCGACTTTCTACGGCCTGCCGCCGGAGATCAGGAGATCACCATCACGTCGTACGTCCGGGAGTTCCTTGGGCCCGATGCATACATCGAGTGCAGCATGGTCGATGAGGCTGGAAAGATTGTTTCTCGCTGCCTCATGATCGCCGCCTACGTCGACAAAGGCACGAATCGGGCGATGGATTGGCCGGCCGATACGATGGCACTTTTCTTCGAATAGGTGACGACAAAAGCTGGGCGCACCTTGTCAGCGAACCAGGCATGGCAACGCAAAAATTATGCTAGAGGTTCGTATCCAAATAGAGGAAGTTAGATTTTATCGGGTACAGAATGAACCTTATGAATAGATCACAAACGAATACGGAGATTTCGAGTGATGTGGTGACGGGATGGTGGGATGCGGATCTTGAGCCCGATGAATTTCGTCGCCTGGGGTACCAGGCCGTAGATATAATGGCGGACTACTTCGCGTCCATTCATGACTGGCTAGTGTTTCCGGGAAAATCCTCTCAGGCGGTGGCAGGCGCATTTAACGAGCCACTGCCATTAACGGGACAACCAGCAGATCAAATCCTCCGCGATTGGCCTGCTCGCGTTCTACCCTATGCGACGCACGTCGGCTCCCCCCGCTATTTCGGATATGTAAATGGCTCTGGGACCATGCTGGGTGTCCTGGCAGAAGCCCTGGCTGCCTCGGTCAATATGAACTCCGGAGGATGGAAGGCTGGCCCGGCTGCCACGGAGATTGAGCGCCGAACCATCGCCTGGATCGCCGAAATGATCGAATACCCGATTGGCTGCGGGGGCCTCTTCACCAGCGGCGGGACAATGGCCAACTTTACTGCCTTGCTGACCGCTTTTCGCAATACAGCCCAGTATGATTCGACCGCAGACGGGTTGCAGAGTGAGACTCGCTGCGGGAAGTATCTGGTTTACATGGCCGATCATGAGGGGCACATCTCCATTGAGCGGGCGGCAGACCTGCTCAACCTGGGTCGCCGCGCTGTCCGGCGCGTCTCGAGCCGGAAAGATTTCACCATCGACCCTCAGGCGCTGGAAAGCATGATCCGGGCAGACCGGGCCCGGGGGGATCACCCCTTTTGCGTCGTAGCGCAGGTGGGCTCGATCAACACTGGTGCCATCGATCCTTTGGAGGAGATCGCTGATATTTGCGAACGATATGAGCTCTGGCTCCATGCCGATGGGGCGTGCGGGGCGGTTGGCGCTATGCTGCCAGAGAAGAAGGAGATGTATAAAGGGCTTGACCGGGCCGATTCGGTCACCCTGGACCCCCACAAGTGGCTATTCATCCCTTACGAGTGCGGCTGCCTCCTCGTGCGCGAACCGGAGAAGCTCCGCCGCGCATTTTCATTGTCCGCCCCCTACTTGCGCGGTACACTACCGACCGAGTACACCGGGCTCGATTACTTCGAATATGGGCCCGAGATGTCGCGAGGATTTCGGGCTTTGAAGGTCTGGATGACCCTCCGGCATTACGGAGTGGAGGGCTACCGAAAGCTGCTGGGGCAAGGGATCCGCTGTGCTGAGCACCTTGACGAACGGGTGCAAGCCTCTGATGAATTCGAGCGCCTCCATGAACCTAACCTGTATATCTACTCTTTTCGTTATGCTCCTTTAGAGGATAGGGAGTTAGCCCAGCGTTCAGAGCGGGACCGAAAGCGAGTAGACGCCAAGCTGGATCGCCTGAATCAGCGCATCGCGGATGAGATTCAGACCCGCGGCATCGCCTTCATTATGACGACCCGGATCCGCGAGCGAACCGTTCTGCGCATGTCGATTTGCTCTCACCGTACAACGTTGGCTCACATCGACGCGGTCTTTGATGCCCTTACGCAGATTGGGCGTGAAATTTCTAAGGAGGAGGATGAGCAATGACCGATCCGCGCACAGATCGCCTTGCAAAGGTAATGGTTACTTACTGCCTCGATGTACAGCCCGGACAACGGATAGCGCTGTATGGATCGCCTGAAGCCGAGCCCATGCTCCGCACACTGTACCGGGAGGTCCTGCGAGCGGGAGGCTACCCCTATCCGTTTTTGGGTTACGAAGCCTATCCGAGCTATGGCGGGTTTGACGACATTTTCTTCAAAGAAGCCTCCGAGGATCAACTCAAATATGTCTTCGAAACGGATCGAATGATTAACTCTTCCTTTGAAGGGATCATCTTTCTGCGTTCGAGTCGCAACACGCGCAGCCTGGCGGGGATCCTCCCGGAGCGCCAACGAACTCGGAACGCAGCCTATGCCGCCCTGCGAAAGACCTTTTTGGAGCGCACTTTCAAGGGCAGCCTGAGGTGGGTCCACGGCCTGTACCCTACCCAAGCTCTGGCTCAGGAGGCGGAATTAGACCTGGAGTCTTTCGAGGAATTTACCTACTGTGCCTGTCGCGTTGACCAGCCAGACGCTGTGGAAGCCTGGAAAGCTGTTCGCGATCGCCAGGAGAAACTTGTCAATTGGCTGTGCAACAGGGAGCAGGTGCGAGTTCTGGGACCAAACGTCGATCTGTCGTTTTCAATCCAAGGCCGCTCCTTTTATAACTCGTCGGGGAAGTACAACATGCCCGACGGTGAAATCTTTACTGCCCCGGTGGAGGCATCGGTTAATGGCTGGGTGCGGTTTTCCTATCCAGCGGTCGAGTATGGAACGCTGGTTGAAGGGGTCGAACTACAATTCGACCAGGGCAGGATTGTCGAAGCCAAGGCGACTAAAAATCAGGATTTTCTGCAAAATTTGCTTGACACCGATGCGGGAGCACGCTACCTGGGCGAATGGGCGCTTGGTACCAACGAAAAAATTGATACCTTTAGCAAAGATATTCTTTTTGATGAAAAAATGGATGGCACAATGCACATGGCAGTGGGGGCGGGATACCCGGAAACTGGCTCGCGCAACCAATCCGCCATCCATTGGGACATGATCACGGACATGACTGATGGTGGACAAATATTTGTCGATGGAGAACTATTTTATGACTCTGGCAAGTTCAAGATCTGACGAGGGCCTTACTTCGAATAAGGAGGCCTCATATGGATAATAACAGCGCAACCGAGAGGTGTGAAATAAACCTGCTCGATTGCGCCATATCTGAAACACTCGTTTATGTGTGTTACATCGACTTTCATCGACTCAGCAGTATTTACCCACCATGGGTAGGGGGCCCACCCTCTCCGCTGATTGATGGATGAAGTTCGATTGCTGATTGTTGATTGAGATCGCTCAGTTGGCGCTGGGCGATTTCGCTTTATTGCTATGATGTCCATTGAATATACTCCTGAGTCCTTCTAATGGTATTGAGGGACATCTGAAAAACGATTTTGACTACAACCTCCATATGTCTCTAATGCGCTATAACCTCCAGAACGTCCGGCAAATTGACAAATCTCCCTATCCTTTCGAACCACTCCATCGTTGGTTTCGGATAAGCTTGCAATTTCCAGGAAGACGGTATACAATAAAGATATATATCAATAGTATATATATCGAGAGGTGTAAGATGGAAACAGCAAAATTATTCATGAATGGCAGAAGCCAGGCGGTCAGACTTCCTAAAGAATATCGTTTTGACGGAGATGAGGTGTACATCAAGAAAGTGGGGGATGCGGTGATCTTGATCCCATATCACACCCCATGGAACACGCTTTTTGACAGTCTGAAGTTATTCTCGGCAGATTTTATGAAAGAGCGCGAACAACCCCCTATTGAGGATCGTGAGGGTGCGTTCACATGAAATATATGCTAGATACGAATATCTGTATCTACTTAATCAAGAAGCAGCCGAGGGAAGTGATTGATAAATTTAAGGGAATTGCTCTGGGTGAGATTACCGTATCTACCGTGACTGTGGCTGAAATGATGTATGGGGTGGGAAAAAGCCAGCATAAGGAAAAGAACAAAGCTGCGCTTGAGGCCTTTTTGGCACCGCTTGAAATAGTTGATTTTGATTTCGCGGCAGCACAACAATACGGAGTAATACGAGCGTATTTAGAAAAAACAGGAAAATCAATTGGTGCTTATGACTTAATGATCGCGGCCCACGCACTCAGCCTTGGTGTAATATTGGTCACTAACAATGAGCAGGAGTTTCAACGAATTCCAGATTTAATTATTGAAAATTGGGTTAAGAAATAGAAGAATCAATGTGAAGCCTGAATCGCAGCGCAACCGGAAAGGTTTTTCCCACCTCCCGGTTGCGCCTTTTTTGATGTAACGATATCTTTGTAGCAATTTTCTGCAAATTCATCAACTCAGCGGTTCTTACTCGCCGTGGGATGGGGACCCAGACCCACCACCCACCCTCTCCACTGAACGTAAAGTCTGGTAAGTGATAAACTATCAAGTTTTCGATGGTGGTAAAACGAGAGGTAGGAGCAGGATATACGAGGCAAATAAGCAGAGCAGGTCGGCCCAGAAGATTAAGCCCATGAAGCCGTACGTTCTATGGTTGCTGATGAGATTGAAGGTAACAATGTTGGAGAGGCCAATCGATATCACCAGGAGAGCGAATATAACACCTCTGGGTAGCTGTTTTCGACGGGAGTCCGGGCGAGGAGGCGCCCTATACATTAGCTGCCAGGCCAGGAAGGCTTGAGCGAAAGAGATATAAACAAGATCAACAGGCCAGGAGGTCTTTAGAAAGAATGGGATGGAAAGGAAGATCAGGTGAACGCTCCACAGGTTGGTGTGGGGCAGGCAGGCGCGCTGGACCAGATAGACAAGGATCAAGTTGAATACGGCGAGGCTGAAAGAAATTATACTGAAGAGTGGCAGGTAGGGATGGGGAGCAAATCCCAGCGCTCCTGAGAGGCGCAGGAGGACGTGAGGGAAGTGCTGGGAGTTGTAGTTGCTGACAACCCAACTGGAGTCACGATAAGAATCGAGCAGGCCGCGGTAAAAGGTGATCGAATCGCCGGGCCCCATCAGAACGCCGGGGATAACGACCAAGAATGCAACACAGGAAAGGGCGGCCAGGAGCAGGAAGCGGTAATCCCGGCGGAAGGCGAAAGGCGCCAGGAAGATGAGAGGGAAGAACTTGAAGCTGGCGGCAAACCCTACCAGCGCAGCGGCGGAGAGGCGGCGGCTGCGCTCGTACAAAGCGAGCATCCCCAAGATGGAAACGGTGGTGATGATGCCCACCTGCCCCCAGGAGAGGTTATGCCAGAGCGGGAACGAGGTCATGCCGATGAAAACGAACAGCAACTGGAAGCGCAACCCGGCAGGGACGAGCCAGCGAAAGAGGAGCAGGTAAAGGAAAACACAACCAGCCTGCAAGATGCCCCAGAGTATGATCGCGGTATGGATCGTCAGCGGTGAGAAGAGAGCCAGCACAAGGGCAATGAAGGGAGAGTACATGAAGCCCTCCACGGGCGTGCTGCTGTGGAGCACCGCCTTTCCCATCGGGTAGTAGAAGGTGGAGAAGTCGCAGAAAGGCTGGCTGCAGGTATCGATGGTAGCCTGAAAACCGGGTATGCTGCGCCAGGTGATTGCAATATACGCAAGAACAGCAAGGGCAATCCCCAGGGAACCGAGGGCAAACCAGAGGATGCGGTCGCGGGATGGGCAGGCAGTTCATTATGCATGTTTCACCTTTTCTCAGGTCGGGGCGTGAGCCCGGGTGAGCGGACCATCCAATCCAGAAGCGCGCGCAAACGGATCATCCTTTAAATTGTAGGATAAATTGCGGATTTCGCAATAGGTCGGTGGATTGGTGTTTGTGGATCATCAGCAGCACAAATGATCTATTGCCTCTCAAAAGATATGTTATGTTGCACTTGACAACAATATCTTATTAGATTAATATAATTCCAAATGTAAATAGAATTATTGACGAAAAGAAATATATTATGAAGTTTCGAGAGTTTGAGTCCAGTATGAAAGCATTGCCAGCCTTCAATTTGAACGATGCGCGCAAGCTCGATCCCGATTTTCACCGGCAGCAATTGAATTACTGGCATAACCAGGGATACATCAAACCGCTGGCTGGAGGTTACTATATCCTGGCTGATCGAGCTGTTGATGAAATGTATCTGTTCATGTTGGCTAACAAGATTTACGAACCCTCTTACGTCAGCCTGGAGTCAGCTTTGGCTTATTACGGAGCTATCCCCGAAACCGTGCTGGGCGTGACAAGCGTTAGCTCCCGCAAGACCAAGCTGTATGAAACCGGCTGGGGGGTATTGAGCTATCGCAGCCTCAAGCCACAATATATGATTGGATATCAGGTGATTGAGAACACTCCTGGGAACAAGTTCAAGATCGCTTGCCTGGAAAAGGCTTTATTGGACTATTTGTATTTAAATTCTGAGATCCAGTCATTAGCTGACTTTGATGAACTACGCTGGAACCGGACCCAGTTGCATGATCTGCTCGATCATTCGATTTTCGCCACTTATGTCAAGCTATTCGATAAAAGAGCCCTGGAATACCGGGGCAATCAATTCCTGGAGTTTCTGAATGCTTGATTTGCAGCAAATAAAACGGGAATATTCAGAACCGCTGCAGGGGTATGAACGAGCGATTGTCCGTGAATACCTGCAGGTTAAGATTTTGCAGGCTATTTTTGAAAGCACACAAGCTAGCAAGCTATCTTTTCTGGGTGGCACAGCTTTGCGCATCGTGCATGGAAATAACCGTTTTTCAGAAGATATCGATCTTGATAATTTTGGCTTGAGCTGGGAGGCGTTTGGCGAGTTGATCCAGAAGGTGAAGCTGTTTTTAGAGCTGGAAGGATTCCTGGTGGAGACCTCCATGGTAGCCAGGGATGCTTTCCACTGCGATCTGCGGTTTCCAGAGTTGCTTTATGACCAAGGTCTGTCACCTCATCAGCACGAGAAGATTCTTATTCAACTGGACACGGTGGCTCAAGGTTATCCCTATTCGCCCGAGGCCAGGATATTAAACAAGTTTGATGTCTTTACTGAGATAAGAGTGACACCAGTAAATGTTCTGCTGTCACAAAAAATATTTACTGCCGTGAATCGAAAACGCCCGAAAGGGAGAGACTTTTACGATATCACATTTCTATTGAGTAAAACCAGGCCGGATTTTGGATATATTCACCAGAAGATGGGCATTAGCTCTCCCGAAAGTCTGCGTGCGGAGCTTCTTATGAGAATTGAGGCTTTTGATTTTGATGCCCTGGCAGGCGATGTTGCCCCATTTTTAATCACCAGGCAGCAGTTAAACAGAGTGGTTAAGTTCAGGGAATTCTGGAAGCAGGTGGATTTAGATTAATCAGGGAGGGTAAGACTCGGTAACTGGGTAACGCAGGGTATGTAGGTAGTCTTTCTATCTCCGTGTTCTGAAGCAATGTACCAGGTGCTGGCTCGGGTATTTCTATTCATCGTGGAGAAACAGTCTCTGTGCACCACGAAGGGTGCGAGAGCCATTCCTGCAATCAGGGCGGACGCCAGGAGCAGGCAAAGGAACATTTCCGCGAAACGGGTCGTTCCCCGGTCATGGATAATCGCCAGGTCTGGGTGGAAGAGCCCACCTTCGGACACAGCAGTTTTCGGTGGGTTAGATTGACCTGATAATCCAATAGCAGATACACACCGGCAGCTTGCAGGTGCGTTGAACCCTGCTCTTACGGTTTTCGGCGCATGAAAAATCCCGCCCCGATCAGTCCCCCTAAGGCCAGCGCAACAAGTAATAACACGATGCCTGTTGATCTCCTCCCAGCGAAGGGAGAGGCCGCACCCGGTGTGGCGCTGGTCGGCGTGGGGGATGGCGCCTGCGCCATAGCGCTCTGGAGCGTGGGAGACGGCGCAAGGGATGCCGTAGGGATGGGGGTGCGTGTTGCCTGCGGCGGGATGGGCGTCTCGGTGGCGGGTGGCGTCACCTGCAGCAGCAGCTTTTGCCCGGGGATGATGATCGAGCTGGCGCTCAGCTCATTCCACGCCATCAGCTCGCTTATGCTCACACCGTAATAGCCGGAGATCCATGACAGGGTCTCTCCGCTGCTGACGGTGTGGTAGTACTTGCCGTCGCTTTCAGGGGTGAGCATCTCGATGGGGGTCAGCGGGCGGGGAGTAGGGCTGGGGGTAAAGTTTCCCGCGTCGATGACCAGCTCCTGCCCGATCTGCAAGGGCCAATCCACCTGCAGGCCGTTGTTCGCCAGGATGCTATCGACCTGCACGCCATAGGCGTCGGCGATTGTGATCAGCGTATGATATGCCTGCACGGAATGCACGATCCTGCCGTCCGCGTCCGGGGTGGCGACCTGGAACATGCCCACCGGTGTGGGCGTGGCATAGCCCTTGGTGTTGCTGCCGGGGATAAACAGCGTCTGCCCGACCTGCAGCTTGTCCTCCCGCGAGAGGTTGTTCCACACTTCCAGGTCGTTGATGGTGATCTTGTATGCCACG
>JBFYSV010000173.1:0-20243 GCA_041301185.1 Anaerolineae bacterium
CTTCCCACCCTGGCAGCGTCCACCATGCAAACTTCAACCTTACCGGCGCCAGCCGCCAGCGCCCCAGCCGCCTCGCCCCAGGTATCCCGTACCCCTCGCCCCAGCAGCACGCCGCTGCCAACCCGCACTGCCACGCCCACCCAGGGAGCGCCATACGTGCTCGACCGCCAGGAGTTGGTGTGCAACCAAGAGCTGGCCCAGGCGCTGCTCCAGGTACAAGTGTACGATGGCGCCGGAGAGCCCGTGCCCGGCGTGGAAGTTATCCTGAGTTGGGATGGCGGCGAAAACCGCTTCTTCACCGGGCTGAAGCCCGAGATCAACCCCGGCTATGCCGATTACCAGATGACCCCCGGCGTGATGTACACCCTACGCCTGGCGGAGGGCGGGCAAATCATCCCCAACCTGACCCCCGCCGAGTGCGAGCGCACCGGGGGAGAGCGCTATTGGGGCGCGTTACGCTTATTGTTCCTGCCACCCTGATCGGTGTTTATTGGAGGTAGCCATGAAGATTGTCCTGGACCGGCGCACGTGTAACTGTTACGAGCCAGCCTGCGAGACGCACTTCGGCTGGCATTTCCTGCGCGAGGAGATCACCCCTATCGACTGCGTGATTGAAATGAGCGAGGACGGCAGGCAAGAGATTACCTTCCTGATCCTCGACCGGGACGGGGTGGATAAAACCCTGGTGGTGGATGAGAGCAACCACGCCGAAGCCTACGATTCGTGGCGTGAGGCCTGGGAGCAGCAGGAAAAGAAATGATTTTCACCACAGAGACACAGAGCACACAGAGAATAAACTTGTAGAGACTCTGCGAACTCTGAGTGCTCTGCGGTGGATATCTGCCAATTAGCCAGAAGCACAACTTATGGGATTTTGGGAGATCTACGCTGCCACCGGTGTGCTGATCCTGGCGCTGGTGAGCGCCTTGTGGCTGGTCAGCCTGTTACTGCGGGATGCCAGCATCGTGGATATCTTCTGGGGGCTGGGCTTTGTGACCGCCGCCTGGGTCTATTACGCCGCCACGCCAGACGGCTACGCCCCGCGCAAGCTGCTGCTGGTAGCCCTGGTTACTGCCTGGGGGCTGCGTCTCTCGCTGCATATCCTCCGGCGCAACTGGGGCAAGGGGGAGGATTACCGCTACCGCCAGTGGCGCGAGCAAGGCGGGGGAAAATGGTGGTGGCAGAGCTATTTCAAAGTCTTCCTCTTGCAGGGCTTCTTTCTGTGGGTCATCTCCGCCCCGCTCCTGGCAGCCCAGGTCAGCCCGAACCCGGCGCAGATCACTATCCTGGACGTCCTGGCCCTGGCGGTGTGGGGGGTGGGTTTCTTCTTCGAGGCGGTTGGCGACTGGCAGCTCAGCCGTTTCAAAGCCGACCCGGCGAACAAAGGTAAGCTGCTCACCGGCGGCGTGTGGCGCTATACCCGCCACCCCAACTACTTCGGCGATGCTGCCCAGTGGTGGGGTTATTACCTGATCGCCCTGGCGGCGGGCGGCTGGTGGACGGCCTTCAGCCCGCTGCTGATGACAACCCTGCTGCTGCGCGTCTCGGGGGTGAGGCTGCTGGAGCGGGCGTTAATTGAAAACAAGCCAGGGTATAAAGAATACGCCGAGACGACGAGTGCATTTGTGCCGTGGCTACCGCGCAGGTCACCTCCTAAGCGGGCTTGAGGTAGTGCCCTCATCCCCGGTCCTTCTCACATAAAAGGTCACCCCCGGCTCAACCTCCAATCCAGCGCGGTGAATCGCTCCGCCACCTTGTTATTGCGCACGGCGATGCCAATCGCTT
This sequence comes from Anaerolineae bacterium, assembly GCA_041301185.1. GTDB lineage: Bacteria > Chloroflexota > Anaerolineae > Anaerolineales > UBA4823 > JAQBDA01. The sequence continues at coordinate 1,786 of JBFYSV010000173.1, forward strand.
TGCGACTGCCCACCAGCACGCACAGCACCTTGGCCCGGGTCACGGCGGTGTAGAGCAGGTTGCGCTGCAGCATCAGGTAGTGCGAGGTCAGCACTGGTACCACCACCGCAGGGAACTCCGAGCCTTGCCCCTTATGCACCGAGATGGCGTATGCCAACACGAGCTGGTCGGCTTCGCTCCAATCGTAGTCCACCCGGCGACCATCGAAGTTCACGCTCAGCAACTGATCCACCATATCCAGCCCGGCTACCACCCCGATATCGCCGTTGAACACGTCCTTGTCATAGTTGTTCTGCACCTGCATCACCCGGTCGCCCAGGCGGAAGAGCTGCCCGAACAGGCTTTTTTCCGGGCGGTGAGCGGCGGGCGGGTTGAGGGCAGCCTGCAAAGCCTGGTTTAGGGCATGCACACCTGCCGGACCGCGGTACATCGGCGCCAGCACCTGGATCTCCTGGCGCGGGTCGAGCCCGAACTTGCCCGGGATGCGCTGGCAGACCACCTGCTGCACCCATGAGGCGGCGTCTTCGGGAGTCTCAGCGGGGAAGAGATAGAAATCGCTACCTGGCGAGGTATCTCCCTTAGGGAAGAGCGGCATCTGCCCCTGGTTGATGCGGTGGGCGTTGGTGATGATCTGCGAGCCGGCAGCCTGGCGGAAGATGACCTCCAGGCGTGCCACCGGGGCAACCCCGCTGGCGATCACGTCCCGCAGCACGTCACCCGCCCCCACTGAGGGCAGCTGGTCCACGTCGCCCACCAGCAGCAGGTGCGTCCCGGCTTCGATCGCCTTGAGCAGGCTGTATGCCAGGGTCTGGTCGAGCATGGAGGCCTCGTCCACCACCAGCAGGTCGACCGGCAGGGGGTTCTCCAGGTTGTGCTTGAAGCCCTCGCCGGGGGAGAAGCCCAACAGGCGGTGGATGGTGCTGGCGGGACGCCCGGTGGCTTCTGCCAGGCGCTTGGCAGCCCGCCCGGTAGGCGAGGCCAGGGCGCAGCGCTTGCCCGCCGCTTCAACCACTGCAATCAGGGCACGCAGGGCGGTGGTTTTGCCGGTGCCGGGACCGCCGGTGAGCACGCTGAGCGGGTGGCTCAGCGCGCTGCGGATGGCTTCTGCCTGCTGGGGGGAAAGCTGCGGGTCCAGGGTGATGAAGGCCGGCGGCAGGTCGCTCAGCCGGGAGGGAATGGTCCGCGCCAGGGAACGCAAGCGCTCGGCGGCGCCCACCTCGCTGTAATACAGGGGCGCCAGGTAGACTGCTTGCAGGCCATAGACCCCGCCAGCCTCGCTGACGTGGGTAGAGACGCTCCGGTGGGGCGTCTCTACCTGGCGGGGCGTCTCCACAACATAGGGTATGGTTTCCTCGCGCACCCGCTCGTCCTGGGCCAGGCGCTGCAATGCGGGCTGGATCAGCTCTGCCGGCACCTGCAGCAACTGCACAGCCCGCTCTGCCAGCATTACCTGCGGGCTGTACACATGCCCATCGTCGCTCATCTCGTTGAGGGCGTAGACCAGCCCAGCTTCGATGCGGGTGGGGTGGTCGGCGGGCAGCCCCAGCGAGCGGGCGATCCGGTCCGCGGTCAGAAAGCCCACCCCGTAGATATCTCGCGCCAGCCGGTAGGGGTCGTCGCGCACCACCGGCAGAGCCTGGTCGCCGTATTGCTTGTAGATCTTGACTGCCAGGTTGGTGGACACGCCGTGGCTGTGCAGGAAAAGCATGATCTCCTTGACCTGCTTCTGCTCCTGCCAGGCGCGGGCGATCAGCCCGGCGCGCTTGGGACCGATATCCGCTGCTTCCACCAGCCGTTCGGGCTGGCTCTCGATCACGTCCAGGGTGCGGTCGCCGAACTGGGCGACGATGCGCTCCGCCAGGCGCGGTCCAATCCCCTTGACCAGACCCGAGCCTAAATAACGACGCATACCCGCCAGGGTGGCGGGCAGGGTTTGCTCGCAGATCTCGACTTGAAATTGGAGCCCGTGGCGGGGATGGGTGATCCAGCGCCCGCTCAGCAGCAGGTGCTCGCCGGGGGAAAGCTCGGGCAGGTTGCCGACCACGGTCGCCAATCCGTCCCGGCTTAGGCCAGGGATTTTTCGGGGGCTATCCGGCTTCAGGCGCAGCACGCTGTAGCCGTTTTCGGGGTTATAGTATGTGACCCGCTCGACGGAGCCGCTGAGAGTGTCAGGTCCCAGGTTACCCGGTGTCACGTTCTCGTGTGTCATAGCTCTCGCCTATTTAGCCCGACACTTGACACTGGAGCACGTGGCACCTGACACGATGATTACGGCATGGGGTTGTTGGCAGCCCAATCGTTGCCCAGGATAACCACCACATCCACCGGGCTTGCCGGGTCATAGCGGCTGTAAATCTGGTTGGAGGAGACGTTCATCAGCTCAGACAGGTATTTGAGCGTGTAGGGATTGCCAGTGTAATCGATCAGGTTGGTCAGGGTGTAAAGCTGGTCGGCGTTGCCGGTTTCGACCACGTTATAGCCCTGGCTCTTGAGGTAATCGCTGCTGAGGGCTGCCAGCCCGCCTGTGGCGGTCCCGTTCAGCACCCTGAGCTTGGCATTCTCGGCGGCGATCACTTCCGCTGGCGGCATATTCGCCGCCGGGCTGGCTGGACCGCTCTCGAAGAAGATGCTATCTCGCAGGTCGCGAATCTTATCGGCGATGGGCTTGAGCACATCGTCGCCCTCCGGCGATTTGACCAGCAGCACCTGGTCGGGCGGGCCGATCACCCCGCGCTTGATGTTCTCCTCGGGCACCTGCTTCGCCAGCCAGGCCAGCTTGATGGCTTGCTCCAGGGTCAGGTTGGTGTTGACCCCGGCAGAGAGCTCCTGGTACAGGATGGGGGCTTTGGAGATCAGGGTGGGGAGAATATCGGCGCTCATAATACGATCGCGGATGGCAAAGATCACCTCTTGCTGGCGCTGGGCGCGGTCAAAGTCGCCGCCCTCAGTCTTGCGCGTGCGCGCATAAGCCAGGGCAAGCTCGCCGTCCAGGGTCTGCACGCCCGGGCGCAAGGTTTTGACGTTATCATCGCCCAAGGGATCGACTTTCATCTTCTCTTTGACGTCAACCTTGACGCCCTCGATCTCATCGATGAAGCGCACGAAAGCGCCGAAGTCGATCTGGGCATAGTAATCGATCGGCACGCCGAGCAACTCTTCCACGGTCGCCATTGCCAGACCCGGACCGCCGCCATCGGGGTATTTATAAGATTCGCCCAGGCTATAAGCGGTGTTGATGCGGCTATAGTCGAAGCCACCGGGGACATTCACCCACAGGTCGCGGGGGATGGAAAGCATGCCAGCCGTGCGCGCCAGCGGGTCTATCGTCAGCAAGATCATGGTGTCGGTGCGCGGCGCGCCCTCGCCGGCGGACCAATCGCGGTAATCCAGCCCCATCACCAGCACGCTCACCCGGCTGGCGCCGTCCCAGGTCTCAGGTTCCGGTCCGCTGGGAGCTTGCAGAGGGGTTTGCACGTCGTTGATCACACCGCTCTCATCCGGTGTGGGGGTGGGCTGGGAGGGAGATAGAGCAATGCCCGGCAGGGAGGTAAGCTCCCAGCTGGCGACAAAATCGCGCATGGCGATAAAGGTCAGGTAAGCCGTGATGAGAGCCGCGATGGCAAAAGCAATCACCAGCGCCCACGTCAGGCGGCGGGTTGTCTTAGAAGGTTCTTTTTTCGTATCCTGCATTGTGTCCATAATTATCAGTCGCTTTTTCGTGCATCTAACCAGAGGGGAGCACTAAAATGTTGTTGAGGCGTTTCTGGGGGCGTGTGGAGTGAGCGGCTACGCCACTCACTCCACACACCCCCAAACTAACAACATTTGAGTACACCCAACCAATAGCAGGTCAGCGGGTGCGATTATAACACGGTATAATCGACAACCGGATGTCTCTCATCAGCGGCTTAAATCTGGCAAAAGCATACGAGCCGGTGGATATCTTCACCGGTGTCTCGTTCAGCATCCCCCACGCGGCACGGATTGCCATCGTTGGACCCAACGGCATCGGCAAGACCACCCTGCTGCGCGTCCTGATCGGCCTGGAAGAACCCAGCAGCGGCAGCGTTCAGCGGGCGCGCAACCTGCGCCTGGGATACTTGCCCCAGGAGGCGGGCTTGCATGGCAGCCACACCTTGTGGGAGGAGTGCTTGAAAGCCGTTGCCGACCTGCGCACCCTGGAGGCTGAGCTGGCTCGCCTGGAGAGTGCCATGAGCAAACCAGACCAGGCGCAAGCTGCCCTGGAGCGCTATGGACCGCTGCAGGTGGAGTTTGAGCGCCTGGGCGGCTACACCTACGAGACCCGCATCCGGCAGATCCTGACCGGCCTGGGCTTTGAAGCTAGCGATTACCCGCGCCCGATCAGCCAGCTATCTGGCGGGCAGCGCACGCGTGCCGTCCTGGCGCGCCTGCTGCTGGCCTCGCCCGACCTGCTGGTGCTGGATGAGCCGACCAACCACCTGGATATTGATGCAGTGGAGTGGCTGGAGGGCTACCTGAGCCAGTGGGATGGCGCAGTGCTGATCGTCTCTCACGACCGTTACTTTTTGGACCGGGTGGTAGACCATATTTGGGAGATGCGCACTGACGGTCTGGAGACCTACCGGGGCAATTACTCGGCTTACGTGCAGCAGCGTCAGGAACGCTGGGACCTGCGCCAGCAGGTCTTCGAGAGCGAGAAAGAACGCCTGCTGAAGGAGATCGATTACGTCAAGCGCAATATTTCCGGGCAGAACACCCTGCAAGCCAAAGGCAGGCTGCGCCGCCTGAGCCGCCAGGTGCAGGCTATCGAAAGCCTGGGGGTGGATGCCATGCTGGGCAAAAAATGGCTGGAGATCAGCGCCCAGGTGGAGGTGACGTCTCACACCCTGGGGGTGGAGGAAGTCGAGCGGCGCATCCGCGCCTTGCGACCACCCAGCAACCGCCCGCCCCACCTGCACCTGAATCTAAAAGCCAGCCTGCGCTCGGGCGATCTGGTGCTGCGCACTTACAATGTGGCAATAGGCTACGCCGATGAAGGTCGCCCGCTGTTTCACGTCCCCAACCTGGTGCTAAAACGCGGCGAGTGCGCCGCGCTGATCGGTCCCAACGGGGCAGGTAAAACCACCTTTTTGAAGACCCTGCTGGAGATGATGCCGCCCCTGGCTGGTGAGGTGGTATTGGGCGCCAGCTTGAAGATCGCCTATTTTGCCCAGGCGCACGAAGACCTGCACCCCGAGCGCACGCTGGTAGAAGAGATTGAGTCCGTAGCGCCCGGGATGCTGCTGGCAGAGATTCGCCATTACCTGGCGCGCTTCCTGTTCAGCGGCGAGGAGGTGTTCAAGCAGGTCTCGACCCTGTCGGGCGGGGAGCGCGGCCGCCTGGCGCTGGCTAAGCTTTCACTGAGCGACGCCAACCTGCTGTTGCTCGACGAGCCGACCAACCATCTGGATATCCCCTCCCAGGAGATCTTGCAGGAAGTGCTGCAAGATTACCAGGGCACCATCTTGCTGGTCTCGCACGACCGCTACTTGATCGACGCCCTGGGGACCCAGATCTGGGAGATCGAGCCGGGCGAGGCGGCGATGCGCCTCTTCGAGGGCAGCTACACCCAGTACCGCGCCCAGCGCGAGGTTGAGCGGGTCGCTGCGGCAACTGCCGCGGTCGAAGCACGCCAGCAAGACGCCGCCCCGCGCGGGCGTAACCGCCCTGACCGCCCATCTGCGGAAGAGCGCAAGCGCAAAGCGCGGCTCAAGCAATTGGAGGAGCAGATTGCAGGGCTGGAAGCGCGGCTGGCAGGGCTATCCAGGCAGCTGGAAAACCCACCACCCGACCCGGCGAAAGTGCAGCGCCTGGGAGGAGAGTACATGGCTGTGCAGGGGGAAATGGATACGCTGTTTAAAGAATGGGAAACGCTCCAGGAATAGACAGGCATTGCTCCGCAATTTCTCTCCAGAAGAACAAAGTACGGCTCAGCGCATTTAATCCAATGGTATAATCTTATTAGTTGGTCATTATGACCATTTTAAGCGAGGACTGCTATGGATTATATAAATGTAGCTGATGCGAAAAGTCGCTTCTCCGAGCTAATCAGCCGGGCAGCAGCAGGCGAGCGAATCATCATTCAACGCCGGCAACGTCCTGTAGCCGTTTTAATTGGCTCCAGTGACCTAGAGCGATTGGAGCGAGCAGCAGACGCGGCTTTACGTCTTGCACTGGCGCTCGGACAAAATCGTGAAACCCTGGAAAAAGTAGAGCGGCGCGAGCTACACCCGGCAATGGCTGCTTTCGGGTTATGGCAAGAAGAGGCAGACCTGGCAAACCTGGTAGATAAAATCGCGGAACTAAGACAGGGCAGTACTTCACGGCCCACAATCGATTTATGAAAATCCTGGACAGTGATCATTGTGTGGCAATTCTGCGCGCCAAGCTCGATCTTTCTACGCGTGTCTCACCTGACGAGGAGCTTGCTATTACAGCAATCAGCGTAGGGGAATTGGTGCATGGCACAACCAAGTCACAGCGCTCTGCGGAAAACATGGCCCGGCTGGATGTTTTGCTAGCCGCGCTGACCATCCTGCCATTTGACGAATGGTCAGCGCGGCGGTTTGGGCAGCTCAAAGCCAGTCTCGAAAAAGATGGCAAGATAATTAGCGATCTGGATTTGCAAATTGCCAGCATCGCCCTGGATATTGGCGCTACGCTGTTATCCCATAACCAGAAGCATTTCTATCGCCTGATCGATTCAGCCGGCTTGCTTCTGGAAGACTGGTTGGAATAGTTTCTCCTCAGAGCCAGCCTAATCCGCCGGCGCCCCCTCGGCCAGGATCGGTTCGTCGCCGTTATAGCGGCGCAGTTGCGGCCAGCGGCGGGAGATCCAGCCCACCGCCAGCAGCGCCCCCACCCCGCCGCTGATAATAGCAACCGGCGCCCCAAAAAGCTGCGCTACCACCCCGGCTTCCACCTCCCCCAATTGCGGTCCCCCCATGAAGAAAATCTGGTTCACGCTGATCATCCGCCCGCGGATATAGTCCGGCGTCTGCAGCTGGCGGATCGTGTTGCGGATGACGGTGCTGACCGAGTCGGAAGCGCCGATGGCAACCAGCGCCGCCATCGCCACGGACAGGCTGCGCGCCAGCCCGAAGGTGATGGTTGCCAGCCCGAATGCCACCACCGCCCACAGGAAAACTTGCCCCTGGCGGCGGATGATCACCAGCTGGGACATGACCAGCGCTGCCAGCATGGCGCCAACTGCCTGGGCAGCCGAAAGCCAACCATATTCGATCGCGCCTACTCCCAAAACATCTCGGGCATACACCGGCATCAGCGTGTTGGCAGACGAGAAAAAAGTGGCGAAAAAGTCCAGGATCATAGTAGCCAGGATGATCGGGCTGCGCAAGATGAACTGAATCCCCTCGCGGATGGCGCTCAGGCTGACCTCGGGGCGCTTGAGCGGGTCGGCTAGCTGCGCCACAGGACCCATCAGCACCAGGGCAATGATCACGCTGCCATAGCTAAGGGCGTTAATCAGGTAGGTGTAAGGCTGCCCCCAATAAGCGATGACCAGCCCGCTCAAAGCCGGACCGACGATTGCGCCTACCTGGAAGCCGATCGAGTTCAGGCTGAAGGCATTGGGTAAATCCTGGGCTGGCACCAGGTTGGGTACCAGCGACTGGCGAGACGGCGTATCGAATGCGACTGCCGTAGCTTGCAGAGCGGTCAACAAATAGATATGCCATAGACTGATCGTGCCCTGGAAAGTGAGCCAGGCTAATATCACCGCGGTCAGCGCCATGATGCTTTGAGTGACGAACAACAGCCTGCGACGATTGACCACATCGGCGACTGCCCCGCCGATTAGCGAGAAGACCACAATCGGCACGATGCGCGCCAGACCCACCCCACCCAGGGCAATCGGTTGGTCGGTCAGGGTGCGGATATGCCAGAACAGCGCCCAGGTCTGCATCTGCGTTCCGGCGATGGAAACCGTCAACCCTATCCACAGGTAGCGGAAGCGGCGGTGATACAGGGCTGGAGGGATACGCAGGCGCATTGATTATCTCAACACATAACCTTGCCACCATCGACATTGATCGCCTGCCCGGTCAGGTATGCAGCTCCGTCGCTACACAGGAAAAGCACCAGGTTGACCACATCCTCGGGCAATCCCAGCCTGCCCTGGGGAATATCTGCCAGCCACTTGTCCAGCATGGCTTCATCCTGACGCAAGGCAGCGGTCATCTCGGTTTCAATGACCCCCGGACAGACAGCATTAACCCGGATCCGGTAAGCAGCCAGCTCGCGAGCCGCTTCGCGGGTCAGCCCGATGAGGCCCATCTTGCTGGCGACATACGCTCCCCGATCCTTCAGCCCGTGGGCTCGCCCGGCAATCGAGGCAATGTTGACAATCACCCCGCCGCCCTGCTCGCGCATCACCCGCCCTACTGTTTGCAGGGTAAAAAACGACCCGCTCAGGTTGACGTCAATCGTCCTGCGCCAGTCCCACTCGTCCATATCCAGCAAGGCAGCGTGCGGCTCCACCCCGGCGTTATTGACCAAGATATCGATACGCCCCCAATCATCCAGCACCGCTTCAACCAGTGCCTGGACGGGCATTTTCATGGCGATATCGAACACATAATCTTTGCTACGCCCGTCTGCCGCAGCGATGCGGCGCAGGGTCTCATCCAGGTTCACCGGGGTGAGGTCGTTGGCTGCCACCGATGCCCCGTGGCTGGCAAAAGCCTCGGCAATCGCCCGCCCGATGCCCCGCCCCGCCCCAGTCACCAGTACAACCTTATCTTTGAAGTCGAACATATCCACCTGTCCCTTACTCCCGGCACACCGGGACCTCCCCCTGGTTCAGCTCGGCGTTGAGGGGCAAATTGAAATACGGCGAGGGATCGAGCGTATTGCGCATCTCCAGCTCGTTGCGGAAGCTCCCCTGCCCGTCGTCCAGCACAATCGAAAAATGCAGGTGGACTCCGGTGGGGTTATCCGGGTCGCCGGAGTAGTTGCCCTGGTAACCGAGCGGAGTCCCGGCTTCCACATACACTTCGCTGGTGCCGGGTGGGTATTCCGGGGAGATATAAGACCCGCCATCCGCATCTGCCATGTGGGTGTAATAGGTCCAGATCTGGCGACCTGGCTGGAGAGGGTCTTCAGGAAGGCGAATGATCAGTGATGATTTCCAATCCGGCAAGCGGCTGAGATAGCCGCTGTATGCGGCCACCACGGGCGTCACCCCAGCGGCTTCACCGCCGAAGATATCCAATCCCTGGTGGCGGTGGCCCGGGCGGAACGAATCGCCCCAGATAAAACCAATATAGCCATCCGTCGGGAAGACAAACGGCGCGTTCGCGCAGGTCTCGCCGGCGCGAATGGTCCAATCCGCGTGCGCGGCAGGGTTGCTAAACCAGGTTCGCAGGCGGTTAAAGCGCGAAAGATCAGCAGCCAGGCTGGGCGAAGTGACGCCACGCAAAATAAAATAGCCGGCGACAATAGCCAGCACAAAGAATACACCCAGGATGAACCGCACAGAAACCCTACCCGAATCCATTACTCTGGTATCTCCTGGGCGTCCTCAGCGCTCTGCCCGATTTTGGCTTTAAACTTAAGGATATTCTCCAGATCGTCCTCTTTATGATCTGCCAGGTAGAGCGTCAACTGTCCGCGGGTCATTGCCTGGAGCAGCTTGCCTGCCGCCCGTCCCTGAGGTGAAGCCATCGCCACTCGGGCGTCATCCAGCGAATCAAAGAATAGCTCGTGGACAAATGCCACCGGCGCGTTGCCATACAATACCGAATCGACCCGGCTGGTTGCTTCGCGGCGTAAACCGGGCATGCTCTCAACCTCGTGCAAGAATTGCGGCCAGGCCTCATCAAAAGCCGCCCAATTATCGAGCGGCCCGATCATAATCACCAGTTTATACATCTGATTTTCTCCAGCGCCCATTATACCCGCCAAAACAGCCCATGAATGGCGGCGAATCTTAGGGCAATTGCATTTGGTTAATTTGCCCCTACTGGAGGGGAGAGTTGGGGGTGTAACGGTGGGGCAAAGCCCACCGTTACACCCCCAAACCATCCATTTTATGGGATTGCGTCTGCAGAGTAGGGCACATGCAATCGCCCTGCGGCGAATCTCGGCTTAAGGGGTTTACTGGGCTAGGAGTTAAATGATGCTCCAGCTTTCATCCTGGAAAGCTCTAAGAAAAACTTTATTTTTATTGCCGGTTTTAATGGTAAGATTCCGCAGACCGGAGGTCAAAATGGAAGAAAAAATAACAATCATTGAGGGTCCGCCTCCAACCTTTGAAGCAGTCAATGACGGGTGGGCGCTTGGTTTGAGCGAAGGCCCCAACCTGGGAGACATTGCTGTCACCCGGTTGCGCACCTTCAACGGTCCATCCCTGATCGAGCGCTGCTATCGCGCCTGGCACAACCAGAAAAGTATTCACCTGGAGTACCGTACCCCGGAAGGGCTTCAGGATCAGGCGCCGATCGTCGCCGCCCGCTACCTGGATTTAGATGAGGGGCAGATCCTTCTCCTGTGGGTCCGGCTGGTCGATGACCAGGTCGAGCTGGAGCTTGGCTATGACGATGGTGAAGAATCTGAGGACGACGGCTTTGGCGACCTGCCAGAATAAACTGGATTGACTGGTACACACAATCCCCGGGGCAATCCCCCGGGGATTTGTTTTTGTCAGTCCTTCAAGATACCTGGCTGATCATTTCGCCCAATCTGACGTTAAAATAAACGGGGATACGCAGCTGGTGGGTGATTGGGGGTATTCCACAGAACTGCGCAACTTCGAATCAGAATAAAGGATGGAGGTGGCATGTCTGAAAAAGAATCTGTACTCCTAATGGAGCAAAGCGGTGGGGTACTGAAACTATGCCTCAACCGGCCAAAAGTCAACGCCATCAATGCTGACCTGATCCAGGCCTTGCAGGCGGCTTTCCGCCAAGCAGAGCGCGACCCTCAGGTGCGCTGCGTGCTGCTGGCCGCGCGCGGCAGCACGTTCAGTGCCGGGCAAGATGTGAATGAGATCAGGCAGGCGCAAGGCACATCTTTTCGCGGCCACCTGCAATGCACGTACAACCCATTGATCCTGCAAATCCGCCGGCTTGGGAAACCGGTCCTGGCGGCAATCAACGGATCGGTGTCAGGGGCTGCCCTGGGCATTGTCCTGGCTTGCGACCTGCGCATCGCTGTGGACACCGCTCGCTTTGTGGTGGGTTTTTCTGGAATTGGATTAGTACCGGATTCAGCGGTTTCACTATTGTTGCCAGCGCTGATCGGGCTAGGCAGGGCGTTTGAGTACACCTGCAGCAATGCCCCACTGAACGCCCAACAGGCGCTTGCCCTGGGGCTGGTGAACCGGGTGGTACCGGCAGTCGAGCTAGAAAGCCAATCTGAGATGTGGGCATCCGCCCTGGCTCTCGGACCGGTGAGCACATTCGGGCTGGCAAAGCGCGCTTTCAACAAAGCAATCCTTGGGAACCTGGAAGAGGTGCTGGATTACGAAGCCTATCTCCAGGATATAGCCGCCCAGGGTGAAGAACACCGCCAGGGTTTGCAGGCATTCCTGGAAAAGCGCCCGCCCAACTTCTATAATCTGAAATAGACCCCTAACATCGCCAGGATGAAAAATAGCGCGGCCACCCCAACCCCCACACCAACGGCTGCGCCAGACCCGCGCTGATCCACCAAGCTGTAGTTAAGCGCACTCTGCTCAACCGTCAATAGCGGTCCTGCAAACCAGGCAAACAGGGCTCCACCTACCAGCCCGCCAATATGCCCCCAGTTATCGATACCCGGGGATAATCCGATAAACAGGTTGACCAGGGCGATTGTGACCAGGTTGATCAAGGCGCGCTGAGCACCTTTGCCGAACAATTTCCGGTTTTGGTACAGAAACACTCCCTCAGCAGCCAGCAAGCCGAAGATCGCCGTGGAAGACCCCAGCGAGGGAGCGCTGGAGAATAAGAACGAAAACACATTGCCAGCAAAGCCGCTGACAAAGTATAAAGCCAGGTAACGCCAGTGACCGTAGAAACGCTCCAGCCCTGGTCCAAATATGAGCAGGGCGTACATGTTAAAGGCAATATGCAGGATCGAGCCATGCAAAAACACCGGTGTGATCAACCGCCAGAACTGGCCTTCAACGATCAGTTCGTTGATCTTCATCCCGTACAGAGCGGGCAGGTCTGTTCCCACCAGCACGTTTTCTGTCGCCATTTGCAGCAAGTAGACCAGGACTGTCACCGCCAGGATGGTGTAGGTGACGACCGGTCGACTCTGAGGTTGTTGCACCATCACCTCTCTTGGCGCAGATGTCTGGGGAGGGTATGGGCTGGAGTATGGAGGCTCCTGGTTCATAGTTCTACCTTTCGCGGGTGTACCCGGTGATGTTCGGCACAGATAATCGACAGGATCGTGTCCACTGTCTCATCCAAATGGTTGTCGTAGTTAGTAATCATGTAATCGAATTCATCCGCTCGCTTCAACTCCTCACAAGCCGTAGCAATACGCAGTTTCAACCCTTCAGGGGTTTCAGTCTTTCGCGCCGCCAGGCGTCGGCTCAACTCTTCTTCGCTTCCGGTGATAATAAAAATCAATACTGCTTGTGGAGACAGGCTACGAATCGTTGCCGCACCCTGGACATCGATGCGCAAGATCACATCTTTGCCACTCTCGAGCGCCTCGTGCACTTGATTTCGGGGGATGCCTTTATATTCACCATACACAAGAGCATATTCTAGCAACTCACCTGCTTCGATCATACGATTAAACTCTTCATGGGTTACAAAGATATAGTCCACCCCGTCCGTTTCGTTACGGCGCGGCGGGCGGGTTGTCACGGTGACAACAAAATGAAACGACTGGCTGCGCTCTTTCATCTGCCGGAGAACGCTGTCTTTCCCCACCCCAGAAGGGCCAGAAATGACAATCAGCAATGAGTTTTGGTTTTGGGTGTGTAGAGAGATTAGATCAGTCATGATTTTCTGATTATAATTTCATTAACCTGAATTGTGCAGTAAGCCGCTGAAATTTACTCAATAACAATTTTCGACTCAACAGCGGTTTGCTTATGGAGGTGGTATGCCAAATTATGTCTTTGTTTGCCTGGATTGCAGAAAACGCTTTGAAATATTCCTAAGCTACAGCGAATACGGAAGCCAACCGGTGAGCTGCCCGCATTGCCAGAGCGGACATGTGCAGCGGCGCATCGGGCGGATCCGTTTTGCCCGTTCTGATGAGAGCCGCCTGGAGTCGCTTGCCGATCCCAGTAACCTGGATGGTTTGGATGAAGACCCCCAGGCATTGGGTCGGATGATGCGCCAGATGGGTCGGGAGATGGGCGAAGAGCTCGGTCCCGAGTTTGATGAAGTGGTCGACCGCCTGGAATCCGGTCAAAGCCCCGAAGAGATCGAGGCCGCCATCCCCGACCTGGGCGGAGAGGGTGATAGCCCGGGTGGTTTTGGGGGATACGGCGACGATTTCTAATCGCCGACCAAGCGGCGTTCACCAACCTGGTTACCCGGTTGCCTTTAAACGCTGCATAATGACGGACCGGATGACCGCCTGGACCTGCTCGGGCGGTTTTCCGGCATCGATAATCACCCACCGATCCGGCTCAGCACGCGCCATTTCATGGTATCCCTGGCGCACACGCTGGTAGAAAGCCAGCTCATACGCATCCAGGCGATTCCACTCACCACCGTTGGCGCGCCGCCGCAAACCTTCATCGACATCCAAATCCAGCAAAAGGGTCAGGTCTGGCTGCAAGCCGCCAGTAGCAAAGCTTACAATCTTGCGCAGGACTGCCAGGTCAACCAGCTGGTAACCATATCCCTGGTAGGCAATGGTCGAGTCAGCATAGCGATCGCAAAGAACTACCCCGCCCTTCTCGAGATGTGGACGGATCATCTGTTCAACCAATTGAGCGCGCGAGGCCTGGAAAAGCAAGATCTCCGCCCGGGGGTGCATGGCGGTGTTCTTCAGGTCAGAAAGGATGGCGCGCACTTGCTCGCCAATTTCCGTGCCGCCCGGCTCGCGGGTCACCAGCAAGGGAATGCCACGCCCGCGCAAATACTCGGCAAGCTGCGCCTGTTGGGAGGATTTACCGCTCCCCTCTGATCCCTCAAAAGTGATGAACATGGCCAGGTTGGGTTGGGACCCCTATCTTTAGTCCCTAAAAATCCGCACCCGCCGGTATGGCTCTTTGCCATACGAGTGGGATGCCAGGCTTGCCTGGCGAGCCATCTGGTGCTGCAGGCGGCGGACTGCCGACGAAGCTGGTTGCAGCTCCACCCAGCGCTCACCGTTCAACACCGCCTCGATTGCAGCCTGCGTTTCACTGCGCACCAGGTCTTCACCTTGCTCATCGTAAGCGAAGGCAGACAGGTTGAACAGGTCGCTCAGGAATTGCTGCATCTGGTTGATGGTATTGGCGCGCAGGACATAGATCGGCATACCCCGGTTTTCGGCATCCACGATGGTGCGCTGGCGCTTGCGGTAATACGAGCGCAGGGTGACCAGCACATCCGCCTCCCCGGGATCATTGACCACGATAGCAGGCACCCGCAAGCGGCGGATTGCCTGGCTCAGGCGGTTGCGAGCCACCCCGTAAGGGTAGATATGGATCGTGCTCGTCGGCGCGCGCGAATCCAGCGCCGATTCTGGTGCAGGCCGCCCGGGCGTCCAGGCAGCCTCGCCAGCCTGTTCCGGGGAGTTGGAGGGCTGGGTACCCCCGTTGGCAGACATGCGGCGATAGCCTTGCTGGCTTTGCTGAGCCTGAGGGGAACGCCGGGGAGCAGCCGGGCGCTCGATGTGAAAACCGCTCTCATCCCGCACCCGGATCTCGGGCGGCAGAGGGTAGCCGCGCAAGAGAGCATCCACCGCAACCGCTACATCTGGGTGCACTGCCAGGCGATCGCGCTGCTGGATCTCGATCAGCACGTCGAAAGTGGCTGGCGCTCTCCGCTCCAGGACTGTTTTTTGCGTGCCCCGGCGGCGCGCTTCTTCGTCAGACAGGGTGACCGGCTCAATGCCGCCAACCAGGTCGGATAAGGTTGGGTTAAGCAGCAGGTTCTCCAGCGTGTTACCATGGGCGGTACCGATCAGCTGGACGCCACGCTCGGCGATTGTGCGCGCGGCAGCCGCTTCCAGCTCGCGCCCGATCTCATCGATCACAATCGCCTCAGGGTTATGATTCTCGACGGCCTCGATCATCACTTCGTGCTGCAAGGAGGGCATGGTCACCTGCATCCGCCGGGCCCGCCCGATCGCCGGATGAGGCACATCGCCATCACCGCCAATCTCGTTGGAGGTGTCCACGATCACCACGCGCTTACTCTCCGCCAGCAGGCGAGCTGCCTCGCGCAGCATGGTGGTCTTACCCACCCCGGGTCGCCCTAAAAGCAAAAGCCCCTTACCGCTTTCGATCAAGTCTTTGATGATATCGGTCGTGCCATACACGGCGCGCCCCACCCGGCAGGTTAAGCCCACAATATGGCCGCGCCGGTTGCGAATCGCGGCAATGCGATGCAGGGTGCGCTCCAGCCCAGCCCGGTTATCGGCATCAAAATCGCCAATCCGGCTGACTACATATTCAATTTGTTCGTGGGTGACTTCTCTCTGGCTAAGCACATGCTCGCGGTTGACAAAACGCGCCGTTGGAATGCGTCCCAGATCAAGAATGATCTCCAACAGGTTGTCGAAATCATCCGCTTTCTCAACCGCGGCATGAATATCAGCGGGAAGTACATCCAGTAATGCCTGTAAATCGTCAGTGATTTTTCGCTGTGACATCAATAACCACAAGTATCTTTCTGAACAATGATCGTTTGCACCGGCTGGGATTGGGCTATCGGGGCAGTCACCTCAGGATGACCGCCCTCCAAGACCGGCAGGGCATAAGCGCGGACAACTTTCTGCGGTATCGCCAGGTGCTTGACCATCACCGCCTGGCGTGGGCCTGCCCGGGCGCCATCTTCCTCCAGCGCCGTTTCCAACCAGGAATTATAGGAACGAATACATAGATAAACCGGGCGTGAACGGCGATGGGGTACCTGCGGCAGAAGTTCCAACAAGCCAGGAACCAGGTGACCGGCATCCGGGTGGACAAATGGCTGAACGTATATGCCGCGTGGCCCGTATTTTAGCTCGACATATGCCAGGACCTCATCGTCCTGGCGGTATACCATCCCGTTTAAACGCTCTACCGGGAATGGCTCAACTTGCTGCACCAGCCCGGGGACAGTGTTGTTATACAGAGAGCGGACCGAGATCAGGTCCAGCTCGGATGCCACCTGCCAGGGTAAAGAAGAAGGCTCTTCACGCACAGGGGCATCAATTTGCCAGATGCGCTGGCGGGCATAAATCGCAAAACTGGTGCTCCGCAGGCTGGCGTAGGCCTGGCTGTGCTCGTCCACCTCCGCCAGCAATCGAAACGCGCCGCGGTCGACAGCTTGCACCGAGAGATAGTCGATCAGCTCGGGCAGTGCGGACGACCCGAGGGCTTCATCCGGGGAGAGGAAGGTCATCTGCGCTACCTGGGTTCCAGGCGCGTGGATAACCTGTCCAATCAACGAGTGGTCCGTGTCCCCGTTGTGGGTGCTCACGCTGGTGTAGATCCCCGACGCCGGGGTGAGATACGATAGCACGGAACCGGCAAAGGCGTGCGCACCGCGCGTCAATAGCAAGGCACTGTTCAGAAATACACAGCGCTTGCGGTAACGGTGCAGCGCGGGAAGATCACGCCAGTCAAATGGGCGGAGATTCATGAACGCCAGCCTGTTTTCTGGATACCTGATCCCCAAATCATCGCGACCCAGATTGCTCCACGAACGGCCGTCACGCCGAGCTTGCCAGCCGGAGGAAATAGCGATGGAAGCGGTCGTCCTCCGTCAGCTCCGGGTGAAACGAGGTTGCCAATAATTTGCCCTGCTGGGCAGCCACAATACGACCATCCTCCAGGCGGGCCAGCACCCGGGCATCCCCGCTGACCGATTCGATCAGCGGGGCGCGGATAAACACTGCATGATAGGGACGGTTATCACCATCCACGTCCGCCAAGGCTGGCACATTCAGGTTTGTTTCGAAGCTGGCGACCTGCCGCCCAAACGCGTTGCGCTCAACCTGGATATCCATCAGAGCCAATAGTGGCTGCTGGCGGTGGGCATCCTTGGAAAGGAAGATCGCCCCAGCACAGGTTCCCCAGACCGCCTTCTCCCGGCTGAACCGGCGCAATGGCTCGATGAGCGCGAAGTCCTCTGCCAGCTTACCAATCGTGGTAGATTCACCACCCGGGATGATCAGCCCGTCCAGGCCATCCAGATGCTGGGGAAGTCGAACCTCGCTTACCTCGACCCCCAGCTTTTGGAGCACTTTCTTGTGCTCCGAAAAGTCTCCTTGTAGCGCAAGAACGCCGACTCTCATAACCTTTGGACCAGGCCTCCCGATTCGACCGTGATATTCCTGCTGCAGGCCGCGATTTACCAGCCACGCCCGGCGATCAGCTCAGCCTCGGGGATACTGGAAATCTGGCGTCCAACCATCGGCTCGCCCAAGTTGCGGCTGACTTCAGCCAGGATATATGGATCGTTATAATGGGTGACGGCTTTAACAATAGCCGCCGCTCGCCGGGCTGGATCGCCCGATTTGAAGATGCCCGAGCCAACGAAAACACCGTCTACACCCAGCTGCATCATCAAGGCTGCGTCTGCCGGGGTTGCCACACCACCTGCGGCAAAGTTGACTACCGGCAGGCGGCCCAGGCTGCGCGTTTCCAGCACCAGGTCATATGGCGCGCCGATCTGCTTGGCATAGGTCATCAGCTCTTCTTCGGGCATGTTTTGCAGGTGGCGGATCTCGCCCAGGACCGAGCGGGCATGACGCACCGCCTCGACCACATCGCCCGTGCCAGCCTCGCCTTTCGTGCGGATCATGGCTGCACCTTCGCCGATCCGGCGCAAAGCCTCGCCGAGATTGCGGCATCCGCACACAAAGGGTACTTTGAAGGCATGCTTGTTGATGTGATAAGCCTCATCTGCCGGGGTGAGCACCTCAGATTCGTCAATATAATCTACGCCAATTGCTTCCAGGATCTGCGCTTCGACAAAATGACCGATGCGGACCTTAGCCATCACCGGGATCGAAACAGCATCCATGATCTGCAGAATCAACTCCGGGTCGCTCATCCGAGCTACCCCACCGTCAGCGCGAATATCTGCGGGAACGCGCTCCAGAGCCATCACAGCTACTGCGCCAGCGTCCTCTGCAATACGAGCATGCTCGTGGGTGACCACATCCATGATTACACCCCCCTTAAGCATTTGCGCCAGACCCTTCTTAACAGCAAAAGTTGCAATTTGTTGTTCCATAAACCGACCTCCTGAGTCTATTTTTGACTCGTTTTTTAATCATTCTACCACGCTGGCGAATGCAAATCAATCCACGCAGAGCGCCAG
>JBFYSV010000175.1:0-3684 GCA_041301185.1 Anaerolineae bacterium
GTCGTTCCGTTCGATGACATTTTGGACATTCGTTCATACCTTTATTTTAGCCCAATTTTTAGCCACTCCCATTCCTGCAGATAAATTTCCCAAAAACGATTATCACGTATTGCGATTACCCCGATGTTTGGTGAAGTCACTTTAAAAGGCTCGCTGACCGGGTGAGGGGGGCACTCGGTCAGCGAGTAATGTTATTATACGATTATTCTGAAATAAATCAAGTAGTTAAATTTCTGAAGTCTACCCACTTTTGAAAAGAGCGAAACGCAAGGCCTCCTAAGGGTTTTGAATTGTTACCCGACAAAACGAAACCGAAGGAGGCGTGCGATGAGAGGATACGCTGAAGTCGAACAAGTTGTCAATGGTTGGGGCATCCAGATGCGTGCGACGCGACTGCGCAACTTGATCTTGCTGGTGTATGGGATCCTGCACAGCCGAAGTGGGAGCCTGTCAGCGATCGTGCGGCATTGGCCAATGGGAGCACGGCGGCACACCCACCGGCTGAAACGATTGCATCGGTTTCTGAAGAACCCAGGTGTAGAAGTGGAGCGCTGCTTTCCGGTGCTGGCAGCGGTGATCTGGCGCTATCGCCCGGGAGGGGAGCGCACGTCCTTGTATCCGGTGATCCTGGACTGGACCCAAGTGCACGATCTGCACGTATTGTTTGCGGCCGTGCTGCGCCAGCGACGCGCCCTGCCGCTGGCGTATGGGGTTTATCACCGGCAGCGGTTGCGCAAAAGCCAGAACCAGCTCGAGCGGGGCATGCTTACCCTTGTGACCAGGTTGCCCCGCAGCGCACGGCTGGTGGTGCTGGCGGATGCCGGCTTCGGACAGACCGAGCTGATCTGCTGGCTGCAGGAGCGCCAGATCGAGTATGTCATCCGCCTGCGCGCCGAGACCCTGGTGCATTACCGGGGCAAGACGATGCGCTTAGGCGATCTGGATACCTTGGAAGGCGCCCCGATCCTGCTCTCCCAGGTGGATTACCGCGAGCTCAAGCCAGTTCGCCTCAATCTGGTCATCAGCCGCAAGGGCGACAAGCTCTGGTACCTGGGTACATCTTTCACCGACGCCGAACAAGCCGTGGGCTGGTACAAAAAACGGTTCTGGATTGAAATAGTCTTTACGCAAATGACAAAAATGGGTGTGTTCGCTAGCAGAACTGGTAGGGATCACATATCGGATCTCAACTGCTTCATCCTTGACAACGACCCGGTCAATGAGCAATTCTACCAGTTTCCGTTTCTGTTCAAAGTTAGCATTCTCCAGCCCGATTTGGACACGGTTGCAGAAATCCTCGATCGAAGCTGCCAGGCCGGCGAGTTCGTTTTGTCGATCTACCTGATGGATAAGCTGCTTTTCCAAGTCTTCCATGCCTTGACGCTTGCTATCCAGATCGACTCGTCGGCGTTGGTACTCAGGCAACGGGATGACGCCGTTCAGGTAAGCTTCGGTGAGTCGATCCAGTTGGGTCTGAAAAGCGAGCTGACCACGCCGCAAATTTTCACGACGGGCTTGCAACTCTTGCGGGAGCCAGTGGCCCCCTTGCGCTCTTTGCAAAGCAACTGTGATGATTTCAGGATGCTTCAGGACATGACACAAATCGTTCCAGACCAGCTCATCCAACTGGTGGGCTGGGATGTATCGAGCAAGACAACGCTGGTGGAGATGGGTGTGAACCACATCCGTCTTTCCCCGACATACATAGTATGCATAGCCAGGATGCAGTTGGCGCGCTGTGCAACTGAGGTTGCATCCACCGCAGCTCACCAAACCCCTCAACAGGTAGGTATGGGCAGTGTTATTGCGGCTGGCAATCTGTTGGTTGTGGGACAACTTGGCCTGGACTTGCTCAAACTGCTGCAACTCAACAATGGCTGGAATATTTGCAACTGGGATCCAATCTTCCGATGGGACTGGAGTATGACTCCCGTTTGGCCTGCCCACTGGATGGGTGGCCGAACGGCGCAGGCGAGGTTGGACCATGCGGGTACGTCCTACATAAACTCGACCGGTATACGCGGGATTGGTCAGGATACCTCGTGCGGTTGCTGTGTTCCAGTATTTGCCACCCTGGGGTGCAGGGATACCCATTTCATACAAATGCTTGACCAATCCGTAGAGGGAAGTGCCTTCTTGCAGATAAAATGCAAACATCTCACGCACGACAGACGCTTCCATTTCGTCGATCGTAACTTTGGTAGGATCTCTGGGGTGATCTAGATCGACCTGAAACCCATAAACCGGTTTAGTCCACGGCAACAAAACCCCGGCCCGGTATTTAGCCTGACGCCCGCGACGCATCCGGTCAGCAATCAGGGTACGTTCGTATTCAGCAACCGCACCTCGGATTTGCAGAACCAGTTGGTCATGGGGATCCTGGCTGATCGGACGATCCAGAAACTCGACCTGACAACCATATTTCTCCCATTCTTCCATCAGCAACATCTGGTGAACATAGTTCCGAGCCAGACGATCCGGCTCGGTCATCACAAGGCAATCGATCTCTCTGGCTGCGATTCTGTCTCGCAAACCGTCCAGACCAGGCCGGTTGAGGCTCGCACCACCGCGACCATCATCTCGAAAGATGTTCTCCCCTGGCAAATCCCACCCCTGTTGGCTGACATAGCTCATCAACCGTTCCAATTGCTGTTCGATCGTTTGGGCTTGGGCTTGGCGCAGGGTCGAGACCCGTGCATAAATCGCTACTCGCATATTGCACCTCCAGACTCGTTTTCGTCTGTGTCGCTTCGACAGAGAGAGCTATCTCCAGCACTAAGAGATGGGCTCGGTCCCATCGGCTCTGGCCGTTTGGAGATTCCTGTACTTCCCGATGGATTTTCCACTGGCGTTTCATGGCTGCCTCCACACTCAGATTCCTCTGATGCAGAGTACACCATTTGCTCAGTGTCGGAAGTACGTAACCGCAACGGACGCCGCCAATGGTTCAGCCGCAACTGACCGGTGCGCGTCATGCAGAATTTGTCATTTGTGATTAGACCATTGAAGAAATGTTCCGAGATCTCAAAAGCCGCCTGGGGCTCACTCAGGCTCGCCTCAAAGAGGAAGCGCGCCTGGCTCGCCTGCTGCTAGGCTTCCAGATCGCCTATTTAATCCTGGCCCTGATTGGTCTGCATCTGCCCAAGCGTTGGCAAGCTTATCTGGCTTCTCGGGATCGGCTCAGTTTTGTCCAATTGAGCCTTTGGGCAATCGAGTGGCTCTTTACACCTGCCCATCGCAAAGTCTGGCAACGTCATGTCTTGCCTGCTTTATTCCTGGAAAGTGGGTAGACAACAGCTCGTGTTGGATCAGCCAAAAAACTTACTCCACGGCTACCAGGGATTCTGCGGGTTCGGCTTCCACACGCAAAGCGGTTTTAAGCAGCCTGATCAGCTCACCCGATTCGGCCATCTGGCGCACGAGGGTATGCGAACCGCCCGGCTGAGTGTGTAAAATCACCCTGGGCAGCCCAGAAAGGTGTTGGGCATGCCGGCGGTCAATGCGAAAGTTTGGGTCATAATAAATGTGGACGCGGCCGCGAGGCGGTATCTTTTGCAGCACATCCCGCAGATCCCACCATTGGTGGCAGCGGCTCCAGTACAGCAAAAGCTTAAACTGGTAGCGCCAGAACCAGTAATCGCCTATCGCCAACCGCCGCCAGGGGTGTAAAAAGGTTTTGGGAGA
>JBFYSV010000179.1:0-18584 GCA_041301185.1 Anaerolineae bacterium
ATCCGGTCACCCAGATGCACCGGTTGCCTGCTACCTAGCCGCCTGACCGTTACCAGGACTGGACTTCCACCAGCTAGCAGACGATGACTTTCAGGACACACGATGCGGTGTTAGGCCGCACTCATTATAGGCTGCACTATTTTGTGGGCCATCGACTCCGACCCCATACGATCTTGCATCTGAGAATATCCTTACAACAAGCCATTGGCGCGTAGGAATGTCTCCCACGATGCCACACAATCAGTGGCTAAACTGAAAGCATCGACAGTGTCATTTTCGGTAATCACAACATATTTCAGGCTAATTGAAGTCGTGACACCAGTTCCCAGATGAACTGCAAACTGCTTTCGACCAAATGCGGGGTTTTCGCCACTTCTCGTTCTGGTTAACCTAAGGTGCTTCAGGGAGTTGCAGATATCGGCGCACAGTATGAGTGCGCGACTGGAATTGATGTGCAGCTCAACCGACTGTTGTATGTGAACAGCAAGTGTGCTGTCATTCTTGAGCCAGTCCCTAAAATGATAGCAATTCAGGAAGAAGGCATAAATTTCGTCAAGATAGTTTTCCGATGGCATATCGTGTGGGCGTCCTTGATCGATTGCCTCGAATCGGTCATACCATCGTTTCATTCGATCATACTGTATACGATAGGCGGGGATATTCGTCATTGTTTCGCCTCAGCGTTTTGGATCAACCAGCGAAAATGGCTCAAACACTAATTCTACTTACTCTTACTATACCGCATATTCGGGGCATCGAACAACTATTTTGACAGAATATGCTTCACAGCCAGTGATTGTTACGCCTATTTGGACATATCTTGTACCTGCCGTTACGAGCATGCGAGCAGCCTAGCAAACAAGAGGTTTACTCGGGTGAGAATCCTCATCCCCCAATGAAACACAGCAGCATGCACCTGACCTAGCCGATGGATATCGCTTGGCGGAACATCTATCAGCATCAAGGCCAATAATCGATAGAATCCACCTGGGCGGGATCGCCGCACGGGAAGGGCGCGGTCAGGCTCACGTAACGATATTCTCCCCCCACGCCGATCAGGATGCCGGAATTATTGAGCAGCTCTGCCGCCGGGATATTCTCGTTATCCAGCTCGACCCCGCCCGGGAAGTGATAAGCCTGCACATTGCCGTTATTGCCGCCGTTGGTGTCTCCCCAATAAAAGACCTGCGTCCACGGGCCATCCGCCGAGTCGCTCAGATCGACGTAGATCCAATCCAGGCAGATGCCGCCGCCGCAGCCCCCCGGGTTATAGAACTCGTATAAGATCAGGGTGCCGATCCAGGTCTGGGCTCCCAGGTCCACAATTTCACCCGTGCCGCACTGGATGTCGTTGGCATCGCCATCCGGATCGCCAATGTCGATATCGGGCGGGAGGGGTATGGGGGTGGGGGTATCTGTGGCGGTCGGCATGGGGGTGTCCGTATCCGGCGGAGTAGGCGTATCCGTCGGAGCAAGCGTGTCCGTTGGGGTGGGGCTGGGCGTGGGGGTGGGAGTCCTGGTCGGGGTGCGGGTGACCGTCGGGGTGAACGTATCCACCGGCGTCCAATACGGGGTGAGGGAGGGCGTCTGGGTGGCTGTGCCGGTGAGGGTTGGCGTGCGGGTGGCAGTGGAGGAAGCCGTGGCAGTGGGGGTCCGGCTGGGGGTTGGGGATTGGGAGGGTGTGCTGGTGCGGGTGGGGGTGGCAGTCGCCTGGGTGGGTGTGGCGCTGTGGGTAGGGCTGGGGGTGAGGCTTGGGGTGAGCGTGGCGGTGCCGGTCAGCAACGGCTGGGGCTGGGTGGGCGTGCGGGTAGGCGTGCGAGTCGGTGTACGGGTGCGAGTCGGGCTGGGCAGCGGGGTGCGGGTGGGGATGCGGGTCGCGGTGGCAGCCGGGCGCAGGGTGCTGGTGGCGGTCTTGCCAGGCCCCGGGTAAGGCGCTGGCAGGAGGGTGCGGGTGGCGGTAGCCGCAGGCGCTGGGCTGTTTTGGGAGGGCGGGTTGGGCGGGGATTGCGTGGCGGTGGTCGGAGCCGGACCGGATGGCGATTCAGGAATCGAAGTGGGAGGCGCCAGCATGGCAATAGGGGTCGCCGCGGGAGGCGTGACCGCCGCGCCGGGGAAGTAATCTCCGGCGATAACGATCTGCTCGGGGAGCTGGCCCTTCTCGCGCTGGATCTCTGGGATGATCTCCTCTTCCAGGGGGGCAAAGGCCTGGGCAGGCCACAGGCTGTAATCGGCCTGGATCAGGGAGCCGGTATCGGCAGCTGCCATGCCGGTCGGGCGGACCAGCGCCACCTGCCCGCAGGCGAATAAGATCGCCATCACAAACGGGGCAACCAGCGACCAACGCCCGAAGCTGCGTACTTCCTGGCGCAAGCCTTCATGGGAAAGTATCCTGGCAATCCCCCGCCAGAAGGGCGGGCCGCTCATGGGAACTGGCTGCGCTCCGCCTTACGATCCACCCACTGGGCAATGGTGGGCAGGCAGATGGTGATCAGACTGCCGCGGCGGGTATCCCCGCCCACCCACAGCTGCCCGCCGACCTCAGCCAGCAAAGATTGCGCCCGAGAGAGCTCCATGCCCGGGGTGCTGCCTTCCAGCGCCGATTCCAGCACAGCTTTATCGAACATGTGCAGCATGCCGGTGTCGGTGATGGATGGGCCTTCATCGCTGATCTCGATATACACCCGCCCGTTCTCCTGGCTGGCGCTGACCTGAATGCCCCCGCCGAGCGGGTTGCGCAAAGCAGCCCGCTTCACCAGCCCTTTGAGCAGCTTGTGGAGCAGCTCGGCATCGGTCTGGATGGTGGGCAGGCTGCCGTTCACTTTCAATGAAAGAGAGCCACGGTTCTGCCAGTACATCTCCAGGATCAATGACTGCTCGATATCCGCCAGGGTTTGCTGGAGGTTCACCTCGGTGATGCGGCTTTCGTGAGAGGCTTGCTGCTGAGCCATGCGCACCAGCTCATCGCCATAGGTCTGGATGCGCTTCCAGACATCGATCAGCTGGTAGACCTTCTCGGCAATGCGGTCCTCCTGGATCGCCAACACGTTCAGCTCCACCAGCAAGCCCATCGCTTCCGCCAGGGGGCGGCGGATCTTGCTGATGGCATCCAGGGTTGCCTGGGCTTTCAGCTCGTCCAGCTGCTTGAAGGGGGTGATATCACGCATCACCAGCGCCCAGCCCTGCAGGCTCTGGCCCTCGCCCTGCAAAGGGGTCAGGCTGACCATCTGGACCGTATCCCCCACCCAGGGGATTTCCAAGACTGCCAGGGAGCGCCTGCCGGAGGCCATCCAGCTGCGGATGATCTCCACCAGGCGGAAGGGCAGGACCGCATACGCGTTCTCGCCAACCAGGTCCGGTGTATTGAATACCCTGACCGCAGCCGGGTTTGCCAGGCTGATGACCCCATCTGCCGAGGCTTCCAGCACCACTTCTCCGATGGCGGAGAGCAAAGCCTGCAGGTGGCGGGACTCCGTCTCAGCCCGCAGCTGCAGGGCAGCCCGCTCCACTAACAACCGGCGATGGGCTGCTGCCCGCTCGATGACCCGGGGCAGCTCGCTCAGCGAGTCGAGAGGTTTTTGCAGGTAATCGTACACGCCGCCCTGGCGGATAACCTGGATGGCTGCCTCCAGGGAGTCGGCAGCAGTGATGACAATCGCTTGCAGGCTGGGGTCGATCTCAGCTGCCTGGTGGATCAGATCCACCCCGCTCATCCCGGGCATGTAGAGATCGGTCAGCATAACCGAGTAACCCGGAGGCGCTCGCAGCGCTTCCAGCGCCTGGAAGCCATCCGCCGCGCCGACCACATCGTAGCCATAGCGAGCCAGGGTTTTGGTCAACAGCGCCAGCATGCTCGGGTCATCATCGACAATTAAAATGCGTTCTTTTCCACCGTCCACGGCTATCTTTCCCTATCCCCGCTATGCCCGGCAGGTAGCAAAATGGTGAAGGTCGTCCCCTCGCCAGGCGTGCTCTCCACTTCGATCCGCCCATGATGGTTGGAGATGATCCCATATCCCACCGATAAGCCCAGCCCGGTGCCTTCGCCTTCCGGCTTGGTGGTGAAAAATGGATCGAAAATCCGGTTGATGTTCTCGGCAGGGATGCCGGTGCCGGTATCCTGCACGGCAATCGAAACCATCCCACCTTTTTGGGCGAGGCTGACATGCAGCTGCCCGCCATCCGGCATCGCCTGGACGGCGTTGGTGATCAGATTAACCAGCACCTGCTCGATCTGCTGGTTGTCATAAACCATCATCACCGGCACGCCGGGCAGCTGTTTGGTAACCTGGATATGCGCCTTGCGCAGCGGGAAAGCCGTCAGGCGCAGGGCAGCTTCCACCGTCTCGCACATATCCCGCTCGGTAAGGTCGGGGGTAGACTGGCGGGCGAAGGTGAGCAGGTCGGACAGGATGGTGTTGGCTTTGAGGGCGCTATCCCGGATCAGGGTGATCTCATCGACAACATCAACGGGTAGCTCACCCTCGGTGAGCATCAGCTCCGCCATGCCCTTGATCACCGTCAGGGGGTTCTTGACATCGTGGACGATGCCGGCGGTGAGCTGCCCCACGGCTGCCAATTTCTCGGATTGCACCAGCTGCATTTGGGTGGTGCGCAGCTGCTGGTTGGTCTCGACCAGCTCCCGGTTGCGCTGGACAGCCTCGGCATACAGGCGCTCTGCCTCGCGGGTGCGCTCACGCAGGCGCAGGGTCATCACGTCAAAGGCATCCGCCAGCTCGCCAATCTCATCGCTGCGGGCTAAATCCACCTGCTGCTCCAGGTTGCCAGCAGCCACCTCCTGGGTGAAATTGCGCAGCTTGAGGATCGGGCGAGCGATATTCTGGGAGAGCACCAGGCCAATGACGATCACCCCCAGGGTGCCGAAGGTGAAGATCAGGCTGAAGGTGTTGCGGCTGGTGGCTTCGGCAGCCACCACATAGCTGGAGGGCAAGATGACCCCCATCCAGCCCAGCTGCTCCTGGCGGGCTTTGAAGGGGGTGAAGGTGACCTGGTAATCGCGCTTGGAAAGCTGGATATCATTTGTCTGGGAGGCGCTGTGGGCAGAAGCCAACCGGGCAGCTTCGACCAGCGCTTCATACCCTGCTTGCTCAGCGGGCAGGGTCGTCGCCAGCATGGCAAGGCTCTGATCGAAAAGGACCAGGTCTGCCAGCGCCTGAGCCTTGATGCCGTCCAGCAGGCTGTCCAGGCGGGTGCCGACCAGCAGCACCCCCGCCAGGCTGCCCTGCCCATCCAGGACCGCCGAGCTGGTGAACAGCCCCGGACCGAAATTGGTCTCCACCAGGCCCACAAACTTGTCGCCTTGCTCGTCTTGCGCAGCCTGTAAAATATTTGCCACCAGGGGGTAAGCAGATAGATCGGTGCCCTGGGCGCGCAGGTATTGCCCCGAGGCGGGGTCCAGACCCAGAGTAAGCAGCTCCGTGCCGGCAAGATCGACCACGGAGACGGTCTCGATGCCGCTGTTCAGCGCCAGGGGCAGGAGCAGCGCTTCCAGGCGGGGGATGTCTTTCTCCTTCAGGCTGTCGCCAACTCCCTGGGTATAAGCCATCAGGCGCAAGTTTTCCAGGTGGGTGCGCTCCTGGCGGACGACCACATCCGCTGCAACCCGGGCGGCCTCGTAGATCTGGTTGACAAAGCGCTCGCGGATGGTAGTAGTCACCAGGCGAGTGACCACATAGACGCCAACAGTTGCCAGCACCAGGGTCAGCAAAACGTAGGGGATGATCAGTTTCCTTTGCAGGCTGGAAAAACCGGGGAGATCGAGCCTGAACTTCAACCGGTTGCCGATCTTTTGGCGCAGCGCCTGCAAGGAGATTGCCTGGGGTAAGGTAATCATCGGAACACGCTTACGGCGGGTAGTCCATTTCTCCCCCCGATCCAACCAGCTTCTCTAATAACACTACCGCGTCCTGGTCATCCATCGGGCGAGCCAGGTAAAAACCTTGCCCGTAATCGCAGCCCATCGCCTTGAGCTGAGCTAGCTGCTGGGCGTTCTCCACGCCCTCGGCAATCACCACCACGTCCAGGCGCTGGGTCAGCATCACGATTGCCTGGACGATCTTGAGGCGGTTGCTATCGGTGGGTATCTGCTGCACAAAATACTGGTCGATCTTGAGGGCGTTGATCGGGAACTGGGACAGGTAGCTGAGGGAGGAATAACCGATCCCAAAGTCATCGATCTGGATCTGGACGCCCATCGAGCGCAAGGCGTGAAAGACCTGCAGGGTGGATTCGTTGAAATCCATCAAGGCGTTTTCGGTGATCTCGATCTTCAGCTGCTCTGCGGGCAGGCGGCTTTCGCTCAGCACCCAGGCGATATACTCGATGATATCGCCCTTACAGAACTGGTTGCCAGACAGGTTAACGCTGATGGTCAGGGACGGGTCAAAGATGTATTGCTCCTGCCAGGCTTTCATCTGCTGGCAAGCCTGGAGCAGCACCCAGCGGTCAATTGGGGTGATCAATCCGGTGTCTTCAGCCACATCCAGGAACTCGTTCGGGCTGAGCAAGCCGCGCTGGGGGTGCTGCCAGCGCAGCAAGGCTTCGAAACCGATCAGGCGGTTATTTTCTAGCGAGACGATTGGCTGGTAATGCAGGTTGAATTCCTGGCGCTCCAGCGCCTGGCGCAGCTGGGTCTCCAGGCTGAGGCGGTCGGTGATCTTCTTGCGCATGGGCGGCTCAAAGACCTCGTAGCGGGCGCGCCCGCTTGCCTTGGCGCTATACATGGCAATATCCGCATCCCGCAGCACGTCTTCGGGCTGATCGTAATTCAGCTTGCTGTAAACGATGCCGATCGACGTAGTGATGAACACCGTGTGACCCGAGAGCATAAACGGTTTTTTTAGCTCCTGGTTGATCCATTCTGCAACCCGCACCGCGCCGGGGTCATCTTCCAGGTCGTCCAGCAGAATGACGAACTCATCGCCACCCAGGCGGGCGAATGTATCGGTGGCTCGCAGGCCAGTTTGCAGCTTTTGGGCAATCGCCACCAGCAATTGGTCGCCTGCCAGGTGCCCCAGCGAATCGTTGATATTCTTGAAGCGGTCCAGGTCCAGGAAAAGGACGGCAAAACTATAATCTTGGCGCCGGTGAGTGCGCGCCACTGCCAGGCGCAGGCGGTCGAGGAGCAAGGCCCGGTTAGGCAATCCGGTCAGGGTATCATGGAAAGCATCGTGCAGCAGGCGCTCTTCGGCGGTCTTGCGGTCGGTGATATCGTTCAGAGAGCCAGCGATGCGGTACGCCAGCCCGTGCTCATCGCGCACCGCCAGCCCCCGGCTGATTACCCAGCGGTAGGTGCCATCGTTGTGCAGGATGCGGTGCTCGTTCTCAAGGTGAGCGGTGTGACCCGCAATATGGCTGGAGGTATCCAGCTTAAGGAGCTCGACGTCCTGGGGGTGGACACGCCCGTACCACTCGTCGGGCGAATCGGTCAACTCGTGGTTCATCAAGCCCAGAATAGACTTCCAGCGCTCAGAGTAGTAGACCTTGCCGGTCTTGAGATTCCAGTCCCAGACGCCATCATTCGCCCCCTGGACTGCCAGGGCGTAGCGCTCCTCGCTCTCGCGCAGAGCAGCTTCAACCCGCTTGCGCTCGCTCAGCTCCTGGTCGGTCTGCTCGAACAGGCGCGAGTTCTCAATGGCTACCGCGGCGTAATCTGCCAGCGAGATCAGCTTGATCTCGTCCTCGTCACCAAAGGCGCGCCGGTTGGTGGGATTATCCACCGAGAGCACACCCATGACGTGGCCTTTGGAGTAAACCGGCACGTGCATCAGGCTCTGCACCAGATAACCGGTGCTGACCTTTAAGAGCGGCTCGTCGCCGGAGTGGTTGATGCGCACCGGCTTGCCAGTCCGGATAACGCTGCCCACCAGCGAGTCATCCACCGGTAGGCGCAGGGTCTGGCTTTTCTCGCCATCGATATTCTTGACTGCCCGCAGGTAGATCTTGCCGGTGCTCTCGTCCAGCAGGGCTAGAAAACCCTCCTGGGCATGGGTCAGCTCGACTCCGGCGGCGACGATCCTGCGCAGCACTTCGTCGTTGTCCAGGCTGCTGGTCACGCTACGCCCGACCCGAGCCAGGGTTTTCAACCAGGCAACTTGCTCCTTCAGCTGGTTGGTGAGCTGCTCCTTCTCCCGGCGTAGGCGGGTTTGGGTCATCCCGCGGTTGAGGGCTTCGATCAGGGCGCTGGTATCGAGCGGCTTGGACAGGTAATCTTGCACGCCCAGCCTAAATGCCTCCACGGCAACCTTTTCCGAGCCGTGCCCGGTGATCATGATGGTGGGCACCAGGCGACCGTCTTTCACGATCTGGCGCAGCAGATCCAGCCCGCTCATATCGGGCAGCTCCAGATCGAGCAGCATCAAGGCGATATGGTTGCGTTTGACGAGCTCCAGGGCGCTTTTGCCATCATTGGCTACCAGGGTGGCATAGCCCATACGCGGCAAAAGCTTGCCGGCGATGAAATTCGCCACGAGCTGGTCATCATCTACAACGACGATCGTGTCTTTTTCCATAATTCACATTGGTAAAATAGTATTATTTACATTATTAATTGCATCGCATACCATTGAGTGTACAGGAATCTCCCGGCAAAGTCAACCGGGCATCACTTACAATTCAGTACACTGGCAGGTGGAAATGGGGAAAACCACCCTACACTTTTGTCAGAATCGGGGTTTTTTGTGGGAAGATTGCTTCGCGAAGTGCGCTTGCAATGATAAGTGACATGTCATTTCGAGGAGCGGAGCGACGAGGAATCCTGTATAGTTCATCTTAAAATTATCATCACAGGGATTCATCCTTATGCTACTCGACCGGCAGCCCAATCTCGATCTGCCCGTTCACCACCCGCACCGGGTAGGCAGGGATATCCACCACCGCCGGCAGCGAGAGGGCTTTGCCGGTGCGCACGTCGAACTCGGCGCCGTGGCGCGGGCAGGAGACCTCGTAGCCGTCCAGGTCGCCCTCGCCCAGCGGGCCGTCATCGTGCGAGCAGAGGTCGGCGATCGCAAACAGCTGCCCGGCGATATTGAAGACCACAATTGGGTTCGCATCGATCTCAACGAACAGGCGCTCACCGGGCGGGACCTCCTCCATGGTGGCGACCTCGATAAACTCGCACTGGTTGGGATTGAGCTTGGCGTAGTTGTACACGGCCTCACTCCACCAGGTCGTCGCTGGCTTCGCCCAGACCGTAGACCCCTGCCTTGAGTACCTTCAAAGACAGCAATGCGCATTTCAAGCGCACCGGGCCCAGCTCGATGCCCAGCATCTCCAGCACGTCCTCCCGCCCAAGCTGCTTGATTTCTTCCAGCGGCTTGCCGATGATCGATTCGATCAACAGGTCGGCGGAGGCCAGCGAGATGGCGCAGCCATGCCCCTGGAAGACCGCATCGGTCACCCGGTTGTCGGGACCCACACGCAGGTCGATGCGGATATGGTCGCCGCACAGCGGGTTGTCGTCTTCGAAGGTGATATCATGCGGGTCCAGCTCGCCGCGGTGAAGCGGGTTCTTATAACGGTCGATGATGATTTCGCGATACAGGTCATCCATGGCTCAGCTTCCGAACATTTCCTTGACTTTATAGATGGCATTCACCAGCCGGTCGACTTCTTCCATTTCATTGTACAGGTAGAAGCTTGCCCGGGCAGTGGCGGGCAGCCCGAATTTTTCGTGGAGGGGCATGGCACAGTGGTGCCCGGCGCGGATCGCCACCCCGTACGTGTCCAATATCTGGGAGATATCGTGCGGGTGGACGCCGCTCAGCATGAAAGACGCCACGCCGCCCTTATACTCGGCGGGTGGGCCAAATACGCTCACCCCGGGGATCTCCTCCAGGCGCTCCAGGGCATAGACAATGATCTCCGCTTCATGAGCGGCGATGGCATCCATGCCAACCTGCTCCAGGTAGTCCACCGCGGCGCCCAGCCCGATTCCCTCGGCGATGGCGGACGTGCCAGCCTCGAATTTATACGGGATCTCGTTGGCTGCAAAGGAGCGCAAGGAGACGCGCTTGATCATATCGCCGCCGCCCAGGAAAGGCGGCATGGCTTCCAGGAGCTCTTTGCGCCCGTAGAGCACGCCCACCCCGGTGGGACCGCACATCTTGTGCGCAGAGAATGCCAGGAAATCGGCTTCCAGATCGGTCACGTCCACGGGAAAATGGGGTACAGATTGCGCCCCATCCACCAGGGTAATTGCGCCCGCCTGGTGCGCCAGGCGGATGATCTCCTGGGCGGGGTTGATCGTGCCCAGCACGTTGGACATATGGGTGAAAGCGACCAGCTTCGGCTCGAGCTTGAGCAGCTCGGCATAGGCTGTCATATCCAGCAGCCCCTCGGGAGTGACCGGGATGAACTCCAGGCGCAAATTTTTCTCAGCTGCCAGCATGTGCCAGGGCACCAGGTTGGAGTGGTGCTCCATCTCAGTCAGGATGATCACATCGCCGGGCTGCAGGTTGGTTCGGCCCCAGCTGTACGCCACCAGATTGATCGACTCGGTGGTATTGCGGGTGAAGATCACCTGCCTGGCGGAGGGAGCGCCGATGAACTTGGCTACCTTCTGGCGGGCACCCTCGTAGGCGGCAGTGCTCTCCTCAGCCAGGGTATGAATGCCGCGGTGGATATTAGCATTGGATTGGCGGTAGAAAGAGTCCATCGCCTGGATAACCGCCAGCGGCTTCTGGCTGGTGGCGGTCGAGTCCAGGTAGGTGAGCGGCACACCGGGTCGCAGCTGGCGAGCCAGGATAGGAAAATCCGCCCGGATATGGGATACGTTCAGGGATGCGTTGTGTAAGATTGCCATGCCAGGTTTTTACTTAATCAGGGAGTTACCCCGCCTAGCGCAGCTTGGGGCGGACTTTGCGCCGCCGCCGCATCAGGCGCATATTGGCAGAGATCTTCGGACACCACAGCACGTGGTCCGGTACCATCCAGCCATCAGTTAGATAAACATTCTCCTGGAACTGCACTGCGATCATCTTGGGGTCCACCTGGACCACAGTGCCCACCAGCCAATCACGGACACGGTCGCCGCCGCGCTCATGATCACACAGGACTTCTACCAGATCCCCCACCTGGTAAATCTCCTCCCCGTTTGGGGCTGAAGTGAACTTAAGTTCAGCCAATTTTATCCTCCACAAATTCTCATCCAAGACCGTTCAGCCAGTACGCGGCAGACCCGCGACCCCCGCCAAAACACCCCCCATTTCCCCTCTGAACTGCGTAACTCTTAAATTTTATCTTAACTTCTCTTGTATCGCATGCTGAAAACGCTGGCGCACACCTTCGAAGGGGATGCGCTGCATGATCGGGTCGAAGAAGCCTTCAACCACCAGTCGCTCGGCGTCCGCCTGGGTGATGCCGCGTGCCCGCAGGTAGAACACCAGCTCGGGGTCGATCTTGCCGACGGTGGCGCCGTGGGTGCAGCGCACGTCATCTGCCAGGATCTCCAGCCCGGGGATCGAATCGGCACGCGCCTTGGGGCTGAGGGTCAGGTTGCGGTTAGCCTGGTAGCCGTCCGTCTTTTGCGCACCGGGAGCCACGTAGATCATGCCCTGCCACACCGAGCGGCTGCGGTCTTTCAAAGCGCCCTTGTAGAGCAGGTCGCTGGTGGTATGGGCTGCCAGGTGGTTTTGCTGGGTGTCCAGGTCCAGGTGCTGGTCGCTATCGGTGAAGTAGAAGCCAGACATGCGCCCGCTGGAGCCTTCGCCCAGCAGGTCCAGATCGGAGAAGTTTTTGGTCAGGTGGCTGCCCAGCGCCCCAAAGACCCAATCCAGGTTGCCGTCCCGCCCGACGCGTGCCCGCTCGTGGCTGAAATTCCAAACGTGCTCGCCCCAGGATTGGAGCTCGACAAAGCGCAGGTTAGCGCCTTCACCGACATGGATCTCGACCAACCCGGCGTGCAGGGTCTGACCATCCACCTCGGTCGGCGAGGCCGCCTCGTGGACATAGGTGAGCGAGGCGCCGTCATCCACCCAGACCAGCAGGTGAGAGATATACGCCAGCCCAACCCCCGGACCCCACAGGATGCTCTGCATGGGCTGCTCTACCTGGACGCCGCGCGGCACGTAGAGCAAGACGCCGGTTTGCGCCAGGGCGCCTGCCAGGGCAGCAAACTTGCCTTCGTCCGGGCGGACGACCTGGCTGAGAATGCGCTCCAGGACACCCGGGTGCTGGCGCTCGGCGGTCCCCAGATCGGTGAAGATCACCCCTTTAGCAGCCAATTGCGGGTCCAGGCTGGCCTGGACGCCGCCCGGCAGGAGCAGCACCTGCCCGCCATAGGCTTCATCGGCAATCGGATGGAGCAGTTCGGCTGGGGCTTCTGGCAGGCTGGCGGCATCATCCAGCCTGGGCAGGCGGAAGGAGCCGGCATCCAGGCCGCGGATATCAGTGCGCCGCCAGGCCTCGTCGCTGGTGGTTGGGATGGGCAGGCTCTCGAAAGTCTCCCAGGCATGCAGGCGGTACTGGCGCAGGAAATGGGGATAGCCATCGCCGCTCAGCGCAGCCGCCATCTGGCGGGTGAAATTAAACTGGCGGGAAGGGACCGCCTGGGTGCGTGAAGTGCGGGTAACAACGGTTCGTTTCGGCATGGCTTATCCTATCGAGCCTTCCATTTGCAGCTGGATCAGGCGGTTCATTTCAATGGCGTACTCCATGGGCAGCTCTTTGACCAGCGGCTCGATAAAACCAGAGACAACCATGGTGGTGGCTTCTTCTTCGCTCAGGCCGCGGCTCATCAGGTAGAACAACTGCTCCTCCCCCACCCGGGAGACCGAGGCTTCGTGACCGATGGTCACATCTTCGGCATCGATCTCGATATAGGGGTAGGTATCCGAGCGGGAGCGGTCGTCCAGAAGTAAGGCGTCGCAGACGACATTGGAGCGCGAGTCTTCGGCTTCCTTATATACCTTCAGCAAACCCCGGTAAGAGGCCCTGCCGCCGCCCTTGCTGATCGACTTGGAAGTGACCTTGCTGCTGGTGTGGGGCGCAAAATGGATCACCTTGCCGCCGGCATCCTGGTGTTGACCGGTTCCAGCGAAAGCCATCGAAAGGATCTCGCCGTGGGCGCCGGGTCCCAACAGGTAGCAGGACGGGTACTTCATGGTCAGCTTGGAGCCCAGGTTCGCATCCACCCACTCCATGGTGCCGCCTTCATATACCAGGGCGCGCTGGGTCACCAGGTTGTAGACGTTGGTCGACCAGTTCTGGATGGTGGTATAGCGCACGCGGGCGTTCTTCTTGACCACAATCTCGATCACGCCGCTGTGCAGCGAATCGGTGGTGTAGATCGGGGCGGTACAGCCCTCGACGTAGTGCAGCTGGGCGCCTTCATCGGCGATGATCAGGGTGCGCTCGAACTGCCCGATGTTGGCAACGTTCAGACGGAAATAAGCCTGCAGGGGCAAATCGACCTTGACGCCCTTGGGGATGTAAATGAACGAGCCGCCCGACCAAACTGCCCCATTCAAGGCTGCGAACTTGTTGTCCTCGATAGGGATCACCGTGCCGAAGTACTCGCGGAACAAGTCCGGGTGCTGGCGCAAGCCGTCTTCGATGCTCAGGAAAATCACCCCTTGTGCTTCCAGGTGCTCCTGTACCTTGTGATAGACCATCTCCGATTCATACTGGGCGCCGACACCCGCCAGGAATTTGCGCTCGGCTTCGGGGATGCCCAGCTTATCAAAGGTTTTTTTAATCGCATCCGGAACATCATCCCAGGAGTCACTGCCTTCATCGGTGGGCTTGACGTAATAGAAGATGCTTTCCAGATCGATTACGCTCAGATCGCCGCCCCAGGTGGGCATCGGACGTTTCTGATAGTGTTCCAATGCTTTGAGGCGAAACTCCAACATCCACTGCGGCTCGCCCTTCATTAATGATATTTTTTCAACAATCTCGCGGTCCAGGCCGCGCTTGGATTTGAACACGTAGGTTTCTGGGTCGTTGAACCCGTATTTATACTCGCCAATGCCATCTAAGATGGCTGCATCATCGCTCATGGATGTCCTCCAGTAATGTTCTGAACACGCAATACACCGATAAAAACAAACCGGCGTGCAGTGCGTCTAGCTTCCGGCGCACTCAGGCGGAAACCGGTTCGTACTTCTCGCGCAGCCAGTCGTAGCCGTGCTCTTCCAGGTGCAACGCCAGGTCGGCGCCGCCGGATTCGACGATCCGCCCGCCCAGCATGATGTGGACGACGTCCGGCTTGATATAGTTCAAGATGCGCTGGTAGTGGGTGATGACCAGCACGCCCAGCTCGGGGCCGCGCAGGGCATTGACGCCCTCCGAGACGATGCGCAAGGCGTCGATATCCAGGCCCGAATCGGTCTCGTCCAAGATGGCGATCTCGGGGCGCAGGGTTGCCATCTGCAAAATCTCGGCGCGCTTCTTCTCGCCGCCGGAGAAACCCTCGTTCAGGTAGCGCCCGGCGAAGTTGTGGTCCATCTTGAGCAAATCCATCTTCTCTTTGAGCGTCTTGCGGAATTCCGGGATGGGGATCCCCTTATCTTCGGGGTTTTCGGCGCGCCGGCGGGCGTTGATCGCCGTGCGCAGAAAGTTCGCCACCGACACACCCGGGATAGAGACCGGATACTGGAAGGCGAGGAAGACGCCCAGGCGAGAGCGCTCGTCCGGTTCCAGCTCAAGGATATTCTGACCTTTGAACCAGGCCTCGCCGCCGGTCACTTCGTAGTTGGGGTGCCCCATCAGGGCGTATGCAAGGGTGGATTTTCCGGTGCCATTCGGGCCCA
This sequence comes from Anaerolineae bacterium, assembly GCA_041301185.1. Classification (GTDB taxonomy): domain Bacteria; phylum Chloroflexota; class Anaerolineae; order Anaerolineales; family UBA4823; genus JAQBDA01. The sequence continues at coordinate 14,769 of JBFYSV010000179.1, forward strand.
TCAAAGCGTGGACTTCGCCCTGGTTGACGGTCAAGTCGACTCCCTTGAGGATCTCTTTACCTTCGACGCTGACTTGTAAATTACGGATGGATAACTCAGACATGGATTGTAGACTCCTTAAAATTCTGCACAATTTCTTCCTGTGGTATTCCTTTGGGAGGATTTGCCTCACCGGCAACCAGGCAGGGATTATAGCAGGCTCAGCGCACTACGTCAATATTTACGATAAAAATCTAATATATTGCACAATTATAGCAGCCGGACTGCGATTCGTCAATAATATTTAGTATAAAAATCTTAATATTGACAAATATCCAGGCGCATGTTATGATTTTTTTCGGATAAGGGATGCAATGATGTTGACGAAAACGATTGCCGAAGATCAAAACAAGAGCACCCGGGAAAAAGTGATGCAAACCCTGCTCAGCCGCCAGCGCTGCACCATCAATGAGCTGGCTGAGGCGGTGGAGATCAACCCGATCTCAGTGCGCCACCATATCGCCCGCCTGGAAGCGGAGGGGCTGGTCACCTCCGAAGAGGAGCGGCACGGGGTGGGACGGCCGCGCCGCCTGTACTACCTGACCGAGGGCGGGCTGGAGCACTTCCCCTCCCGCTATATGAAGCTCACCATCCGCCTGCTCGAACAGCTCAAAGGCAGCATGCCGGACAGCATGGTGCGCCAGCTCTTCACCCAGATGGCGGAGGGTATGGCAGCCGAAGTGCAGGCCGAAGCGCAGGACCTGAGCCTGGAACAGCGCCTGACCCTGGTTACCGGCTTGCTCAGCCAGGAGGGCTTCACCGTGGAATGGGAGAAACAGGGCAGCAAGTACCTGATCCGTGAGATCAGCTGTCCGTACTACCACGTTGGGCAGACCCATCCCGAAGTCTGCGTTATGGATCAAACCCTGATCTCCACCGTGCTGGATGTGCCGGCGGAAAAAATCCGCTGCGTGCTCAATGGGGACGCTCACTGCACCTACGTGGTGGAGCAGAACAATTCATCGGAGAACTCTCATGGCTGAAACAACCCAATATAAAGTCACCTGGGTGGTCGAGAGCACCCACCCCGAGCTGGTCGAGCCTTTGCGCGAATCGTTGCGCCAGGTGGTTGACCCCGAGATCGGTCTGAACATCATCGAGCTGGGCCTGATCCGGGATGTGCAGGTAGAGGACGATAAAGCCACGGTCACCATGATCCTGACCACGCCCTTCTGCCCGTATGGTCCGGCGATGCTGGAGATGTCTCGCGCCAAAGCTGAGGAAGCCCTCAAGCGCCCGACGACGATCGAGATGGGCATGCAGATGTGGGATCTATCTTTCATGGAAGAAGGCGCCGGCGCGGATTGGGGCATGTGGTAGCCGAGGGTTCTTGCACCAGTCAGTTTATGGCTTATTGATGAGACGGATACACTTCCCGCAGGTTGGCTGTACAGAAATCATTCTGTTACAAAACCTGCGGGAAGTTTTTTTCTGGCACATGATTACCCTCAGATCGACTCTATCCGGTACTCATCGCATGTTTTGACCCTCACCCCTGCCCTCCCTCAAAATGGGGGAGAGTATGATCAGAAAAATTGAGGGGGAATGTCCTGGAATTCATTTGATTCTCATCGGAAAATTTATGTGAATCAATCCCTACTATTTGGAGTATAATCACTTAATATGTATGGGGCAATACACAAATTCAAACGCATATCAACCAGATTTCTAGACCCAATCTAAACATCAACCATAAGAACAAATCAGTCAAGGAGGGTATTATGCGCAAACTGTTCATCCCGATCACGCTGGGGCTACTCTTGGTAGCGGCCTTGTTTGGAGGCATGCAGATCGCTCGCAGCCAGGCGACCACCCCGGGCGGAGACCAGGTGATCCTGGAAAGCCAGACCCAGGGTGAGAACGTGCGTGAGATTTCCGCGCCTTCCGACGAGGCGCCCAAGGAGCCGAATATCGGCTTCATTGACTCGCCGTCATCCACCTGCTACCAGCCCGACCCGGCGAAAGACGAGTGCTTCATCAACTGGTATTACCAATCCGTGGATGCCGCTCCGAATTACATGATCAGCATGACCGTTCAATTGAATGCAATCGGTTTTGTGGCGCGCACGCATGGTTTCTTTCAAACCAGCATGTACGTGCCCTATAACATGGTTCCTAACGGTTACAAAGTGGCTTGCGGAGCGCTGGGTGCGGGGGGCAACCCTTATTGGGGGAATGCCTATGCCTGGACGATCCGCGCCCGGGATTCAGCCAACCTGGGATCGGCCAACTACGGCACCACCTACTGCCCGGCATATACACCCTGAGCCGGCTGCCATGAGGATATCTTGATGTCTCATCCCTGGAGAATCAGCCTTCTGGCGCTAGCCAGCCTGGTGGGGCTGGCATTTGCCTGGGGAGCCGTGCGCGCCGCGGGTACTGCTCAGCTTGCCGCGCCGCAGCCCCCGCCTGCCCTCCCCACCCCCACGGCGCTCTTTGATGTGCCGCAAGTCTCCCCCGGAGACGCCGCACCCGGCAGCGACCGCCAGCGCGATCCCGTCAGCCCGGACGCGCCGGACATCTCGTTCATTGACAGCCCCAGCGCCACCTGCTACCTGCCGCGCCCCGGCACTGACACCTGTTACATTACCTGGAACTACCTGTACGTATCTGCCGGCTCATCGCAATACATCATCAGCATGACGGTCAATATCAGCAACCAAATGAGCGCTTACTTTTCAGGTTTCTTTCAGACATCGATGTTCATTCCTGGGAATATGCTGGGCAAAGGCTTTCGCGTGGCTTGCGGCACGCCCGGCTCGGGGGGCAACCCCGACCTGGGGAATCAATATAGCTATACCATCCGGGCGCGGGAGACCGGCGGATTGAAATCAGCAAACTATGGCTCAGTGACCTGCCCTGCCGACCAGGTGCCGCTGTATCAGCTGGACCTCAGCGGTCCTGCCAGCAATAAGCCCAACGCCAACTCCACCTTTACCGCCAGCAGCTTGCCGATCACAGCAACACTGCCCCTGACCTACGTCTGGCAGGTGGAGGGCTACCCGCTGATCACCCAGACGGGTGGGATCAGCGCCACGCAAGATTTTGCCTGGGACAGCACCGGCACAAAGGCGCTGACCGTGACCCTTTCCAACCCGGCGAGCAGCCTGGTGCAGACCGCTACGATTACCATCGAGCCGTACTGGGTGTACCTGCCCATGCAACGCAAATAGCCAGAGCATTGATGTATAATCTGTACGATTATGGCTGAAAACGAGCAGGTCATCCAGCACATGCAATCCCTGGTCGACGGCTGGCAAGCTGCTGCCGACCGCCGGGCGTCGTTTCTGACCTGCTACCAGATGATGACCAGCAATATGCTGAGGGCGATCGAAGCGGGCGAGTTTAACGACCCGGAATGGGTCTACAGCCTGCTGCACCACTTTGCCGGGTATTATTTCAACGCCTTGCAGGCTTACGAATCGGATAGCCCGGATACACCCGCCATCTGGCGCCAGGCATTTGAAGCAACCCGCCAGCACGATACCAGGATCTTGCAAAATCTGCTGCTGGGCATGAATGCCCATATCAACTATGACCTGGTCTTTACTCTGGTGGATATGCTCGAGCCAGAATGGGCACAGCTCACCTCCGACGAGCGCCAGGGACGCTACGACGACCACTGCCATGTCAACACAGTCATCCGGCGCACCATTGACGCGGTGCAAGATACGATCATCGAGCCAGACGATCCGTGGATGGACCTTGCCGACCGGCTGATGGGCGGTGTGGATGAATGGATCGTGGCGCGCATGATCACCCAATGGCGGGATGAGG
>JBFYSV010000180.1:0-13196 GCA_041301185.1 Anaerolineae bacterium
GCTCATATCTTGATCCCCTCCAGCACCCGCCTGGCTCGCTCCTCCCACGAATATCTCAGGGCGCGAGCCCGCGCCCGCGAGCCAAGCTCAGCCCGTTTTTGCGGGTCGCCAGCCAGCTCCCGCAGGGAAATTACCCATGCGTCTGGATTATCGGAGGGTAGAAGGATGGCAAATTCGGGCTGTAACACTTCCTGCAAAACCGGCAAATCACTGGAAAGGATCGGGCGCCCACAAGCCATATACTCGAATAGCTTCATGGGGCTTAAGTATGCAGCAATATCCCCACCGGAGGAAGCCGCCACTCGCTGTTGGTAAGGCATCAGCAAGAAGTCGCAGGCTGCCTGGTAGACAGGCAGCTCAGCGTTGGGCACAAAACCAGCCAGGCTCACATTGCTCAACTTTTTCTCTTGCACCCGCTTCTCCAGTTTTTCAACATCTTGTGGCTCACCGCCTGCCAGCAGAAAGCTGATTTCCGGCAGGCGCGCTGCGACTTCTAACATTAATTCTACCCCACGTCCCTGGTACAGGTGCCCGGTATAACCCGCTACCATCCGCTCAGCGCTCAGCAGGCGGCTGATCCTTTCCGGCAAGCGCCGCCGCGCGTCATGGATATCCGGCAGGTTGGCGTAGCGGGATAGGTCCACGCCATCCGCTGCAACCAGGGTAAAGGCTTCGTCTACCGGTGCAGCGAGCTTTCTGTGTAAATCGTTCAAAAGGCTTTTCGTGATCACTACCAGCCGGCGCGCCCCGCGACCTTTCAAGAATGCTCGGAACAGGAGCGGTCCGGCATTGCCCTGAGGCATATCATGGACTTCCAGGATGGTCGGTATCCCTCTCAAGCTGGCGATAGCCGCCGCCTGAGGCAAACGGGTGTAGAGGAGGTTGGCACCCCAGGCGCCTGCCCATCTGACCGCTGAAAATCCGAAATCATAGCGCCGCAGCCTGGGACGGGCCGGCAACCACTCAACCTGGAACCTGGTTTGCAGCCCGTAATGATGGGCCAGGGCATCCCAGCTGGAGCTTTGCTCGTTTACGGGTGCCTTACTGGCTGGTGCAACCAGGCGCACATCGTGACCCAGCGCTGCAATCGCCTGCGCCATCTTCATCACCTGCATGCTATTTGCCCGCCGAGCCGGGATCTCGCTGGGGGCAACCATAGCAATCCGCATCTTATCCATCTTGCTGCCTCATGATGGAACGGACTTTCCATGCCGAGATGAGCGATCCAAGCAAATAATAGCCGGAGAGGAGAGCTGCACTTGCCAGGTAGCCGTAACGCGGCACCAGCAACAGGATACCCACCACTTTTAACGCTGCCAGGATTAAGTTCAGCTTGGCTGGAAAACCGGCTCTGCCAAGAGCCAGCAATGCGTTGCGCCGCCAGTAAAACGTGTTGGCAAACAGAAACCCGACCAGGAGGATCATCCACGCCGGGTACGCCGGCAGGAATTCCGGCGTATAAACGACTGCAATCAAAGGCCTCCCAATCAATGCCAGGATCACCACCATCGGTAACGTATAGCTGGCTGCCAGGATAGATCCCTGGCGCAGCACAGCCCTAAGGTTCGACCAGTTCCGCCGGGCAGCCTGGCGGCTTAATTCAGGATAGGTCGCCTGGGGCAGCGGGCTGACCGGAATCTGGACGATATTCGCCAATGACAACGCCAGCTTATAGTAACCCGTTTCCACCGGGTTGCGAAAGAAAGACACCCACAGCAGCTCGCTATCTTTATTGATCAGACTCAGAGAAGCGCTGATATTGGTGCTGATCGCAAAACGAGATAGCTCACCCCATTGCGGTTTCAGCAGGAATATCGAAGTGCGCCACCAACCTGCTCCCCAGCGGCGTGTCGCTTCGAGCAATCCTGCCAGCGTGTAGGCCAGTGCACCGACGACTTTCCCCACCAGGTACGCGAGCAAAATGCCCAGCATTCCTCCCTGAGCGATATAAACGACCGCCACCAGCCCCAGGGTAATTGCGCTTTGCACCACCGTCAGGACAGCCATGCGCTGAAACCGGTCGAATATCTGCAAAAGCCCGACCGAGCTTTCGGAGATCAAATTTGCCAGCACAATCAAGCCGTAGAGAGCGAACCAGGACGCCGTGGTTGGGTCCTTTGCCAGGTAGGTAGCGCCTAATGGCGCCAGGACCAGGACCAAGATAAACGCCACCACCGATGCCAGCATCTCCACCAGGGCTGCTGTTTTGAAGACCGCCCCAGCCCGGAGCGGGTCGTCTGCTTCGTTATACTGGGCTACGTACTTGATCACCAGCTCGCCCATGCGGAAAGAAACCAGCTTGTTGATCACGCTGGTGAACATGATGATCGCCCCCAAGATGCCGTAGTTTTCTACGCCCAGCAGGCGCGCCACCAGGATACCCTGCAGCATGCTAGCAGCAGCCGATATCCCGGTTGCGCTGAACAGGTAGCCGGAATTTTTCACTACCCTGCGGGTTAATTCATTCTGGAATAGGCGATGGAAGATCGAGCGTAGCCAGAGATAGACCGATTGGATCATGGCAATGCAATCCAGCGCCAGGACGCCTGGGAGGACATCCTGCCGGTGGGGGTTCAACCCGTCTTGATTTGGCTTGCCCAGTCACGTTCAGCCTTGTACCACTCTACCAGGTGGCTCATCCCTTCGAGGAGTGACACCCGTGGTTCCCAACCCAGCAGGTGCTTGGCTTTTTGCACATTTGCCCAACTAGCAAGCATATCTGCAGGGTGAGCCGGCAGACTGACCACCTGGGCTTTACGACCGATCAGCTTTTCCAGGGTATCAACCACCTCGTTAATCGTGATGGTTTCATGACCACCCAGATTAATGATCTCGTAACCCAACGGTCTCAAACCCAGGATGGTCCCTCGGGCGATATCCTCCACATAGGTGAAACCACGCGACTGCTCGCCATCTCCATTGACCAGAACCGGCAAACCCTCACTGATCCACTTTGTGAAGCGGAACATCGACATGTCCGGACGCCCGGCAGGACCATAGACCGTGAAATAGCGAAAGATCGTAACATCCAGGCCGTACAGGTAATGGTAGACGTGGCACAATGCTTCGGCGCTTTTCTTGCTGGCCGCGTAGGCTTGCAAGGGACGATCACTTTCCGTATCCTCCGGTGTGGGTAGCGGCGCGTTTGCACCATATACACTGGAAGTAGAAGCCAGGATAAACTTGGGAATTTTATGCCGGACACACAACTCGAGCAAATTAAGGGTGCCGGTAATATTGGTGTCCAGGTACACCCAGGGGTTTTCCACCGACTGGCGCACCCCGGCCCGGGCTGCCAGGTTGATCACCCCATCCAGCGGAGGCCGGGCAGGGTCTGCCTCACCCCCCAGGTCCAGGCGTTGGAGAGCCTCCCTTTCGCTGATGTCCATCTGGTGGAACGTGAATCCCGGCTGCTCAACCAGCCGCTGCAAGCGATATTGCTTCATGCGCACATCATAGGCATCGTTCAGGTTATCGATGCCCACAACAGTATGCCCATCTCCGATCAGCAGCTCTGCTACCTGGGAGGCGATAAAGCCAGCCGCCCCTGTCACTAAATAACGCGCCATGCTATTCTCCGCTACTTACCCATCGCTTGACATTAAATTGACCGCTCCAGAAATACACTCTGGAGGGATTTCCGCGCTTATAACCGCACGATTTTCGGGTTATCGCGCTGCGCCTTGCCCAGAGCATTGCGCGTGTCAACAATCAGCGGCGCAGCCTCCAGGAGGCGCGTATAATCATACTGGCTGTGATTGGTGACAATTACAACACAATCCGTTTGACGTACGGCATCAATCAGATCGGGAACGCTCTCCATCCCCCAGTCTTCGTGATTCAGGCGGGGGATAAACGGATCGTGGTATGACACAATCGCCCCTTTTTGTTTAAGCAAACCGATCACATCCAGGGCCGGCGATTCTCTCAAATCATCGATATCGGGTTTATAAGCTACACCCAGCACCAGAATCCGGCTTCCCTTGATCGGCTTGCCGTCCTCATTCAATGCGTCCTGGATTTTCCCAACCACGTGACGCGGCATACCGGTATTAATTTCCGATGCCAGCTCGATAAAGCGGGCAGTGTAGTTTAGCGCTCGCAGTTTCCAGGACAGGTAAAGCGGGTCGATCGGAATACAATGCCCTCCCAGGCCAGGGCCGGGGGTGAACTTCATAAACCCGAACGGCTTGGTCGCCGCGGCATCGATCACTTCCCACACGTCCACCCCCAGGCGGTCGCACATGATCGCCATTTCATTGACCAGGCCGATATTGATCATCCGGAAGGTGTTCTCCAGCAGCTTGGCCATCTCAGCAACCTCGGTGGAGGACACCGGCACAACCGCCTGTAACGCTTGCTGGTACCAGACGGTTGCCACATCAGTACAATCCCGGGTAATGCCGCCGATCACTTTGGGGGTATTGAGCGTGGTCCAGTCCTGGCGTCCCGGATCAACTCGTTCCGGGGAAAACGCCAGGAAGAAATTCTTCCCTGCTTGCAGGTTGTGTTTTTCCTCCAGCTTGGGCAGCAAGATCTCCCGCGTCGTGCCTGGATAGGTGGTTGATTCCAGCACCACCACCATGCCAGAATGCATAAATTTCGCCAGCTCGTCGGTCGCGCTCAGGATGTAAGAAAGGTCCGGGTCGCCAGTCTTGCGTAACGGGGTGGGCACGCAGATGCTAACCGCGTCCATCTCCTCCAGGACGGAGAAACTTGTGGTTGCCGTGAGACTGCCTGCCGAAACCAGGCGCTTCACCTGCTCTCCGGGGATATCCTGGATATAGCTCTCTCCGCGCAGGACCGTGTCCACCTTGCGCCGGTCCGGGTCTATACCGGTCACCTTGAAGCCGGCCTCAGCAAACACCACCGCCAGCGGCAAGCCGACATAACCCAGACCTAAGATTGCCACCCGGGCGCTACGGTTTTGAAGTTTCTCGATCAAAATTTCTTTAGTATTATTTTGTTCTATCATAAAACGCCTGCCGCTTGGAGGTTATCATTGGGCGTCCCGTAACCGAAGAATGCAGACAAATCCTTCTGCATTTTATTACTCAAACGCTGGATTTGATCTTCGGTCAGGTAATCAGTGTAGCCGCCAACCTTTCCTTTCCTGGTTTTGTATGAGTCCTCGTCCGATCTTTGTGCAGGATTGAGTACTCCGCTTTGAAAATTGCCTTCTCTCTCCATTTTCCGCATGTTCTCGAAGGATGCATATCTGACGGCTTCCTGGAGAGTATCATCACCAACTGGTCCCAGCCCAAGGAAATCCAGCACCTTGCGCAGCTCCCTGGCAGGATTGCGCTTCATGTCTTCATAGCGCACCATCAGGAATCCTTGCGGGATATCCCGGCTGGCTGCCCAGATATTGTAATACCGTAAGATTGTATCAAATCCCCCCCGGGTCTGGTCGATGAATTCAGACAATTCCCCCTCAAAAACCGCCTTACGGTCTTCATAGGGATTTTCTCCGAATAACTCCCCCCTTTTTTTCATCTCAAAATAGCTCGAAACGATCACATCGCGAGGATCGCGGGCAAGGAAGATCACTTTCTTGTCGCGGAATTTTTCCTTTGAGGTTTCCAGCTCTTGCGGGGTCTTTAACATCGGTCGATCTTCATGAACAACCGTGATCATTGGCAGATCAGGATGCGGGCTTGATTTCCATCGCAGCAAGAGTAAATCCTCGTTTTGTGGAAGTGAGTAATGCGTTACGATCGCCCTTCCGATCATCAACCTCAGCCAGGTTCGACCGCACTTAGGATACGAGATCAAATACACATCAGCTCGCCGATGGGCGTACCAGCGGCGCAATTCCTTGGGCGCCAACGACCGCAACCGGCTGCGAACCCCCACAGGTAGTTTTTCATAGAGTGAACGAAAGATACTCATGCATCCAGGTTAGGTGGAGCCGTTCAGAATAGATTGAGCTGCTTGGGCTCGCTCTTCTCCACAGGAGCCTGTTCCTGGCTCGACTCCTGCGGGCTCGCCCTGGCGATAAGCTCGGGGATGCGTTTGAAATCCTCTTCTATCGTGGACATCAAGGATCGCTGGTGCAGACCTGCCGCCGGGTGATACATTGCCACCACCAACCGCCCTTTCAACTGCCTGGCTTGACCGTGGACATCGCCGATCTTGACATTGGGCATGAAATGAGCCAGCGAATAGCGTCCCAAAGTAACCACTACCTTGGGGTTGATCGCCTGGATTTGCCTCTCAAGGTACTCGCTGCAAGCTGCCAGCTCTTCTGGTTGGGGATCGCGGTTTCCAGGGGGACGGCATTTGACCACGTTCCCAATAAATACTTCTTCCCGCTTCAGGTTGATCTTGGCAAGCAAATCATCCAAAACTTTGCCGGCCGCGCCGACAAACGGCCGTCCTTGCTCGTTTTCATGAAATCCGGGGCCTTCGCCAATGAACATGATTTCGGCATTGACCGGTCCCTCGCCAGGCACGGCATGCTTGCGCGAATGGTGCAAGGGACAGCGCGTACAAACCGAGACCTGCTGGGCAACCTGTTTCAGCTCTTCCGCAGCATTCATAATCAACTCCACAATTCAATCCAAAAATGATCGGTTTATTGCCATCACCCTGAATGGGAAAGCACATCATCCATCCAGCCACCACCATTTAGCCATTCCATATAAGCTTGATTGAGCTCCTTCAAGGTCATGATCAGGGCATCTTCATGGTTGTCCTGATAATAATGAGGCCGGTGGCCCACAACCTCGAAATGAAACCGGCGGTAAAGCTTTTGGGCGGCTAGATTGTTATGGCGTACTTCAAGAGTAACCAGCTCTGCACCACGCCGGTAGCTTTCCTTCAATAATTCCACCAAGAGTTGCCGGGCGATGCCTCGCTGGCGGTATTCTGGATGGACTGCAATCGTGGCAATATGGGCTTCGTCCAGAACCATCCAAACCACTGCCGCTCCAACCACCTGGCTAGAACCCTCCGTCTGTACGATCTCTGCCACGCGCAGTAAGGACTGAGTGTTTTCGAGTAGCTCGTAGCGGAATGCCGAAGCAGGCCAGGGCAGGCTGAAAGATAGCCGGTCGATCGCCTGCACCGCTTCCAGATCGTCTTCCCGCATAGCGCGAATGCAAAGCGAGCTTGATGTCTCGGCAGAAGACACCGCTCGGGCTGGGGTAGGCTGGATCATAATTCCGGGATCGAAGTCTGGTAATGGAGATAAATCGGAGCCAGCCCGGCGGGGTCGTCAACATCTCCCGCCTTAAAACGCTTCCAGGCCAATTCTGCCAGAAACGAGGGGCGCCGCAACATGTGCGCCGGCGAGGCCAGGATGACATTTTTCCGTTTGCGCCGTAACTGGCGTTGAGCTTCTTCTGAAAGCTCCCCGCATACTAGGGTTGGCTCCTGGATTTGCTGGCTGAGCTCCAGAGGGGTCATGACCTGGACCTCTCCGGTTGAGCGCCAGAGGCGTTTCTCTTTGCGATACCAGCCTACCGCTAACCGGCCTCGACCGGCACGCAGGACTGCTGCCATCGGCTCATCGCGCACAGGTTGGGCAACTGCCAGAATATCCAGGGAAGGCACACCGATGAGAGGAATACGATGGACATAGGCCATACCCTTTGCCAGCGCCAGACCAATCCGCAAACCGGTAAAAGACCCTGGTCCCAGGGCTACCGCTAATGCGCTCAATTGCTCGGCTTTCACATTGCATTTCGCCAGAATGTCTGCCACCGCTGGCGCCAGCTCAACGGTATGGTAATCCTGGCTGGACCACAACGATTCACACAATACTTGAGCCCCATTATACAGGGCAATCCCGACCATTCGCGTGGAGGTATCCAAAGCCAATAACATCAGCGCACCCCAAAAATCTGCCGGCGGATGCTCGCCAGCATCTCCAGATAACGCTTCCCGGATGCAGAAAACAGCAGGTCACGCTGCTCGTAATCAATCCAGCGCATTCTGATCCACAGGTATTCTTCAGGCAAGGCATGCCGGACTCGGTCAGCCCACTCCACTACTAGCGGCCCGCTCTCCAGCATTGAATCCAGGTCTAGCTCCATAGCCTCCTGCGGACCACCCAGCCGGTATGCATCCAAATGGTAGAAAGACTGCCCGTATGGACCCCGGTAGACATTGACCAACACAAACGTCGGGCTGGATACAGGATCGAGCGAGCCCCAGCTCGAGGCGATGCCCTGGACAAAGGTGGTCTTGCCGGTTCCCAGGTCTCCCTCCAGGCAGACCAGGTCGCCAGCCTGGAGCAGCGCCCCCAGGCGCATTCCCACCCGGCGGGTCTGCTCAGTGCTACGGCTGATGAACTCCATCGAGTTGGCTTTGAAGATGGGCATAATCTTAAAAATTATACAGCCTTACAGGACAATTCGCCGAAAGAATTTCTATCAATATCCTGGCTTAGGAGGCGCTCCATCCCGCTTACGTCCTGATCTCCAGCCTGGCAAGGGAAGCCGCCACCCGCTTCAGACCCACCTCTTCAAAGAAGATATCCACGATCTCATCATCATCCTGGATGCGGCTGTTGAGCACCATGCCCTCCGACCATGCCGGGTGGAAGACGCGCATCCCGGGGTGAAAGCGCTGCTGGATCACAGGCGCAGCGCCTTTGCCTGCTGCCTGCCAGCGCTCAGCCTCCATTCCTGTGGGGCGGCGAACAGACCGCATCGCCTGCGACTCTTCCAATAGTCCAGCCGGGATATCATCCAGCATTCGGGAAGGCTCCACCGGCTCAGCATATCCATACGCGCTGCGGTTCTGAGCATAGACCAGGTACAACCTGTCCTTTGCCCGGGTGATGCCCACATAGAACAAGCGCCGCTCCTCTTGCATCGCGTCCGGGTCTTCAAAGGAGCGGCTGTGCGGCAGGGTGCCATCGGTCAAACCGACGATGAAGACGTGGCGGAATTCCAGTCCCTTGGCAGCGTGCAAGGTCAGCAGGGTCGGCACGTTAGCACTGGTTTCGATGGTATCCTGGTCTGAGACCAGGGCAACCCTTTCCAGGAAGGCGTCCAGGCCCAGCTCCTGGAACTCAGCCGCCAGACGGCGCAGCTCTAAAACGTTTTCCCAGCGCTCCTGCCCTTCTTCGCTGCCGTCGTCCAGGTAATTTTGATAGCCAATGTCCTCCAGGATGCGGTCCATCAAGTAGACCGGCGGCGTCTGGTCGGTGTCTTCACGCCACCCGGTCAGGCGGGTGCCAAACGCGGTCAGAGCCGAAACTGCACGAGCTGGAAATAGCTCCACATCCGGTGGGACATCCCCTTTGCCAAATTTCAGCAAGACCTCCCCAGGCGTCTGCCCCAACCGTTGAGCGTAGGTGCGCAGTGCCAGCATGGTCTTGTTACCGATGCCGCGCGCCGGCGTGTTGATCACCCGCGTCAGGCTGACCTCGTCGTTGGGATTGCGCACCAGGCGCAGGTAAGCGATCACATCCTTAACTTCCCGCCGCCCGTAGAAGCGCTGCGCGCCAACCAGCTTGTACGGCAAGCCGGCATGCAGGAATGCCTCCTCCAGGAGACGGGACTGGGCGTTAGTGCGGTACATGACCGCGAAATCGCCGGGCTGAGCCTGCCCCCTGCCCACCAGGCTGGCAATCGTATCCACCACATAGCTGGCCTCGGCGCGATCATCGTAGGTTTCATGCAGGATGACCTTTTGCCCCTCGCCTCGCAGGGTGAACAGGTGCTTACGCACCCGGTACGGATTGCGGTCGATCACCGCCATAGCCACATCCAGTATGGCTTGCGTGGAGCGGTAGTTCTGCTCTAAAACGATCACCTGGGTATCCGGGAAGTCCTCTTCCAGGCGCAGCACGTTGCGGTAGTCTGCACCCCGCCAGCCGTAAATAGATTGGTCGACATCACCTACCACAAAAAAATTGTGGTGAAAGGATACCAGATGCTTGATCAGGGTGTACTGCGCCAGGTTGGTATCCTGAAACTCATCCACCAAGACGTGCTCGAAACGGCGGGCGTAGCGCTCCCGCACGGACGGGTTGTTTTCCAGCAACGAGGCCGTCCAGAGCAGCAGGTCGTCAAAATCCAGGGCATTGCTAATCAATAGACGCTCCTGGTAGCGCCGGTAGACGCGGGCGATCACTTCATCCCGGTAAGTCTGGACCGGGTAATCGTCCGGCAATATCAATTCATTCTTCGCATTCGAAATCGCTCCCAAAACAGAACTTGGACGGTAGCGTTTATTATCCAGGTTCAGATCGTCCAAAGACCGGCTGACCAGGCTGAGCTGGTCGTCTGTATCGAAGATCACAAAATTCGACTCAAACGGCAGGCTGGCAGCCTCCCTTCGGAGGATCCGGGCGCAGGTGGCATGAAATGTGCCCAGGGTCAGGCCGTGCGCCTGCTCGCCGAGCAGCTCGCCCACCCGGCTTTCCATCTCCCGGGCAGCTTTATTGGTAAAAGTCACCGCCACGATCTGGTAAGGACGCACCCCCATCGCCCCGATCAGATAAGCAATCCGGTGGGTCAGGACGCGCGTCTTACCGGAGCCAGGACCAGCGAGCACCAGCACAGGTCCCAGCCCGGCCAGCACTGCCTGCTGTTGCTGGGAGTTCAGCTCGTTCAGGTAATTCATACGCAGCGATTGTACCGTCTCGATATAGGCGTGTCAACTTGCAATCACTGGTGCTTAGCCACCCTCTATAAGGTCACAACGATAGAGCACCAGTTGCTCATCGTTATGGAAGACCGCCTGGACCATCTTCCACCCCAGGCGCTCCAGGATGCCACGCGCGGTAGCCGTCGTGGCGTAAACCACCTTGTAACCCTGGTCTCGAGCCACATTCATTCCGGCCCTGACTAACTCAGTCCCAACGCCTCGACCACGCTGCCGCTCCGCGACGAGTAGACCCCCAAGACCCGGCTGGTATTCCGGCAAGATGTGCATAGCTCGCTCACGCAGAATAATCGTGCCCGCCAGCTCACCGCCGGCGAAGGCTACCAGTCGCACGGGTAGGCCGTCGCGATTTGCTTCCGATTGGAAATCCTGGGCGATATCCGCCGGAGTACGCCCAGCATAGTAGTCCGGCCACTGGGCGCGAAACCAGTGAGCCAGGGTGGGAATTGTCTCCGGATAATCTACGAGGTAGGCGATTTCGATCATTACTCCAAAAATTATACCCCGAGGCCAGCAAGCTTCAGTGAAGTAGCCTTCTTGGCATGCAGGCAGGGAATTGGCTTATGCCAGGGATACACAGCTTAACAAAACCCGGCAGTCCGCAAGTTGGGTTGAGCGATTCCTTCCAGGATGCCCAGCAATAATCAGAAGAGCGAAACCCAACAAAACGTTATAATCCAAGCATGCGGTACTGGCTTGCAATACCATTGCATCATCGTCCCAAAAAGAATATTCTTATTTCCCGGTCGCTATTGAGCAGGAGCTGTTGAAATGAGGGTACGGTTCTATTTTTCTCTTAATCTTATATTTGCTCTTTGCATATTGCTGGCAGGATGTGATAATGAACCGTCTGAGGCGCAAATGCCAGATATTGGGATACCAAAGGAAGAGATAAACACGCGGTTGCACCTTACAGCTCCACAAGGTTGGAACACATTTAAGAATGGGGATATTATTGGAATAAACGTCGATGTTGTTTCTGCTGATCAAATCGCATTCCAACATGATTATGGTGCTAAGATTTTCATGCTCGAAGACGGAAAATGGAAGGAAGTCGCCAATTTTATGAAATATCCGGATGGATATATAGTTCTTTCTCAATCCAATGGCGACCCATTTAAACAAGGAGATGCAGGGGTAGATCCAATCTTGCCTGAACTTAATGAGGCGATAACACTCAGAATAATCTTAATTGGGAATATTTATATAGATGGGCAAATAACAGATGAGCGAACTGCTGGGTATATTGATGTGGAAATCAAGCCCTATCCCGCGGGTGACAACTATGAGGAGGTCGGTTCGACCAACATGAAGTAGCTCGTAGGGTGCGTTCTCAAACGCACCAATTTCAATTATCCAATTTAAATCAAAACTATGCCGAAATACCGTCGATCACAGATTGACAGCGGAACATACTTCTTCACCGTGGTAACCGACAACCACCTGACCATTCTGACGAGGGCGATACGCGGCGACTTTTGTTAAGAACATCAGCTCGCAGCGGCATCAACCATTTTTATGAAAACCCAGCATCAGAGTTAACACGGTCTTGACAAATAATAATTCTGAGATATCATAATTCTTATTATTCAATTTCTGATGATTAGAGGAGAGAAATGTCCACCGTACTCCAAATCCGTAGTAATGGGCAGATTACCTTGCCTACCTCTATCCGCCGCCAGGCTCGCCTGAAGGAAGGCGATTTGCTGGAAGTGCTCATCGAAGAGGACGGTTCCTTGCGCCTTGTACCCAAGATCGCCATCGACCGCTCTCAGGCTTATTTTTGGACAGAACGCTGGCAACAAGGAGAGCGCCAGACCAAGGAAGATTTGCACGCCGGGCGCTACAAGGATTTCGCCAGCATGGATGAGCTGATCCAGGATCTGGAGTCCGGGGAATGATCTTCCGCCGCAGCGAGCGGTTCAAGCGCGCCTTCCGGGCTTTGCCTGCCAGTATTCAGAAAAAGGCGCTCAAAGCCTTTACCCTGTTTGCTGAAAATCCCCGCCATCCATCCCTTCATATCAAAAAGATCAAGGGCTTCGAGGATATTTGGGAGGGACGAATTGACCGGCAATTCCGGTTCACCTTCCACTACGAGACTCTTGCAGGAAGCGAAGAGATCGTTTGTGTCTTTCGCAATGTGGATAACCACGACGAGTGCCTGAAAAATCCTTGACCGGGTTCGTCGGCGGTCTCCTTCTCCTACCAGCTCTTGCAGGCGGAGAAGCCACACCTGGAGAAGCTGGCGGTTGCTAATCTACCCCCTCTTTGCTAAAATGACCCCATGAACTGGGATATGCTCGGTCATGAATGGGCAGTGAACCTGTTGCAAGAGCACGTTGCCCAGGGCCGCTTCCGGCATGCCTACCTGATTACCGGCCCGCAGGGTGTCGGCAGGCGGACGTTAGCCCTGCGCTTCGCCCAGGCGCTGAACTGCCCCCAACCGCTATCACCGGGAGAACCCTGCAGGACCTGCCGCACCTGTACCCAAATCGAAAACATGCAGCACCCCGACCTGGCTATTGTGCAGGCAGAGCGCGCTGGAAGCGTCTTGAGGGTCGACCAGGTGCGCG
>JBFYSV010000182.1:0-66851 GCA_041301185.1 Anaerolineae bacterium
GCATGGTTGTTATATCTCACCACTGTATTTGATCTTGATTGCAGGGGCGTGAGCATGGACGTCTGGTACAGTTTTGCCAAATCGATGGTTCGCGGGTATTTAACCCTGTTTGTTGATAAAATCCATGTCAGTGGGGGTTCGCTGCTGCCTGTAGGTCCAAAGATCATCATTGCCAATCATACGAATGTCTCCGATGCATTTGTGTTGCCGTTCCTGACCAAAGAAAAAATTCATTTTTTGATCCAGGCAGAGACGTTTACCCTACCGGTGATTGGGCGTTTGCTCACTCTGGCGGACCAGATACCGGTCTATCTGGGTCAAGGACGGGATGCCCTGGAGGCTGCCAGGCAGAAGCTGAGCCTGGGAAATTCCGTGGCAATATTCCCGGAGGGACGCTTGAACGACGGCAGGAGCTTTCACCGCGCTGGGGCAGGGGCGGCGCTCCTGGCACTGGAAAGCGGCGTGCCGATCGTCCCGGTTGGTTTCTTTGTGCCAGAGAAGTACGCTCGCCCGATCAAGGGCCATTTTCACCAGCGAGATACACTCGGTCGCTGGCAGTTCGGTGGACAGTGCTTTGTCCGTATTGGAGATCCCTGGCAATTGACTACCTCGATCCAAGAGAAAATCAATTACCGGGAGCTGCGCAAGACGACCGAGAAAATGATGAACCGCGTCACTGAGTTGGTCTCGCTTGCTCAGGATGAAGCCCGGCGGCTCGGGGTACTGCCATAGCCAGGCGTTAAAGGATACCCAATCCAGGCTTACAGGCTGAAGCGCTGTCCGCAGCCGAGAACGTGATAAGCCTGACCAAGCTGTTGGGCGGTTTGAATAAACTCCTCTGGGGTAGCGCTGTTAAATTGGAACATCTGGTAGTGGCAAGGGATAACCAGCCGCACCTCGCTATCAAAAGCCAGCTGAGCCGCTTCGGCTCCAGATAGATTGCCTGCCACCCCTCGGCGGGGGTCGCGACCGTTGATCGGCAGCATTGCCAGGTCAATCTGCCATTGGCGTAGCTGGTTGTCCATCCCTGCATAGCGCACCGTGTCCCCGCTATGGTAGAGTGTCCAGGGTCCCGCTTTGACAACCAGTCCTATATATTTAGGGTTTCCCAATTCGTCTGCTTCCAGCACCTCGTGGGCGGATGGCATGGCGTGAAAAGTGAAAGGACCGGTTTGTACAGGCTGCTGCGGGGTAATTGCGGTCAGCCGATGGGGAGGTACCTGTAAGCGCTGGGCGGCAAATTCGAGGTTGGCCTGCGAAACCATCACCACCAAGCCCGGATTGGCATTCAATAATGGGGTGATCGTCTCCCCGTCCAGGTGATCGGTGTGGTTGTGACTGGAAGTGACCACATCTATAAAATTTAGCCGCTCGGGGGCGATCACGCGTTCGGTCATTCGTATATGGGGCTTATCGGTGTTGGCGTATTTTTTGGTCAGCGAATCCGACAGGTAAGGATCCATCAGGAGATGGTAGCCCAGCCATTGCACCAGGAAACCGCTCTGCCCCAGCCACCATACGTGGAGATGGTCTTGATCGTTTTTAGCCTGGGCAATATCACCCAGGAATTCATCGTTTATAAGCACGGGTGGAATCATGGTTTTTCCTCGGGGGGTAGTTTTTTATCGAGTTGTCATTGCCGCCAGAGATTGCCGGCATTAGATTTACCTGGTCGCCAGTGTGAAGAGTTCGATTCAGTTCCGCCACTCGCCCGTTAATCACCAGAAGCAGGTGTTCTGGTTCCAGGTCAATCGCCAGGTATTCGAGCAAATCTGCCAGGGAGCTGCCGGAGGGAATTTCCACCTCCAGGCGGCTGACCAGCCCATCGGGTGTCTGGCGTTGCAGAATAGTGTGCAGGTGGACGGTAACGGTTATCATCTTGCTGTCAAGGATGGCAGCGAAACGCGCCATGAACCTGTTTCTGAGATGGTTGTGCCTTTGCTCGATAACAGTTTGATTGAATCGCTGCGGACAGTATTATACTTAATCCCTGTGCTATGAACCAGAAGCTTAACCTTAGCGCCATAATCTTCGATATGGATGGGCTGATGTTCGATAGCGAGAGGATCGCCCAAATCACCTGGCAGCAAGCTGCCGGTGAGTCCGGGTTTGATTTCCCGGCAGAGATCTACATGGGCATTGTCGGGCTGTCGTATCCAGATGTTGATCGTTACACCCGGCAGGTGTTTGGGGAGGATTTTCCTCTTGAGACAGTCTATGCGCGCAAACAAGCACTGATGGAAAACTATATCACCACGCAGGGCATTCCCATCAAGCCTGGCTTGTGGGAGCTCTTGCGGGCAGTTGAAGCCGCCGACCTGCGCCGGGCGCTTGCCAGCTCGTCTGCCAGGAGAATCGTCCTGCGCAATCTGCGCGCCGCCGGGTTAGACTCCGCTTGGTTTCATGCCATTCTCAGCGGGGATGAAATCCGCCACAACAAGCCTGCCCCAGACATCTTCTTGTTGGCTTCG
Source organism: Anaerolineae bacterium (assembly GCA_041301185.1). Lineage (GTDB taxonomy): Bacteria > Chloroflexota > Anaerolineae > Anaerolineales > UBA4823 > JAQBDA01. The sequence goes on from JBFYSV010000182.1 coordinate 2,472, forward strand.
CAGCGATTGCACGCACCGCCTGAAAGGTGCCTGGTGCTGGAAGATTCGAACGCCGGCATCCAGGCTGCCTGTGCTGCCGGTATGCTGTCCATTATGATCCCGGACATGCTGCCGGCAACACTCCATACAAAGCAGTGCGCCTATCGGATACTGCCAGATCTGCACGCCGCCAGGGAACTGCTCTTTTCATAGAATGGCGCCTAATCTCATCCTCTACTACACCACCATGGCGCTCGCCGCGTTCCTGACGGGCGTTTCTAAAGGAGGCCTGGGGGGCATGATGGGGGCGCTGATTACGCCGATGGTGGCACTGGTGATACCGGTAGACCAGGCGATCGGGCTGTTGCTCCCGGTAATCATACTTGGAGACGTGTTCGCCCTGGGGGCCCACTGGCGGCGTTGGAATGGGCGCCTGGTTGGCCTGCTGATTCCCGGAGGGCTAATCGGTATTACCTTGGGTACGTTTGTGTTAACAAACATTTCAGCATTGTTGCTCCAGCGCATTCTGGGCGTATTGGTCTTTTTGTTTGTGGGCTACCGGCTGGCTGAGAACAAGGTTCTCAAAACGCTAAGCTACCAGACACAAAACTGGCATGGCTGGGTCGCGGGAGGGTTGGCAGGTTTCACCTCAACGCTGGCACATGCCGGTGGACCGCTCATCGCCATTTATTTGCTGATACAAAATATCCCCCCACCGGTATTTATTGCCACTTCATTATTATTCTTTGCGGTGACGAATTTGATCAAGGTGCCCTTTTATTACCAGGCAGGTCTGATCGATATGGCTGTCCTGGCCCAGGTGGTTTGGCTGGCTCCACTTGTCCCGCTCGGGGTCTGGGTAGGAAAGCGACTAGCGATGCGGGTAGATCGAACCGTCTACGAGCGGATCATCCTGGTGTTGCTGGTGATCTCAGGTGTCCTGCTTCTGACTCGCTAAGCGTGCCCCAACAGGCTTGAGCTTACCACTCGGTCAGCTTCCAAATCTCGGGGTGAGAGCGGTCGGCAAGCTCGCTGGCGGGTGCAGCCACCTCATCCATTCCTGCTCGATTGACTTCGGCAAAAATGATCACCGCTTGCTTGAGATGAGCCATGGAATGCTCTTCCAATCCGGCGGTATGGTACAGGTCTGCCAGGTTGTTGTGCAGGGCGGCTTCTCTATGGCGGTCGCCGAGAGCAGCACACAGGGTCAACGCCTGGCTGGCAAACTCAATGGCACGCTCCAGATCGCCCATGTCTGCATAGGAGAGAGAGAGATTGTTCAGGGCAGCGATCTGGCCGACCGGCTGGTCGATCTTTTTGGCTAGATCCAGGCTTTTAGCCAGGTGGATGATCGCTGCGGACAGGTCCTCCCGGGCGCGTGACAGGATTCCCAGGATATTATGGGTCAGCGCCAGCGAGGCGATATCCACCGCCTCTTCAGCCAGCGCCAACGCTTGGCAGGCCATTTGCCAGGCGTTTTCCATCTCGCCCCGCCGGTAGACGGTACGACTCCAATCCGCATACAGCCGAGCCAATCCACCCGGGTCGTTTCCATCGCGTAGCATCTCGGCGCTGGCCTGGAAGTAGCCTTCAGCCCGTTCCCAGTCTCCCAGCCGGTGGTAGACATCACCCAGTTTATGCCCCAGGCGGGCCTGGGCAGCTGGATCAGTGCCTTGCTGGGCCAGAGCCGCTTCCAGGCTGTTAATCGCGGAGTCGTAGTTGCCCATCAGGATGTGCGTATCCCCAATTGCTTCGTTGATTTGAGCGATATGCGGGTGCCCTAAGGCCAGGGCGGTCTGAAAATGCGCCAGCGCTTCAGCATTGGCATATAAAGAGCGCGCTTGCTCGCCGGCAATTTGATAGAATTCGGCGGCCGGGCGAGCCTGGCCTGCCTGCTTGTAGTGATAGGCAATCTGCCCCGCAAAACCGGGCTGGTCGTGGCGCCCGCGGATCCGCCCCACCAGTGATTCGGCAATGCGGAGATGCAACAACCGTCTGCGAGCCAGGCTGGTTTCACCATAGACCAGATGGCGCAGCTTCTCATGGCTGAAATCGTAGCTAAGCAGTCGCAGGTTCTCCGGGCCGGTTTTTTCCTGGCCGGGTAGCGCTTCACGGATCAGTCCATGGCCCATCAGGATTTCCAGGGTAGAGATCGTCTCCTCGTCGGTTCGACCGCTGGCCTCGCGCAGTGTATCGTAGTCGAATGATCGCCCGATGGCGGCTGCAGTCTGTAATAGCTGCACCCCGGTCTCGCTGATTTGCTCCAGGCGAGAATGGAGCAGATCGCGCACGCCGTGCGGCAGGGGCCAGGAGGCTGGTGCAGAATTATCTCCTGACTCCGGTAAGGAAGCCAGGTACTCGTAGATAAAAAATGGCAAGCCCTCCGTCTCTTGATAGAGCTGTTCGGTAATTGTGGGCGTGACCCGCGGTACCTGGCTTGTTAATATGCCAACCAGCGCTCGAACGGATTCGGGCGTCAGCCGTGCCAGGTTGATCAGCTCGCCATAATCGTTGCGCTGGGCCTCTGCCAGCAGCCGGCGCAGGCGATGCCCGCTTCCCAGGTCTTCACCTCGCCAGGTGACCAGGATCAGTAACGGATGGCCGCGCAGGCGCCTGACAAAGTAGGTCAGTAAATCCAACGAGGCATCATCTGCCCAATGGACGTCATCTAAAAAGACAACGCCAGGGGTATCCCCCTCGCACAAAGCCCGGATCACCAGGCTCAGGTTCTCAAAAAAACGGGCCTGGGCGCCGGGGTCTTCAGCGGGTGGTATAGCTGGCAGGTTCGTTTGAAGTTGGTGGATGGCAGGCAAAAGGCGGGCTGCCTCGCTCAGGGATGAGGCGGATATGCTGTGGTGCCAATTGGCATAGACAGTCTGGCTGATGGCGTTGCTCAATCCTTCGATAAACGGCGCGTAAGCAAGATTGGTTTCGCCTGGATAGCAGCGCGCCTGGATAATGCTTGCCCCTGTGGGCCGGATCGAGGCCAGAAATTCCTCAGCCAGTCGAGACTTGCCAATCCCTGCCTCTCCCTCCAGGACGATAAATTGCCCGTCTCTCTCGATCTCTGCATATGCCTGGTGCAGCGCTTTCCATTCGGTTTCCCGGCTGGTGAGCGGCAAGAGCAGGGCGTGGGGCTTCCTGGGAAGTGCCTGTGTGGCAATCGCAGCTGCGTAGAATCCGGTCCCCGTTTGCAGGTGTTGATACCCGGCAGCAGCAGGTGACCTTGCTGGTATATCCAGGCTGGAGGCAGCTCGCCGTGGGCCGGTTTGTTCTTTGATTTCCCTGAAAAGACGGCTGGTCTCCGCCAGCGGCGCAACACCCAGCTCTTTGTCCAGGATGCGCACGCATTCCTGATACTGGCGCAGGGCAGCGTTGCGCTGCCCGGATAGCGCATACAGCTGCATCAGCTGGCGGTGAGCCGGTTCGTGCAAGGCGTCCAGTGAAAGCCAGCGCTGGGCGTAATCGATGGCGGTCTCGAAATTGCCCTGGTCTGCATAGCCCTGGACCAGACGTTCCAGGACGCTACCCAGCTCGCGGCGGAAGGTTTCACTCTGGAAGAACTGCCAGTCATCGAACTCTGCGCTATCCCGCAGGCTGAAGCCAGCCATAAAAGTACCCCGGTGAAGACACGCTGCCTGGCTCAGCCAGGGCAGGCATTTCGGGCAAGCCTGGCTGGCAGGGTGGGGATGGGATTCGCACTCCGCCAGGCAGCGATAGAATTCCCAGGCGTCCACCTGCAGGCCGGTTGAGTCGGGCAGGTAGAGCAGCTCTTGCCTGCTTTCCAGGAGTGGTTTGCCTAGAGAACGGTGCAGGGCGGAAATGGTCCTGCGCAGGGCGGCGCGAGCGTTGGTCTGGCTGTAGTCGGGCCATAACAGCGCTGCCAGGGTATCCCGGCTGTGTGGCTGGCGGGTAATCGCCAGGTAAGCCAGCAGGGCGATCGCCTTGCGGGTATCGACATGAACCGGTGTGCCCTCCAACTCAAGCAGGGGCGCGCCGAGCAAGCTCAGAGTAAGTTTCTGCATATGCCACTCAAGCTAACCATTGATGATCCCCGGTTTTTTTATGCGGATTGAAATCAGACAGTCAATAGCCCCATTTTACTCGAAAATAGTTACTAAATTTTGCCGTAACGTCTGCCGTAACGTTTTAGTTACGCTGGTTGGGTATAATATGATAAAACAGGCTGAATTACACCATATTGCTGCTTGCCCTGCGTGTGATTCTCTTGAGAATGATTGACGCAGGAGGAAATGCAAAGATGAAAAATGCACTTAAATGGATTGGGATCGTCCTTGGCGGATTGGTGGGTCTGCTCGTCCTGGTAGCGATAGGCTTGGTGATTTACGGGCAGGTTTCTTTTAAGCGGACCTATGCCAACCGTCCGCTCTACCCGATCACCGCCGACACAAGCCCGGAAGGTATTACCCGGGGCAAATACCTGATGGAAAACGTGATGATCTGCTACGAGGCCTGCCATTCCGAGTTTGGCAAGCCGTGGGTCGGAGGTTATGAAAAGGTTCAGGACGGCCCGATCTCGGCGGTGTTTGCTGTGCCCAATATCACCCAGGATATGGAAACCGGACTGGGAGGCTGGAGCGATGCCGAGATAGCCCGCGCCATCCGAGAAGGAATCGATAAGGATGGGGTCTCGCTGATGATTATGCCTTCGTCGAGCTACCATGCGCTGAGTGACGCGGATGTAGCCGCGGTGGTGGGCTATCTGCGCGGATTAGAGCCGGTGCGCAACGAGGTTCCACCCTTGCAGGTGAACACGGTTGGGAAAGTGTTTAATGCCCTGGGCATGTTCGGCCCCAGCCCGGTGGGCGAGCCCTACTCTGCCCCCCAGGTGGCTCCCCCGCCCGGTACGGTCGAGTATGGCGCTTACCTGGTATCGTTGGGCGATTGCCGCGGCTGCCACGGGCCGGACCTGGCAGGTGGGCCGACGCCCTTCGCCATGGAAGGACCCTTACCGGCTAACCTGACCCCGGCTGGCGAGCTGCCAACCTGGACGGAGGCGGATTTCATCACTGCGGTACGCACCGGCGAGGTGCCCAGCGGGACTTTCCTGACGGATGGCATGCCGCATTACAACATGACCGATGAAGACCTGGCGGCAATTTTCAAGTACCTGCAGACCCTGCCGCCGGTTGTGCCGGAAGGATAATTCGTGTAGAGACGCAGCAGATGCTGCGTCTCTACGGGCGAAAAGAAACGATCAGACAGCTTACTCCGCTATCCGGTCAGCATCAGGGGAGACCGGATAACCATCGAGGTCTCACGCCCGGTGCTTAACAATCCATGAACAAAATGATTGCACCGGACGTGAGGGCCTCATAACTATAAATTGGCAGCTTTGGCAAGCTATATCTGTAGATCTGACGGATGATGTAAACCGATGCCATACATTTCAGCTAACAAGGTGTCATTCTAAGAGAGCGAAGTTACCGAAGAATCCCTGGAGCGCCTCGAAAAAGCAGTAGCCACAGGGACTCTTCGCTGCCTTTTGCAGCTCAGACTGACATTAAGTTGGAAATCAAGTCAGGAGATCACAAAATATGATGACCGATACGAAAGGAACGATCAACAAGGAAATTAGCGCCAGCGATGCAGCCATTGACGGGCTGCTGAGCGGTGTGCTGGCGGGGTTGGCGATGATAGCTTACGTAGCATTAAGCGCCTGGATTGGTGGAGCCGACCCGGTGGCTACCCTGGCTCTGTTTGCCCCTGAACCCACGACTGGTCCGCTGGTGGGGCTACTGGCGCACCTGGCGGTGTCCGGTATCTACGGGGTGGTGTTTGGAGCGCTATATGCCGGGCTGCTGCGCCGCCCGAATTACAACCCGCCTGCCTGGCTGCACGCCCTGGTGGGCGGTCTGTATGGCTTGCTGCTCCTGCTGGCAGCCTGGACGCTCTTACTGCCAGCCACCGGCTCACGGCTCCAGCAGATCCCCTTGCTCCACCTGGCGGTGGGCCACGTGGTGTACGGCGCTTTGCTGGGCTGGCTGGTTTATCGCCGGGTGCAGCGGGCATGAGATTGAACACAAGCGAGATATTGATTGGATCATGCCTCGATTAATAAACGATTCCGAGACGAAGTTTAATCGCGGCGCCTGGCTGACCCTGGCGTTTGTCATACTGCTGCTCTTCTATCTGTTTGCTTCACTCGCTTACCGCTTCTCATTGCCCACAGACGGCTGGATGGTGAATGAAGCAACGCAGGTGGGTTTCAACTACACCAAAAACCTGATGGGCGCACCTTCCGGTTTGCAGCCCGGTGATAATGTGATCGCCGTGGAGGAGAATCCCGCGGATAGGTTTAATATCTCACCTGCTCTGCAGGAAGCCTGGAAAGCAGGAGCTATCCTGGAGTACACCGTGATCCGGGATGGTGAAGAAATACAGGTGCCTGTGACGCTGACCCACTGGCAGATTGGGAAATGGCTAAGGATTACGCTGGGCGACCCATACATGCTATTGGGGATATTCCCGGGGTATTTCTTGCTGATCCTGGCTTTCATTGTTTTTCTGCTCCGCCCCGGTGATCTTGCTGCTGGAGCGTTTCTGTTGCTTATGACTGCCTTATTTCAAGTGTCGAATCTGCCCACCGGCTTGGCGGAGTGGATCGATCCGCTGGCGAATATCGCCATAGTAGGAACGATCGATGTTTTGCTTGTGGTTGTTATGCCTTTCTTGTTCATCCGTTTTGGGCTGGTCTTCCCGCACCTCAAGCCGATCGTGCAGCGCCTGCCCTGGCTGACCTATGTGCCCCTCGCGATCGGTTTGCTTATCAGCGTTTTATTCCCTTACAGTATTTTGGGCTGGTTTTGGTTGTTATTTTCATTGTTCTTAACCGTAGCCATTCTTATCCACAATGCAATCACCATGCGGGATGCGGTCAGCCGGGCACAGATCCTGTGGGGCGTGGGCGGGATCATCTTCGGCTTTGGGTTGATCGCGCTGCTGTTGGTGGCGAATACCTTTGAGTTGATCGAGTTCAACCAAAATTTCACCAATCTGGTCTCTGCCCTCGCCCTGATGGGTATGGGCATCTGCCTGGCGATTGCCATCACCCGCTACCGCCTGTTCGACATAGAGGTCATCATTCGCCGCACGCTGGTCTACGCCGCCCTCACCGCCACCCTGGCGTTGGTTTACTTCGGCAGCGTGATCTTGATGCAAAGCCTGTTCGAGGCAGTCACCGGGCAGCAGTCGGCAATCGCCATTGTGATCTCCACCCTGGGCATTGCCGCCCTGTTCAATCCATTGCGCAAGCGCATCCAGAAGGACATCGACCGGCGCTTCTTCCGCAAGAAGTACGACGCCGAGAAAATTGTGGCGGCGTTCGGTGCCGGTTTGCGCGAGGAAGTGGACCTGGAGGAGCTGAGCAAGCGCCTGCTGGGGGTGGTGGAGGAGACCCTGCAACCGGAGAGCCTGTCGCTGTGGTTAAGGAAGAGGTCAAAATGAGCGCCACACCTAATTTCAGGGGTCGCAAACAGTGGTGGGTGGCTATCTTGCTCTTTGGGCTATATCCTGCCATGCTTGCTGTCTGGTATTCGCTGACCGATATCTCCCCGCCCGGTCCACAGGCGCAGTCCAGTCAGGTCAGCTTTCTGATCCTGTTTGGAGCTTTCGCTGCTGTTGGCGCACTGCTCGTGGCGCACCGTCCCGCAAACCTGGTCGGCTGGATCTTCTACACATCCGGGATTGTAGGCGCATTCTCGGGTTTCGGCGGCGAATACGCCCGCTACACCCTGTTGACCAACCCGGGATCACTGCCTTACGGACTTGCGGTCGGGTTGCTCTCGGACGTGGTCTGGCTCTGGGCGCTTATTCAGATGTTCACCTTTCTGCCGCTGCTTTTCCCCACCGGGCGGCTGCCCTCGCCGCGCTGGCGCTGGGTTGGCTGGCTGACTTTTTTTGGATTTCTTGTATTATTTATCGGCATCTTTCTGACTCCCGCTATCGCATTAGGGCGGCAGGAATGGCGGTATACCGTCGAGAATCCCATCGGGATCAAAGGCGCGGAAGCGGTGCTCTCTGATATAGGCAGCAGCGCGTTTGTGCTGATCGTGGTCAGCGCATTCTTTTCCACAGTGTCGCTTTTGGTCCGCTACCGGCGAGCATCCGGGCAGGAGCGCGCCCAGATCAGGTGGTTTGCTTACGCGGTTGTCATTATCGTGGGTTTTATTCTCCTCACTGAGATTATCGATTTTAAGGTGCCAGATATCCTGTTTGTACTGAGCATGATGACCCTGCCTATCGCCGCTGCCATCGCTATTCTTAAGTACCGCCTGTACGATATCGACGTGATCATCCGGCGCACGCTGGTCTACGGCGCGCTCACCCTGACCCTGGCGCTGGTCTACTTCGGCAGCGTGGTGCTGCTGCAGGGCGCATTCACCGCGGTCAGCGGTCAGCAGTCGGCAATCGCCATTGTGATCTCCACCCTGGGCATTGCCGCCCTGTTCACCCCATTGCGCAAACGCATCCAAAACGACATCGACCGGCGCTTCTTCCGCAAGAAGTACGACGCCGAGAAAACCCTGCAAGCTTTCAGTGCCAACCTGCGCCAGGAGCTGGACCTGGAAGAGCTGAGCGAGCGTTTGTTGGGGGTAGTGGAGGAGACCCTGCAGCCGGAATCGGCCAGCCTGTGGATGATAAAGCCTACACTCGGAGAGAAGAAGATCTGATCGGGCGATCGCTCCCAAGCCAATTGAAGGTCTTCTCCGGTATAATCGTAGTCTTGGTGCTATAGGGATGAAACGCTTTGTCTTAACCCCATTCTTGCTCCCGGAGAAACCTCTGACCGGCAGGAGCCTGCTGGCTGCCCGCCTGGTATCAGCCGGGATTAGTCTGGCAAGCCTGACCATGTTCCTGGTCGCCTTACCGGCGCGCCTGGAATGGCTGACCCGCTTTTCGTTTGGCGCAGAGCGGGTTCTCCTCGAGCAAACGTTATTACTTAATGACCCCATCCACTGGTTGACCGATGTGTTTCCGTATGTTGCCCTGGCAATCGAGATCATCGTGTTTTTGATCTACCTGTTGAACGCTGCTTTGCTCTACTACCTCCGCTCGCAAGAATGGCTGGTTTTGCTGACCTCTGCTGCGTTGATGTCCTTTGCCCTGCATATCATCCCCACCCTGAATACCTGGATGCTGGAAAACCCTGATCTGGCCTTTTTGGGGATCATCCTCAAATCGATTGGCCTGGGACTGGCTTTTCTTTTCCTGTACCTCTTCCCCAGCGGGTTTTACTCTCCACGCTGGATTCGCGTATTTTTCTTGCTGTGGATTGTTTGGGCGCTCCTATGGCTGATCTACCCGGATTCGATCTTCAGCTTTCAAGACCCGTTCAATATCAGCCTGGTTGGCTTTGTGTTGCTGATGACTTGGTGGGGGGTGGGTATCTTTGCCCAGCTATACCGCTACTCGCGCGTCTCCGGTCCAGTTGAGCGCCAGCAGACCAAGTACATCACATTTGGAGCCACCCTGGTGGCAATCGCCTACTGCCTGTACGTGCCGCTGCGCCAGTTGATGAGCTACATGCCCCGCCCCGACCTGGCTCAAGTCGTTTTTCAAATGGTTGCCCCGTATGTGTATTTGGTCATGGTGGCTGCCATCCCCATCACGATTGCCTTGTCTATCTTGCGTTACCGGCTATGGGATATCGACCTGATCATCCGCCGGACCCTGTTATACTCTGCGCTGACCGCAACCCTGGCGGTACTCTATTTCGCCAGTGTAGTGTTGATGCAGGGCTTGCTTGCCCTGGCAGGCGTCAATCAATCGGCATTGGTAGTTGTGATCTCTACCCTGGGGATTGCGGCCTTGTTCACACCGCTGCGACAGCGCATCCAATCGGATATCGATCGTCGTTTCTTCCGCCGGCGTTACGACACCGAGAAGATCCTGGCGGCTTTTGCAACCCTGGCCAGCGAGCAGGTTGACCTGGACGAGCTAAGCAGCCGTTTTTTGGCAGTCGTTGAAGAAACGATGCAGCCCGAGTTCGCCGGCGTGTGGCTGGCGCCTCTCTCCATCGGCGGGATGCCTCCCGAAGGGGTAAATGACCAAAGAGCAAGCCAGGCTTCCAGCCTATATCGCCAATCTGTAAAGGAGGATGGTTTATGAGTCCAGAACGCAGTAACACCCCGGTGGAACGCCAGGTGGAATGGGGTTCGCAGGATGCCGGGCAATATTTCCGCTATATGTCTGAGTTCGTTGGATTTGGCTTGCAAGAAGCCGAAGCCATCCAGGCGACTCACCTGATTGTCGAGAAGTACATCCCACAGATTGTGGGCCAGTTCTATACTAAGTTGCTGGGCTACCCGCCAACCCGCAAGGTGTTTTCGAAAAAAGACGGCAGCATCGACCAGGAATATCTCCAGATGCGCATGCACCACCTGACCAATTTTCTACGCCGCACTGCCGCTGGGGTCTATGACAATGATTATGCCCGCTTTATCGATTATGTCGGTCGGGCGCATACCTCGCATGGCGCCGACCCCAAGATTTATATCCCCGAGCGCTATGTCATCGGGCAGATTGGCTTGATCCAGCATGCCATCAGCGACGCTTTGCACAAAGAGCTGGGCGATGCGGACCCCGAGCTGGAACACCAGGCCTCCAGGGCATGGAACCTGCTGTTGATGGTGATCCTGGAGATGCTGGCCAGGGCATACAGCGACGAACGCGCTGCTGAAGGAGAGGGCACCCAGGCAACCATCGACAAAAGCACCGTCCAGCAGCTTGCAGTCCAGATCTACGAGCGCAACCTGGGGTTGTATCGCTCGATTGAGCACAAAGAGGTAAAAATTGGGAGAGTAGCCGATATCCCCGAAGGCGAGCGAAAGATTGTGGAGGTAGAGGGGGTCTCGATTGGCGTTTTCCATCACAACGGGGACTGGTACGCCTTGCGCAATAGCTGCTTGCACCGCTCCGGGCCGGTGTGCACCGGGTCGCTAAAAGACGGCATCCTGACCTGTCCCTGGCACGGTTACCAGTATGAAATTACGAATGGTGAGTTTTTGCTGGACAGCAGCGCAAAACTGGAAATGTACCCGGTAGAGATTCGAGAAGGCGATATTTACCTGCGCGTCCCATTCCTGGTGATGGACTCGCCTCCCGTCGAGCTGGAACCAGCAAGCGGAGCAGGGACAGCCCAGCCAGTTTCCACCGCGGCCCCCGAGAAGCCATCCCTGAAAGGGAACGAGTTTTGGGTTGCAGACCTCCCACCGGGACAGATCGGTTTGGTGGTGGTGGGCGGGGAGGAAGTAGCCGTTTATAATATCGCAGGAAAATTCTACGCTACGCACAATTACTGCACCCATGCCGACGGGCCATTGAACGAGGGCTATATAGAAGAATATGGCGTGGTATGCCCCTGGCACGACTCGTGCTTCGATGTGCGCGATGGCAGCGTGCTCAGGGGACCGGCAACCGAGCCAGTCATAGCGTATACCGTGATCGTTGAAGACGGGATCGGCCGGGTAGAGTGATTGAGTGATAAAATTTAATTCGCGGTTGATGCGTGAGAGATAAACACGCTTCGGAGGAAGCATGCACCATAACAGGGTTGTGATCACCGGTCTGGGGGCTATTACCCCGCTGGGATTGTCCGTGAGCGAGTATTGGGACGGTCTGGTCCACGGTCGCTCGGGTATTCGTAAAATCAGCTTGTTTGATGCCAGCCATATGCCCTGCCAGATTGCTGGCGAGGTGCACGATTTTGATCCCGGTAACTATATGGATCGCAAAACTGCCCGGCGCATGCCGCGTTCCAGCCAGTTTGCGGTAGCGGCAGCCCGCCAGGCGATCGAAGATGCAGGTTTGGCTTATCCGATGACCGATCCGGAGCGGGTTGGCGTGTTTTTAGGCACAGCAGTCGGCGGTCTGGATACACTCAACTCGGCAGGGGAAATCTTGCGCACCAAAGGCTTTGACCGCATCCCCCCCTTACACCTGCCGAGCGGGATTCCCAACATCCCCGCATTTCTGATTGCCCATGAGTTTCAGTGCCTGGGGCCAAATAGCACCACTGCTACCGCTTGCGCAGCTGGCACCCAGGCGGTGGGTGAAGCCTCAGAATGGATCCGCCGGGGAGCAGCGGATATTGTCATCGCTGGCGGCACAGAGACAATCGTTATGGAACTGGTGGTTGGCGCTTTCAGCGTGATGCGCGCCCTGCCGTTTGATTTTAACGACCGCCCCGAAGCTGCTTCACGTCCCTTTGACGCCTTGCGCCAGGGGTTTGTTCTATCGGAAGGCGCGGCTATACTGGTGCTGGAAGGCCTCGAGCACGCCCAGAGGCGCGGCGCGCGGATCTACGCTGAGGTCTTGGGTTACGCCTCCTCGTCTGACGGCTATGACATCGCCGCCTTGCAGCCGGAGGGGCTGGGTCCCAGCCGGGCGATGCGCTGGGCGATCCAGAACGCCGGCCTCCAACCGAAAGATGTGGGCTATATCAACGCTCATGGCACTTCCACATCGCTCAACGACAAAATTGAGACCCTGGCGATAAAAAATGTCTTCGGTGAAGATGCGTATAAAGTCACCATCAGCTCGACCAAATCGATGATGGGCCACGCCATGGGCGCTTCCGGCGCGCTGGAAGCGATTGCCTGCACCCTGGCGATTGGTAAGGGCGTGATCCCTCCCACGATCAACTATGAAAACCCCGACCCCGAGTGCGATCTGTTCTACACCCCCAACCAGGCGATCCAGCGCAATGTGAATATCGCTATGTCGAACTCGTTTGGCCTGGGCGGGCAGAACGCCTGCCTGGTATTGAAGCGTATGAACGGGGATAGTTAAACACTCGCCCCTGATAACAGGCATCCTGGATTGAACAAGGGAACGGACGTCCTGTTACAGCCAGACGAAATTCCTGCGCAGCCGCGCAGGCGGCTTTGGTTTGGGCGGGTAGCCTGGCTTGTGCTGGCTATCCTGGTAGCGATTTACTGCCTGGCGGTTGTTCCGATTGATGTTCGGAATTACCCGGATAGTTGGGAGGCGGTTTCTAGCTACCCGGCTGTGGATAGCCTGCTTTCTTTCTCTGCTTATTCCTTCTATCAGCTCGCCCTGCGCTACCTGGTTATCTTCTTCTCGTTTTTCGTCGCCCTGACGATCTTTATCCGGGTTGGGCTGGCGGATAGCAGGTACGCGCCGGTTGCCCTGCTGGCGGCCTCCTTGCTGGTCTTATTCCCGCTGCTTGTTTCCCTGGGAGCCAGCGGAGTGGATCTGCCTTATGCTCGACCGTGGGATCGGGTCTTAGAGGCGGTTGGTCTCCTGCTGGGCTTGCTGTGCTTCCCGCTGCTCATCTGGTTTTATTTCGTCTTTCCTGATGGGAATTTCAACCCTGGTTGGATGCGCTGGCTGGGAGCGCCGCTTGCCGTAACGATAGTTCTTATGTTTTCGCTTTCGGTTACCCAGGCTATCCCTGGGGGATGGTGGTGGGCTGTTGGAATGCTGGCGTTCCTGGTCGCTTTAGTGGCGGGGATTGCTTCGCAGATATACCGCTACCGGGTTCTTGCCAGTGCTGCAGAGAAGAGCCGCACCCGCTGGGTCATCGTAAGCCTGCTCCTGTTGCCTGTGCTGACAATCCTGGGTTCCAGCCTGTCTGCGCTGATCAATATCCACCTGCAAGCTCTTTCCGTGGCTCTGCTGCCAACCGCATTGCTCATATCGATCTTCAAATACGGGCTTTGGGCGGTGCGCCTATCCCCCCGTCGGGTGAAAGGATACGCCTACCTGGTTGGGGTTTTGGTGGTTACCGGCATGCTGAGCCTGTTCTGGTTCAATCGCACCTACCAGCTAGAAGCTTACCCTGCCATCGATTTTGAGCCGCTGCCGCAAACCGATCAGCAATTGCCGGTGGTCATCGACACTGATATGGCTGCCGACGACTGGATGGCGATCCTCTTTCTATTGCAGCGCTCGGATGTGCAGGTCAAAGCGATCACGGTCACCGGGGCAGGCGAAGCCCATTGCGAGCCTGGCGTGCGTAATGCCCTGGGGCTGGTGGCGCTGGCTGGTAATGATCCCATCCCGGTGGCTTGTGGTCGAGAAACCCCGCTGGCGGGAAACCAGGAGTTCCCCCAGGCGTGGCGGGAGGGCGTTGACCAGTTGCTGGGGTTGCAGCTGCCTGAGGGCAGCAATCCGGATACCACCGGCAATGCTGTCGATCTGCTCGTATCCACAGCCGAAACTTCACCCGAAAAAGTAGTCTTGCTGACCCTCGGCCCGCTGACCAATGTGGCAGAAGCCATCCAGCAAGAGCCCGCCTTCCTGGAGAACATCCAGCAGATCTATATCATGGGCGGGGCGCTGCAGGTTCCAGGCAACGTGTTTTATTCGGGGGTGGGAATCGATAATAAAGATGCTGAATGGAATGTTTTTGTGGACCCGCTGGCAGCCAAGATAGTCATCGAATCGGGTGCCCCGGTCACCCTGGTGCCCTTGGATGCCACCAACCAGGTGCCAGCCGATCTGAGCTTCTACCGCCAACTGCAAAGCAACCGCAAAACGCCTGAAGCGGAGTTTATTTACCAGGTGCTGAGCAACAAGCTGGATATGATCCTGCCGGGCGTTTACTATTTCTGGGATCCCCTGGTGGCGGCGGTGGCAGTTGATGAGAGCATTGGATATATCAAAGATGGTCTGGTTCGGGTCATTGCAGAGCCGGGGGTGCACAGCGGAGCCACCCGCCTGGTGAAAGATGGTGTTCCGGTGCGCTATGCCAAGTCGGCGGACAACGAGCGGTTTGTTTTCGAGTTCCTGCGTGCTTTAAATCAGGAGTAGCTGGCTCACCCGGCAGTCTCCTTCCTGGGTCCGTCAATCTATTCTCTCTGGCAGCTTTACCATATTGCGTCAATACACAAAACGCGCGTATTGCTGCCGGATTCCCTCTTTCGTAACGCCAACCGTAACACTTTCGAGACGGGAGGTGAGTATCATATACCCATCTATCTTGACATTTATGACCCAAGGAGAATATTGAAAAGCCTCTTGAGTGTGCCAGAAACAGTACCCTTTCGTAATAGCGGGGCATGGTTGCGAATAGCGCGCCCGCTGGCTTTCTTGCTGGGAGCTGTACTCACCCTGCTGGCGATTTATTCGTACGCCTATACAGCCAGTATGGTCTTCACAAATCCGGCGCTGGTTCTGCCGGATGAAAAATGGACAGCCCCCCTACTTAACAATGCCCTGGTTGGATTGGGGCTGCCGGGAGCTTTTTATGCTGTTTTTACCCTGGGCATAACCCTGCTATTTGGTCTTTCTTTCCTGGTCTGTGGTTGGTTAATCCTGCTGCGCAGAAGCCGGGATTGGTTTGGCCTGTACCTGGCTCTGTTACTTTTAGCCTGGGCAAGCGGGGTGGGGGTGTTTTCTTCAATGCCGAGTGCTGCCTGGACCGAGGGCACTTATCTCGGCTGGTTTATGTGGCCGGGATTATTCTTGTTGCCTTATTTTTTCCCCAGCGGTCATGTTATCCCACGCTGGGCGCGCTGGTTCGCCTGGGGCTGGATTTTATTCTCCGCTTATATGTTTGTAACGGATGTCCTGGGTGTTCTCCCCGAGAATTTCTTGCTCTTTTTACCGGTAATTTTTTCTGTTCTGCTGGTGGGCGGCTACGCTCAGATCTACCGTTACCGCCATGCCAGCGCGCTGGAACGCCAGCAAATCAAGCTAGTGGTATTTTCGTTGGTACTTTTCGCTACATTCTTTGTATTCTTTGCGCTGGCAATCAATTACACCGGGTTGGTTGACCCAGGCAAACGCAGCCCGGTCAGCGCGCTTGCCTTTAGCCTCCTCCTTTCAACCGGCGCTCATCTGGTTTTTATGGGCGTGCCTATCTCCATCGCCGTGGCGATTCTGCGTTACCGGCTGTGGGATATGGATATTGTGATCCGCCGCACCCTGGTCTACGGCGGTTTGACCCTCACCCTGGCGCTGGTGTATTTTGGCAGCGTGATCCTTTTACAAAGTATGGTGACCGCCGTCGGCGGGCAGCAGACGGCGGTCGTAACCGTGATCTCCACCCTGCTGATTGCCGCCCTGTTCAACCCGCTACGCAAGCGCATCCAGAGCGGTATTGACCGGCGCTTCTTTCGTAAGAAATACGACGCCGAGAAGGTCGTGGTCGCGTTCGGCGCCAGCCTGCGCCAGGAGGTGGATTTGGAAGATCTACAATCTCAGATTGTGGCGGTAGTGGAAGAGACCCTGCAACCGGAGCTGGTCAGCCTGTGGCTGAGACCGGGAACAGATAAGAAGGGTGAGGTGAGCCTGTGAGTGCCTGGACTCGACAGATAGATGAAAAACGCTTTGATCGCGGCGCCTGGGTGGTCCTGGCTTTAGCCCTGGCTCTGGTGCTGTTGAGCGCGGCCCAGATTGCTTACCGCTATACCCTGCCCACCGATGGATGGTCGGTGTACACCACCCAGGTTGATCAAGCAGATTGGGTTTACTCGAGCAATCTGGTTGGAGCGCCATCTGGTTTGCAACAAAATGATGCCCTGCTGGCTGTCGATGACCTGCCGATGCAGGGCAGCGCTACCAGTTACGCGGTACCACCTCCGCCTGGCTGGGTTGCCGGTCAAAGCGTCGATATGACAGTGCAGCGTGGGGAGCAGGAGGTTTCTATTCTGGTACCGGTTGTTCGCTGGACGCCAGGAGCCTTGTGGCGCTACAACATCGCAGACCTGGTCAAACTGATCAGTCTGCTCGGCGTGCTGACACTTTTCGCGGTCGGTCTGTTTACTTTCATCAAGCGTCCCAGTGTGCTAGCAGCGCGGGCGTTGCTGGTGTTGTGTTCCGCGTCCTTTGCTAACAGCCTGAGCGGGCTGCTACCGGATGGGCTTTCAGTGCAGTTCGACCCACTGGCATTCGCCTTCACCGCTTTCTTTAGCTATATCATCTTTGGAACCCTGCTGGCGCCATCTATCCTGGCCTTTACTTTGCTCTTTCCCCATCCCAAGCGCGTAATCCAAAGATACCCCAGGATAGGCCTGCTGCCTTATGCTCTAGGGTTGGCGATCTTGATTGCCCTGCTGGCTGGAGTGCCGGGGTCAATTGGCTGGTTTGGTACGCTGGGTATGATCCTGGCTTCGATTACCAGCATGGTGCATTCGGGTTTCACCCAGCGAGATGCGGTCAGCCGGGCGCAGTTGCGCTGGGCGATCGGTGGCTTCATTGCCGGTCTGGGTCTGGCGCTGTTGACCTTCCCGGCTGCATTGGGTTGGGTAACCAATCCCTTCCTGGCACAATTGCTGGGATCCGGGGTCAGTATCGGCTTTACCGTGATTAGCATCTGTCTGGCCATTGCTGTGCTGCGCTACCGTCTGTGGGACATCGACGTCATCATCCGGCGTACGCTGGTCTATGCCGCGCTGACCGCCACTCTGGCGCTGGTCTACTTTGGCAGCGTGATCTTGCTGCAAAGCCTGGTGACGGCGGTCGGGGGGCAGCAGACGGCGGTCATCACGGTCATTTCCACCCTGTTGATCGCTGCCTTATTCACCCCGCTGCGCAGGCGTATCCAGAACGATATCGACCGGCGCTTCTTTCGCAAGAAGTACGACGCCGAGAAGGTTGTGGCCGCATTCGGCAGCAGCCTGCGTGAAGAAGTGGACCTTGACGACCTGCAAGACCATATTGTGGCGGTGGTAGAGCAGACCTTGCAACCGGAACACGCCAGCCTGTGGCTGAGGAATCCGGAGAAGAGAGGGTGACCGAAGGGAGACTGCACTCTACCCAGTTGCATGGCATCTGGCTTCAATTGGCTCGTCTCTTGTGGTGGGTGGCTGTCCTGGCGATCACCACCATTTTTGTGGTCGCATTACCCGTGCGCATGGAACAAATTCGCCAGGATCCTTACCAGCTCACACCGATCCTGAATCAATTGGGGCTGGGCATCACTTTCTTTGTGTTCTATGGCCACACATTGGAGATCATTCTCTCGTTTGCATGCCTGGCGATTGCCCTGATCATTTACTGGCGCAAGTCAGACGATTGGATGGGGCTGCTGGTTTCACTGGGTCTGGTTTCATTTATGGCCCTTCTGCCTCCTATTGCCGCGCTGTCGGAGACGAATCCAGAGTGGCGCATCCCGGTGTTCTTGCTTCGTATCTTCAGCTTCGCCGCCTTGCTGATGATTTTCTATTTATTTCCGGATGGACGCTTTGTGCCTGGTTGGAGTAGGTATATCCTCCTGTTTTTCATTGCAATGTCATCTTTATGGCTTCTGTTCCCTGGGCTGACCCTCCCAGCCGCGCCGGCTGATATTCAATCTATACCGCAAGCTTTACTGGTAGCCTGGGTGATCCTTGGACTCAGCACGGGGGTATTTGCCCAGCTCTATCGCTACCGCAGAGTATCTGCGAATGTGGAGCGCCAGCAGACCAAGTGGGTTGTGATGGGTTTTCTGGGGGTGTTCTTGGGGCTGCTCCTGGTTTCTTTGCCGGTGCTCTTATTTCCTGCTTTGCTTGAACCAGGCATGCCAAATTTCATCTACTTGATGATCGCCATTCCGGTAGCCTTGTTCGGCTGGTTTTTATTCCCATTGACCCTGGGTATATCCATCCTGAAATATCGTTTGTGGGATATCGATGTCATCATTCGGCGCACGCTGGTTTATGGTGGTCTGACTGCTACCCTGGCTCTGGTCTACTTCAACAGCGTGATACTGATGCAGAGCCTGGTGACGGCGGTCGGCGGGCAACAGACAGCGCTTGTAACGGTGATCTCCACCTTGCTCATCGCCGCCCTGTTCACCCCGCTGCGACGCCGAATTCAAAATGACATCGACCGGCGCTTTTTCCGCAAGAAGTACGATGCCGAGAAAACTGTGACAACATTCAGTGCCAGCCTGCGAGAAGCCGTAGACTTGGAGGTCTTGATCGAACGATTGGAGGCTGTGGTGGAAGAAACCTTACAGCCGGAATATGTGAGTCTGTGGTTTGTTAAACAGAAACCGAAGGATGAGTTGGAAAACCGACTTGATATTTAGAAGGAGTATCCGATGAGAATTGGTATAAAGACATTTACCTTACTTATACCCGTGCTGATATTGGCTTTGTCTGCTTGTAGTTCTGAACAAACCGAGCCTATAATAGATCCTACCCAGGGCGCTCAAATGCTGGCAGGGAATTACAAAACCAGTATTACCACCGAGGACATCAGTAATTTTCAGATCTCGAGCGACCCCAGTCTTGGGATGAACCAGGGAGACTGGCTGTTCACCCTGACCCATGATGGAAAATTCAATGCCGAGATGGACGGAAATTTTATGGCGGCGGGAAAATACACTGTGGAAGGTGATCGCATCGAGGTGTATATCGAGAGCAGTTGTGAGGAATGTGGTTGCATAAATGCGATCGGTCGCTATGTCTGGGCGCTGAATGAGGATACTTTAACCTTTGTAAAAACGGCAGGAAGCTGTTACGGTATGGACCTTGTTCTCACCTCAAAAGCTCTTACCCGGCAGCCTTAGATATTACAGTAGGGTGATAGCAGGCACAGTGAAAATCTGCTTGCAGCCGTCTCTTGGTCAAATATAGTCAGCGAGTTTTTTTCGTAACGCATTTCGTAACGATTTGCAGACGCTCCTCTAGTAAAATATGGCTATAATTCGGAGAATTTAGATAGATGACAGCATACTTGAAAAAATCCTGGCGCTCTCTGTTTGGATTGAAGGCAGTTGAAACTGAGGAACCGGTCTCGCTCAAGCTGGATAAGCCCAACCGGACGATGACCCTCAACCTGGATTTGGGTGCAAATGATCCTCTCCTGGCTTATTTCCTGAGCGCTCAAGGTGTTGTAGAGATCGACCGCCTGGAGATGGACTCACCCGCTTTGCGCGCTCTGAAGGAAGCCGGGGTGAAGGTCACCGCGCCGCTGGTCAGCCAGGGCGAGTTGATCGGTTTGCTGAACCTGGGGGGGCGCCTCAGCGAGCAAGACTACACCACAGACGACCGCCATTTGTTGAACACACTGGCTACCCAGGCCGCGCCAGCCTTGCGCGTCGCCCAACTTGCTCGCCAGCAGCAAATCGAAGCCCGCGAGCGGGAGCGTCTTGATCAGGAGCTGCGCGTGGCGCGGGTCATCCAGCAAACCTTGCTGCCCAAATCGCTGCCAGAGTTGTTTGGATGGCGGGTGGACGCTCTTTGGCAACCCGCCCGCGCTGTCAGCGGTGATTTTTATGATTATATTATTTTCTCGGATGGCAAGCTTGGGCTGGTGATTGGTGATGTTACCGATAAGGGTGTCCCGGCTGCATTGGTAATGGCAACCACGCGCAGCATCCTGCGAGCCGCGGCAGAACGATATACCTCACCCGGGGAAATTCTGGCATATGTGAACGATCTGCTCTGTCAGGATATCCCCCAGAACATGTTTGTCACCTGCCTGTATATCATCCTCGATCCCATCAGCGGACACATGCTCTTTGCCAATGCCGGACACAACTTGCCGGTACACCTGACCCAAGACGGCGTGCAGGAGCTACGCGCCACAGGGATGCCGCTAGGCTTGATGCCCGGGATGAATTATGAGGAGAAGGAAGCCCATCTATCGCCCGGCGACGGGTTGATGATCTACAGCGATGGGTTGGTGGAAGCGCATAACGTGAGTGGAGATATGTTTGGTTTTCCTCGATTGCGTGAGCTCCTTGCGCAGCAGAGTCAGCTGGGCGATCGATCGGGCGAAGCCTCGATCCAGATGCTCAAAGGCAAGCTCGCCGAGTTCACCGGCCCGGCCTGGGAGCAGGAGGATGATGTGACATTGGTGACCTTAGAATATGTAGCTTCTGTGGAGGCACCCTCATCTGTACAGGAAGAGTCCCAGCAAGAAGAAACCTATGCTACTCTGGCTGAGTTCAGCTTGCCCAGCGAGCCCGGCAATGAGATCCTGGCAAAGGAAGAAGTTGCCAGGATTGTCCAGGGACTGAATTTTCGAGGAGAACGCCTGGAACGCTTGAAGACGGCCGTTGCTGAGGCAACCATGAACGCCATGGAACACGGTAACCAATATCGCGACGATCAGCCGGTCAATATCCAGGTTCTGGCATCGCCTTCAACGCTGATGGTACGAATTTCCGATTACGGAGGGGGTCAACCGATCCCCGAACCCGAAACCCCAGACCTGGAAGCTAAACTGGCGGGATTGCAATCGCCGCGTGGCTGGGGCTTATTTTTGATCAAGAATATGGTCGATGAGATGCGCGTGCAGACCGATGAGGTGCACCACACCGTTGAGCTCATTTTTAATTTGGAAGGAAAACCTTTATGAACCATGCCTTTGGAGCCAGTGTGCGCCAGCGCTCCGGACTGGCGATCATCGATTTATCCGGCGAGATCAACGCCTTTGCCGACCAGGAACTGGATGCGGTGTATAGTGAGGCTGAAGCAACCAATGCCAGCAACATTGTGTTGAACTTCGAGCGTGTGACGTATATTAACAGCACGGGTATTGCCTTGATTGTTGGTCTCTTAGCCCGGGCGCGCAAAGCCAATCGCCGCCTGGCGGTAATCGGTCTGAGCGATCATTATGTGGAAATCTTTCATATCACCCGACTGGTCGATTTTATGAGTATCTATCCGGATGAGACCAGCGTTTTGGCGCAAGTGGGATAAATATTTTTCTGAAGGAGATATAAAACATGGCTGAAGAGAAAGTACAAATGACCGCCCGCAAGTTTAATAACAATACCAGCATTATTGACATTCAGGGGGAGATAAACGCCTTTGCCGAGAACGTCTTGATGGATGCCTACACCCAGGCAACCAGCCAGGGTGCAAAAAATATCGTGTTGAATTTCTCTGAGCTGTCATACATGAACAGTTCTGGAATTGGCTTGTTGGTCACGTTGCTGATCCGGGCGAACCGCCAAAAGCAAAGCCTGGTAGCGTTCGGCTTATCCGATCATTACAAGCAGATCTTTGAGCTTACCCGGCTAAACGAGTCGATCAAAATCTACTCTAGCGAGGCAGACGCAATAGCAGCTGCGGGATAACCCTGATTTGCACCCCTTTCCAGGAGGCAAAATGAACGATTCCACCTCTCCACAAGAAGACATCGATCCCCGCCAGTCCGCCTGGTCTCCACCAGTATCGCGGATGAAGGTTTCAGATATCCCCGAAGGGGCAATGAACCTGAATGTCGATGGGCGCCAGCCGGTCTCCCCGCTGCAAGGTTTTGGTCAGATGTGGCAGAAGACCTTCAAGGTGCGCTTGAGCGGTGTGGAGATGACTCCGGCTGAGGTGATGAAGGTTTGGAAAGATAACTTCCCAAAATTTCAACCGCCGGAAAATCGATTCTATCCGACCATGTCTGGCTTGAAACCAGGGGAGGTGGTGCTGATTGACGCCAAAGTACCTCCTTTGCCCGGCACTCCCAGCATATTACCGGTTTCGACCGGGGTGTTAGTGATGTACGCCGACGATACGACGATCACCGTGATGACCCCCGAGGGGCATCCCGAATCGGGTTGGAACACCTTCAGCACCTATGAAGAGGATGGAGTCGTCATCGCCCAATGCCAATCTCTGTGCCGCCCGAATGACCCATTATATGAGTTCTTCAACCGCTTCATGGGCAGTTCTGCGCAGCAGGATAAAATCTGGATTCACGTGCTCGTCTCCCTGGCAGAGCACTTTGGGGTCAAAGAGCAGGTGGCAACCACCAAGGTGCTGGTTGATCCCAGCGTGCAGTGGGGCCAGGCGAAGAATATCTGGAATAATGCCGCCATCCGCACTGTTTTTTACCTGCTTGCCGCGCCAGTGCGCTGGCTGAAAAAATAAGCCGGGTGTATCGTTCTTTGCGTGGTGCAGCAGACCAATACCCTGGTTGATCCGGGCGTACAGTGGAAGTATGTGCGCAATATTTGGCATAATGCAGCTATCCGGACAGCAGTTTATTATCTTTTAGCTCCGCTGCGGTGGGTGAGCAGGCCGTTCAAGCGGAAATGATCTGGTAAGATTGGATAAAGGCACCGGCTATCAAAGAGCGGGTGTTAAAACCTGTTGATACAGCAAAATCGAACCTATGATGCCGTCGTGGTCGGCTCCGGGCCGAACGGGCTGGCTGCTGCCATTACCCTGGCGCAGGCCGGCCTTTCTGTGCTGGTGCTGGAAGCCAACCCGGAGCCTGGGGGCGGCACGCGCACGGCAGAGCTAACTCTACCAGGTTTTTGGCACGATGTCTGTTCAGCAATCCACCCCCTGGGGCAGGCATCGCCCTTTTTTCGTTCTATTCCATTGGAATCCTACGGGTTGGAGTGGGTGTATCCCTTAGCTTCGGTTGCTCATCCCTTGGATGGGGGGCAGGCTGTGTTACTGGAGGACTCGATTGAAGCGACCGTCGAACGCCTGGGACCGGATGCCGAGGCTTACCGCCGTTTGATCGCACCCCTGGCAGAAAAACTAGATATCCTGTTGGAGGATCTGCTCGGTCCATTGCCGCTCCCCCCAAGGCACCTGAGTGCAGTGATACCTTTTGGACTCAAAGCCATCCAGCCAGCGCGCGGCTTTGCGCAGCGGCATTTCAAGGGGGAGGCGGCGCAAGCGCTATTTGCCGGGATGGCGGCGCATGCCATCATGCCGCTCGAGAACCCGATCACCGCCTCTTTTGGCTTGATCATGCTCATGATGGGGCATCGTGGCGGCTGGCCGCTTGCCCGGGGTGGATCGCAGCAGATCTCGAAAGCCCTGGTGGACTACCTGCGCTCGTTGGGGGGCGAGGTGGTTACCGGGCAAATGGTCACCTCCCTGGACGAGTTACCTAAAGCCCGTGCGGTTTTATTGGATACCTCTCCGCAAGGCTTGTTACGCATTGCGGGCGGGCGCTTGCCAGGCGGTTACCGCAAGCAGCTTGAGCGCTACCGCTACGGACCAGCCGTGTGCAAGGTGGATTACGCACTGGATGGGCCGATCCCCTGGCAGAATCCGGATTGCGCTCGCGCTGCCACCGTACACCTGGGCGGCACATTAGATGAAATTGCTGCCCTGGAACGGGCCACCTGGCGGGGCGAGCACCCCGAAAGACCTTTTGTAATCCTCGCCCAGCAATCGCTGTTTGATCCGAGCCGCGCTCCGCAGGGCAAGCACACCGCCTGGGCTTACTGCCATGTGCCCAATGGATCGACGGTGGATATGACTCCCCGCATCGAAGCTCAAATCGAGCGCTTCGCGCCGGGGTTCCGCCAAAGCATCCTGGCGCGGCATACTCGCCTGGCAGTCGATTGGGAGAGCTATAATCCAAACTATGTGGGGGGAGATATCAACACAGGGGTGCAGGATATCTGGCAGTTCTTCACCCGTCCCAGTTGGAGGGTGGTGCCGTATCGCACGCCGGTCAAGGGGCTGTATATCTGCTCGTCAGCCACACCACCGGGCGGGGGAGTACATGGCATGTGTGGCTATCATGCCGCCCAGACGGTATTGAAGGATTTGCAGCGAGGTCGGTCGCTAGCCATATAGTTTTGCGGGCGAAGAAATTTGCCAGGCTAGATATAATGCTGCAGGCACTTCTCGCACAGGATCTCGGTCTTTTCCAAAATAGATTGGCGTAGCTGGATCGTGTTTGGTGGTGTGCAACCGCATCTGGCGGTAATGCATGGGTCCGAATCAATATCCGCCATCAGGTCATCCACCAGGACCATTGCCCGGATCAGCCCGCTATATTTGCGAATGACATCTGCCAGCGGAACAAGCACGCTCTGCCAGCGGTGCACGGCTTCAGGAGCCAGCATCCACTTGACCCGTTTGTTTTTGGTATCACGGGTCGAGGTTAGCCCAAAAGCACGCGCTGGCTGTTTGTACCAGGGTGAAAAACGACCGATAGACTCGACTACCTCCTGTAGCATGACGACCAGCACCGCTTCTGCTGCCTGGTTGGGACTGGAGAGGTTCACCTGGGAGAACAGGGTTTGCATATCCGGCAGGCAGGCGGTTACATCGTAGGCCTGGCAGATCGCCGTCCAGGCGCGCTCAATCGTCTCCCAGAGAACTTCCACTGGGTCAATCGTACGGTTGACTGTATCTATTGGAACCATTGGTGCCCTCCCCGAATTGGTGGAGATGGAGGTGGCAGAATTGGAATGCCAGCCTGGGCAAACTGCCCTGGTCAGGCAGACTACGATGGTCCAATCATCCCTTTATTTTGAAGGAGCGGTCGCGGGTCAACCATGTTTTTGTGGAGTGCAGCCGCTTTGGGAGCCAGCCTAAGGGCCAGCGCCATCAGTTGGGTAAAAAATAGTACCGGCATCGGATCGTCCAGCTTCATCTGGAACTGGCGTGCGTCCAGGTTGGTGTGGCACAACGGGCAAGCAACCACGATCGCTTCGGCACCGGCTTCCCGGGCATGATGGATCAGGCTGCTGCTCATCTTGAGCACGATATCCGGTCGGGTGAGCGAGTGTGCCGCACCGCAACAGACGGTCTTGTAGGACCAGTCGAGCACTTCCAATCCTAAGACCTGCATCAGCTCGTCCAGGTCGGTAGGATTCTCGGGGTGGCTGGCCTCGGTTACCTCGGGTGGGCGGGTCAGCAGGCAGCCGTAATAGCACACCACCCGCAGCCCCTTAAGCGGCTGTTTTACCTTCTTGGAGAGCTCCTCTGCTCCAATATGGTTCAAGATCGCCTGGCTGAGCGAGCTCACCTCGACTGTATCCTGATAGGTGTAGCCGGTTTCCTGGTCTGCCCAGTCTTTGCGCTCGGCTTCGTGGCGGATTTCGTGTAAGGCAGCTTTATGGCGGTTGAAGCAAGCCGCGCAGGGCATCGTAACTTCCTTGAACCCGCTTTGCTCGATCAGCGCCAGGTTTTGCATCGGCAGGCGCAGGGCTGCCTCAGGATCGGCGCGGTGGGCGGCGCTGCTGCCGCAGCAAACCCAACCGTGCGGTTCAACCAGTTTTAATCCGATGGACTGGCAAACCGCCTCCGCTGAGGTGTTGAATTCAGGCGAGGTCGCATGCAGCGAGCAACCCGGGTAGTATGCCAGGGAGCTTTCTGCTTCAGGCAAGGGTTTTGCCCTGCGAGGCGGATGCGATCGGTGAGGCAGGAAAGGCATCTTGTTCTTTTGCACGTACTTTAGACCTAAGTCCAGGTCGCTGAACAGATCTCTGTTGCGCAGCTTCATCTCCACCAGCATACCTAGCTCGTACGACCGGCCCCACAGGCGGATTTCACGCAGGAAGGCTTCATTGAAAACTTTGACCTGCGGAATCTGCGGCTTGTAGCCGCGTTGGAGCGCTTCGCGGGTCAGAAACTCCATGATGGCGGTGATGTTTAGATCTTGGGGGCAACGCGTGGCGCAGGTCTGGCAGGAAGCGCACAGCCAGGGTGTCTGCGTCTGCAGGGCGATATCTTCTTGCCCCAGCTGCAATGCGCGCATGATCTGGTTGGGCTGCCAATCGAAGAAATCTACCATTGGGCAGCCGCTGGTGCACTTCACACACTGGTAGCACAGGTAGACGTTCTCCCCTAATTCATCTCTCACCCGTTCAGCCAGGCCTGAGCTGATCTTGTAGTTTTTGCTGGTGGCTTGTTCGCTTTCGCTCATCATGCCTCCTGCGCGGTTGGGACAGGACTGGTCTCTACGACCGGGCGGGGATACAATCCTGTGCCCTCTACGATCGGTTTGACCGCTTCCTCCCACTCAATCGCCATAATATGCACCCCGGCAACCCCTTCGATCTTGCGGAGCTTTTGTATCAGTTGTATGCAAACCTTGATGCCTTCAGCTTGCCAGGCTTCGGAGCGTGCCTTTTTATCTTCTTTGGTCAGCTCATCCTTGCTTTTACCCGCCCAGGGCGCCCCAGCCGCTTCCATCTGCTCGATCAGCTCATCTGGCACCAGGATGCCAGGTACGCTCTTCTTCATGTAGCGCGCCATGCCTGGGCTCTTTAGAGGCCCTACACCCGCCAGGATATACGTCTGCCGGTGCAGACCCAGCTCGAGCACCTTTTCCATGAAGCGGGCGAAAGCTGGTATATCATAGACCAGCTGGGTCTGGATAAAATTCGCCCCCGCCTTGACCTTTTTCGCCAGGCGATACGGGCGAAAATCCACCGGATCTGCGAAGGGTGCCGCAGCCGCGCCAATGAAAAAGCGCGGCTCTGGACCTTTGAATGCCTCACCCGATTGGAAGGTGTGCATGTCGCGCATCTCGGTTACCATTTTCACCAGCTGGATCGAATCCATGTCAAAGACGTTCTTTGCATCGGGGTGGTTGCCGAATGTCTGGTGATCGCCAGTCAGGCACAGCAGGTTGCGCGCTCCAAGGGCGTAAGCGCCGAGCAGGTCGCTCTGAATCGCCAGCCGGTTGCGGTCACGGCAGGTCATCTGGATGACAGGCTCCAG
Source organism: Anaerolineae bacterium (assembly GCA_041301185.1). Classification (GTDB taxonomy): domain Bacteria; phylum Chloroflexota; class Anaerolineae; order Anaerolineales; family UBA4823; genus JAQBDA01. Next base: position 29,801 of record JBFYSV010000182.1, read on the forward strand.
ACCTTCCTGGATGACAAGGGCTCCCGCGCCGATGCTGGACATGCGCACGATGGCAGTCTGGTTATCGGTGATATTGACCGCGTCCACATAGCCGCGCAGCAGGGTTGCTTTCTTGCGGATTACGTTAGCGTCGGCGCTCTGAGGCGGTCCCAGTTCGCCCGTCACGGCAAAATGGCCTGCCCGCAAAACGCGCTCCAGGTTTGAGCCGGACAGGTAGCCGTTGGTGCGATGTTCTTCGGGGATAGCGAGGCTAGTCATGCTTATTCCTCCTCTGGCGCCAGCCTGAGGTCTTTGCGCACAATTTTGCGCGGGCCGCCATCTCGAGATGTACGCCAGTTTTTGGGCGGCTGAATTTCGTATAACAAGTGAAGCTTGCCCATGCTGCTCATCCGGTCGTAGATCAGCTGCCAGGCGCAGTCGATCTCGGGGTTGATCTCGCAGTGACCATCCTCAGATCCGCCGCATGGACCGTTGAGCAGCGATTTTGAGCAGCGAGCGATCGGGCAGATCCCACCAGTTAACCCCAGGATGCAATCTCCACAGGCAGCGCAACGCTCAACCCACACGCCTTGTTCTGAGGGCAGCCCCAGGAAGGTGGTATTCAAGCCAGGGACCACCCATGTCTTGGGGAAGTGCTCTGCGATAGCCTGCACGCCAATCCCGCAGCCCAATGAGAGCACGATGTCCGCCTGCTGCACCTCTTCCGCAATCTGGTCCAGGTACTCCCACTCGCATTGGCGCTGAACGGTCACGTCAGTAACCTGCTTTCCATTTCCATCCAGTTTGCTTGCCATGCGCAGGGATGCGGCAACAATCGCGGCTTCGCGCGATCCACCCGCAAAGCAAACGGTGACGCAGGTGCCGCAGCCAACCACCAGCACCTTGTTGGCGTCACCAATCAGTGTTTTAAGCTCGGCCAGGGGTTTTTGTTCGGCGGTGATCATGGGTTATACCTCCAGATAATACCGGTTAGAATTCATCGGTTTTGGGACGCAGTTTCAGGAATAGCACAGCCACATCGCGTGTATCCCCGTCGGTTAACATAAAATAATCTTCATAAGTGGTGATTCTCTCAAATCCCAGTTTTTGAAAGGCTTTGATCACTTTCGACTGGTCGGCAACAACCTCTGCGACCAAAAGGTGCAGTCCGGAGCGGCGGGCAAGATCGATCAGCTTGTTCAACATGCGGGTGCCCAGGCCGCGCTGGCGGAAGCCTTTAGCCAGGAAAATCCGCACTTCGCCAATATGGCGTTTGGGTCCACGCCGGAAGTGCAGCGTGGCTTGCCCGACCACCTGATCCTTGACGATGGCAAGTAAGGGCAGCACACGGCTATAATCCAGGGTTTTGCACCAGGCTTCGATAACTGCAGGATCGCGCACGTTATCTCGCAAGAAACGAAAGTCCTCATCGCTGACCGGGGAGAATAACCCGATTAACCCCTGCAGGTCATCGGATGTCATCGGGCGCAGCAATACGCTGACGCCGTCTTTCAAAGTGACCATATCGCGGTATTTCTTTATTTGTTCGGGTAACATGATGTTTTCGCTATGCTTCCTTTCCTTCTCGAGACTCTTGCCTTTTAAGAGGATTGGGACCCAGTTTCGATATGAGGTCGGTTATCTCGCTGGCGGAGTTGACAAACTCCCCGGCCATCGCAGCGGAAAGATTTACCATCTGGAGGCGCTGACCTTCCAGACCGATTATCTCCAGTAGTTCTTTTGCATATTCCACTCGCCTGCGGGCGTTGAGATTACCTTCCAGGTAATGACAGTCGCCCTCCAGTCAACCTGCCACCATCACCCCGTCGGCACCATCCTCAAAGGCACGCAGGACATATAATACATCTAATTTCCCGGAGCAGGGCAACTCGATGATCTTGATGGATGGCGGATATTCCAGGCGCATCGAGCCAGCCAGGTCTGCGGCTGCGTAGGCACAATAGTGACAGCAGAATGCGACGATCTCAGGGCTGAAATTTTCGGGCGAGCTGTTGGGTGGCGTTTCATCCGTCATAGTTATCGTTACTCCGCAACACCAAGGATCAGGCTCTCCACGGGAATGAAACCCGAAGAGCGGGCTTCGATTTCAAACAGCGAATCCAGCTTGTTCAGCATCTGGACATCGGTATAGTGCATCAGCTGGATAGCCTGCGCGGGACATTCTGAAACGCAGCTTCCGCATCCGTGGCAAACTGCCGGCTCGATGAAGGCAGCACCCACAATTTTCCCCACGCCAGTAGCCTCAGAGCTAATCCGGGGTACATTGTAGGGACAGATCCGGACGCAAGTCAGGCAGCCCACGCACTTCTGTGGATCAACCTGCGCCACGCGGGCATTGGTCAGCATGGTCTTTTGGGATAATACAGTGGCAGCGCGGGAGGCGGCTGCCAGCGCTTGGGCAATGCTTTCGTCCAAGAATTTTGGATAGTGAGCCATGCCAGCCATAAAGACGCCATCTGCGGCAAAATCTACCGGGCGCAGTTTCACATGGGCTTCCAGGAAGAAGCTGTCCAGATCGACCGAGAGTTTGAGCTTGCTGGCAAGCTGGTGCGTACCTTCTGGCGGGATGATGGGCGTACTCAAGACCAGCAGGTCGGGCTGGATGGTGATCTCCCGGGAGAGGACTGGCTCCCAAACACGTACCGTAATCTCAGAACCGGGCTGCAAGACCGGCCTCTTTGGCGATACCCTGTTGCTCGGGGCGAGTTCCACCTGTGGCTTGCGACTGAACTCATACTGGATAAACCTTACTCCCGCACGGCGGGCTGCGGTGTAGAGCCTTTCTTTGAAACCATAAGTGCGAATATCACGATAGAGAATGGTGATTTCCGCCTGGGGGTTAATCTCCTTCAGCTTCAGGGCATTCTTTAGCGCTGTGGTGCAGCACAACCGGCTGCAGAAGTTCTCGGCTGGTCCCACGCATTGAATCATGACAACAGATTGCGGGGCATCTACCTCCAATCCAGGGTTGGCGAGTAGTTGCTCGAACTCCAGCTGGGTCAAGATGCGCGGGTCTTGTCCGTAGCAATATTCTTGCCCTTTGTACTCCACCCCGCCTGTGGCGATGATGGTCACACCGTGCTGCACTTGGAGAGAACGAACCCCATTGCTGAGCGTGGAGGTGAAGTTGCCCATGAAGCCGTGGGTCTCAACCAGCTCGCTATCCAGGTGGACGGTGATCAAGGGGTGCTCCACGACTTTGCGGGTGATCTGAGCCAGATATTCTCGAGGCGAAAGCTCTTGACCACCGTTACTCCCTGGCAGGAAGTACCTCAGGTGACGCAAATTTCCACCTAAGCAGGCCTCTCGTTCAACCATGTGGACTGGGAATCCCTGGTCAGCCAGCGCCAGGGCGGCGTTCATCCCCGCCGCGCCTCCCCCCACGATGAGCGCGGCGTTATTAACCGCCACCTGACTGATTGCAAGTGGTTCAAGCCTGGCAGCCTTACCTACGGCCATGCGAACCAGCGCTTTCGCCTTGATTGTGGCTGCTTCCCAGTCGCTCGAATGCACCCAGGAGCACTGGTTGCGGATATTCGCCATCTCGAACAGGTGCGGGTTGAGACCCGCCTGGCGGATGGCATCCTGGAAAAGCGGCTCATGAGTGACCGGCGTGCAAGACGCTACCACCACCCTGTTTAGCTGCAATGCTTTGACTTGCTCGATGATGTGGACAATCGTATCCTGGGAGCAGGTGTACAGGTTGTTTTCGGCGTGCACCACACCGGGCAGCATCCGAGCATACTCGGCGACGTCGGGCACATCCAGGTACCCGCCGATATTGCTGCCGCAATGGCAGACGAAGACCCCGATGCGCGTTTCCTCAGCAGAAATATCTCTTTCAGGAGGATACTCCTGGGTCCTTGCCAGGCTATGGCGGGCAGGGGCGAGAATCCGGGCCGCGCTGGCGGCAGCTCCACTGGCTTCAATCACCGTCTCGGGGATGTCCTTCGGTTCTCGGAACGGACCAGCAACGTAGATGCCCGGGCGGCTGGTCTGCAAGGGATCGAACAGAGTCGTGTGGCAAAAGCCGTAGTCATCCAGCTCGACTCCCAGGCTGCGCCCAAGCTGTTTTACACGCGGGGAAATTTCCATACCGACCGACAGCACCACCAGGTCGAACTCCGCCTGCACCGGCTCGCTTGCCCCGGCATACGGGGCGAAGTAGCGCACGACGAGGTTGCCGGTTTGCGGGTCTTCTTTCACATCGCTGAGCCGGCAGCGGGTGTACTGGATGCCGTATTTCTGCTCCGCCCTGCGGTAGTATTCTTCATAGCCTTTACTGAAAGCACGCGTATCCATGAAGAATACCTGACAGGTTACCTCGCCGTGACCGTTGCCTGTGTGAGCATGGGCGCGGGCATGCTCAATGGTCATGATCGCTTCTTTGGCCGCGTACATGCAGCACACTGAGGAACAATAATCGTGGCTTTGGTCCCGGCTGCCAACGCATTGCAAGAAGGCGATCCGTTTTGGGGCAGCACCGTCCGATGGGCGCTGGACCCACCCGCGGGTGGGTCCGCTGGCGGACAGCATCCGCTCATATTGCAGAGATGTGACCACATTCGGGTAGCGCCCCAGACCATACTCTTCAGAGAGATGGGCGTTATAAACCTCGTAACCAGGCGCCAGGATGACGGCCCCCACCGGTACCGATTCGGTCTCGCCGATCATGTTGTGATCGATGGCGTTCACTCCGCAGGCAAAAACGCAGCTCATGCATTCCGAGCAAACTCCGCAAGCCAGGCAGCGGGCAGCCTCTGCCTGGGCGCTGGCATCGTCATAGCCGCCTTCGACTTCGTGGAAATTATCCCGGCGCTGTTCCACCGCCAGCTCGGGCATGGGTACCCGTCGCTGTAAATGGATCTCGCCGCGCCCGCGCCGCTCGTCGATCTCGGACTGGGACAGGCGAACCACGGGCAGCTCCGGCCGGGGTGGGGGTTCCAGGGGCTCGCCGCGCAGGTAGCGGATCATCGACTGGGCAGCAGTGTGGCCGCGATCGACTGCTTCGATGACGAAAGCCGTACCGGAGATACAGTCGCCGGCGGCGAAAACCCCCGGACGAGAGGTCGCCAGCGTATTGGGATTGATGGCGATCGTCTGGCGCTCGGTTAAACCGACATTGGCATCCTCCGGGATAAACGCCAGACCGGCGCGCTGCCCAACTGAGAAGATGACGGTATCACAGGGAATGACATGGTTGGTGTTTGGGATCTTCTCTACTTGCAAGCGGCCGCGCTCATCGAAGCTGAAAGAGGCGACCTGCTGGCATTCGACACCGCCCACATGCCCCCAGGAGTCATCCAGGATGCGCTCAAACGTGCGGTCTGGATAGATCTTAACCCCTTCAGCTTCCGCAGCATCAACCTCCCAGACGTGGGCGGGCATCGCCGGGCGGCTTTCCAGGCAGGCGAGGTGAACCTCGCACCCCAGGCGCACCGCGGTCCGGGCGCAATCGACGGCAACGTTCCCGCCACCCAATACCAGCACGCGCTTGCCCAGGGCGGGTGTAGCACCATTGCTTACATCCTGGCTACTTGCGCCCTGAGCCTTAGCAGGTGAGTATTTACTCAGGCGGACGTCGCGCAGAAAGTGGGTGTTGACGATCACACCTTCCAGGTCTGCGCCGGGGATGGGCAGGCGGATGCCTTCATGGGCGCCAACCGCGATCAGCACGGCATCGAAGCCCTGCTCGAAGACCTCATCCAGATTGTCTATGCGGTGATTGAGGCGCAGGTCCATCCCCAGGTCGATGATGTCCTGAACCTCGCGCTCGATGATTTCGGTCGGCAGGCGGTACTCAGGCACGCCCAGGCGCAACATGCCGCCTGGTACAGGCATGGCTTCGAAGACAGTGACGCCGTAGCCTGCCCGGCGGATATCTTGGGCAGCGGTCAGCCCGCACGGGCCAGCGCCAATGATTGCCACTCGCTGTTCGGATAAAAGAGGCGTGGTCTCTACCGGCTGGCGAGTCTCGGCGTAGATTTTATCGGTTACAAAGCGCTTTAGCGCCCGGATGTTGATCGGCTCATCTACCAACCCGCGATTGCAGGCGGTCTCGCAGCGGTGATTGCAGATCCGCCCGCAGATGCCCGGGAAAGGGTTATCCATTTTGATGACCCGCATGGCATCCTGCCAGCGACCTTCCCGGATCAGAGCAATATAGCCCTGAGCGCGCTGCCCGCTCGGGCAGGCATCCCGGCAGGGAGCGATGCCGCGTTTTTCAATGGCATAGGCATTGGGGACTGCCTGCGGGTAAAGCTTATACACTGCCCGTCGTTGTGAAAGCCCTTCATTGAACTTGTCGGGAATGATGACCGGGCAGACCTTGGCGCAATCGCCGCAGCCGATACACTTGCTGGTATCGATATAGCGCGGGTTGTGGCGCAGGTTCACGGTGAAGTTACCAGCCTGCCCGCGAATATCGAGCACCTCCGTATCGGTCATGAGCTGGATATTGGCGTGCTGCCCAACATCCACCAGCTTGGGCGAGATCGTGCACATAGCGCAGTCGTTGGTGGGGAAGGTTTTGTCCAGCTGAGCCATTTTCCCCCCAATGGCTGACTGCACTTCTACCAGGTAGACTTTAAAGCCCTGGTCCGCCAGGTCCAGGCTGGACTGCATGCCGGCGATCCCGCCGCCTACCACCATCACAGAGCCGATCACATCTTTGGAGGATGGGGCGCGGTTCTTCGTGGGGTGCAGATCACCTGCACCTCCCGGACCGGGTATGGCTGTTCCTCCTGGCGAAACGGGCATGTTTTCTCCTGTTACAAAACCTCACCGGCTATGAAAGAGCTTATCCGCCCCTCCGTCCACGAAAAACGATCTCTTCATCTTCTTCGGGTGCAACTGGTTTAATTGTTGTATCTTTGCCGTTCAGCATTTTCAAGGGATTGGGACCAAGTTTGCGGATGCGCTCCGTCATGGTTTGGGCAGCCATTGCAAAGGCATTCCCCTGGCTGCCAGACATAAAGAACATATCCAGCCGCTCCCCACCCAGCCCTATTTCATCCAGGATTTCTTTGGCTCTTGCCAGTCGGGCCTGGCCGCGCTCGTTGCCGCGCACGTGATGGCAGTTGCCGATCGGGCAGGCGATGACATACACGCCATCCGCGCCTTGCTCGAAAGCTTCCAATAGATAGCGGATATCGGTCTTGCCGGTGCAGGGCAGGCGCACAAACTTGACATTTGCCGGGTACTGGATGTGCAGCCCGCCCGCGGTATCAGCAGCCATATAACCGCAATAGATGCAGTAAAAAGCGGTGATCTCAGGCTCGAAGGCTTTATCCATTACAGGAGACATAGCTTCTCCTTCTCCGGCAGCCAACTACCTAACCCGCCGATATGTTGCAGCATGATCTGCTCATCGGTATAGTTCACCAGTTGGATGGCGTTGGCGGGACACTCGCCTGTGCAGGTTCCGCAGCCCTGGCATTGGGCAGGGTCAATATAGGCTGCTCCGCCCAGTCTGCCGACCCCGGTTCGACCCTCTTGCTGGATCACCTGGGGAATGCCAAACGGGCAGGTACGGGTACAGGTCAGGCAGCCGACACATTTCGCCGGATCGACCTCCGCCACCACACCTCCCAGGTAGAGCGAATCTCCCTGCGAGAGCAGCGTGACGGCGCGAGCCGCGGCTGCCATGGCGTGGCTGATGCTCTCCTCGATGAACTTGGGGTAGTGGGCCATCCCTGCCAGGAAAATCCCCTCGCGCATGAAATCCATCGGTCGCAGCTTCATTTGCGCTTCGGTAAAGAATCCCTCGCTGGATAAGGGGACGCGCAGCAGGCGAGCGAGCTCGGCGGTTCCCTGTGCTGGGGAAATCGACATGCTCAGCGGAATCAGGTCGGCAGGCAGGTCCAGCCAGCGGTCCAAGGAAAGATCGCGCACTCTGACGGTCGCCTGATCACCTTGGGTGAGGATTTCGGGTGGTTCATCGGAGGTGTAACGGATAAAGATCACTCCCAGCTGGCGAGCCTGGTTATAGTATTCTTCCCGGAATCCGTAGGTGACGATGTTTTTATACAGGATGCTGACATTGCAGCGTGGATTAAAGAGCTTGAGGCGGATGGCGTTTTTGATGGTGTTGGTGCAGCATACCCGCGAGCAGTAGTCCTTCTCGCCTTCAGGATGGATGCACTGGATCATCACCACGTTGCGCAAGGCGGCGATCTCGCCTGGGTTGTGGATGATTTTCTCTTCTAGCTCGCGCTGGGTGATCACGTGGGGGAGAGATAACCAGCGGTGCTCGTGACTCTCTCGCCCGCCAGTGGCGACAATCGTGACCCCGTGTTCGATATGGAAGGTTTCGGTATGACCATCTGGATAGGTGGTGCGCAAGTCTGCCTGGAAGTTACCGACATGCCCGCTATGGCGGACCAGCTCGGTGCGGATCAGCGATTGGATGCGCGCGTGAGCCCGGGTTCGGTTGATCAGGTCGCGCCCCAGGCGGCGCGGGTTGTAGCCTTCGGCAACGTAATACATGTTCTGCAAATTGCCGCCCAGCACCTCGGATCGCTCAATCAGGTGGACGTTGTAACCGCTGTCGGCGATGACCAGGGCAGCGGTCATGCCTGCCAGCCCGCCGCCGATGACCAGCGCAGACGGCAGGCACTGGTGGCGCTGCTTACGCACTTCCTGGGCAAGGCTGACCCGGCCGATCGCCACGCGCAGCATCTCCTGTGCTTTGCGGTTGGCTAGCTCGGGCTGCCAGTGGTGCGAGCGGCTGCATTGGGATTGCAGGTTGACTAGCTCGACCAGGTAAGGGTTCAATCCGGCATAGCGGATAGTGCGCTGGAACAGGGAATCATGGGTGCGGTTACTGCAAGCCGCGATCACAACCCGGTTCAAATCCATCTCGCCGATGCGCTCTTGGATGTGCTCAAGCACCTCTGGGAAGCAGGCAAACTCAACCACTTCCGATAAGACCACGCCGGGCATGCCGGCAGACTGGCGAGCCAGCTCAGGGATATCGATCACTTCTCCAATTGTCCCACCGCACGAGCAGGTGAAAACTCCCACCCGCAATGGCTGCCCGCTGACGCTCTTTTCGGGGGGCAGATCGTTAGCCGAGAGGAAAGGCCACTCACGGGTATAGGGGTAGGTGTTCAGGCGATCGTTGAGCAGGCGCATCACCTCGGCCGCCGCCCCGCTGGCATCCAGAATGGTCTCAGAGATCTCTTTGGGGGATGAGAAAGCGCCACACACAAACACACCGGAATGGGAAGTCTGCAATGGCGTGAACTTATCCGTCTTGCAGAACCCATATTCATTCAGCTCCAGGTCGAGCAGACGGGTGAAATGGCGCGCCGAGTCAGGCGGCTCCAGGCCAGTCGCCAGCACAACCATATCGAAGTGCTCCTGGCGCGGGTGCCCATTTGGATCGGCATAGTGCAAGATTAGCTCATGCGTGGTTGGATCTTCGCTGATCGCCGACACCCGGCAGCGCAAGTAGTGGATGCCATGTTGCTGGCGCGCCCGGTCGAAGTAGGAGCTGTATTCTTTGTTGAAGGCGCGCTCGTCCATGATGAAGATACTGCAATTAGCCTTCTCGCCGAGGCGTTGTTTAGCCAGGATGGCTTCTTTGGTGGCATACATGCAGCAGATGGATGAGCAATAGGTGTTCTGCTGGTCGCGCGAGCCAATGCACTGCAACCAGGCAATGGATTGGGGCGCCTGCTGGTTAGAAGGTCTGCGCACGACCCCTTCGGTCGGACCGGAGCGGCTTGCCAGGCGCTCGTACTCCATAGCGCTCAAGACATCCGGGTAACGCCCGTAACCCAGCTCGTCAAGGCGGCGCGGGTCGTAGGTCTGGAAGCCTAACGCCAGGATGATCGCGCCGACTTCGACTGACATCAGGCGCGGCGGTTCATCCAGGTGGATGGCGTGGCTGGGGCACACCTCGACACAGCGCCCGCAATTCTCACAGTAGGGGCCTTTATCAATCACATACACATCCGGCGCAGCCCGCGCTGCTACCTTATACGCCGCTTTGCGGGTTGCCATGCCTTGCTGGTAGCTATCCGGCAGCTCCACCGGGCAGACTTCAGCGCAGTAGCCGCAGTTGATACAGCGCGCCGGATCGACATAGCTTGGCTCCTGGCGCAGCGATACGGTGAAATCACCCGCTTGCCCGGCGACATCCATCACGTGGGTGTTGGTCAGGATCTCGATATTGGGATGCTGGTTCTGCTGGATATAAGCCGGGGAAATAGACGGCCGGGTGCAGCCGTAGCCGTGATCCGGGGTGCCGCGACACAGGACGCAGTCATGTTGGGGAAACATAAAGCCGAGCTGCGCCACCCGGCCTCCCAGGCAGGGGGTGTGCTCGACCAGGTAGACTTTCAACCCAGAATCGGCTAGGTCCAGGGCGGCGCGCATCCCGCCAATGCCACCGCCAACGACCAGGGCTGCTGCAGATTTTGGTTGAAGACCGGTTATGCTGATTGGCTGCATACTCGTTTTCCCAGGTAAATGAATCAAGCGCAAACCGCCCTCCCTGCTCAATGCAGAAAGGGCGGCGGCTGCGATGAAATTGCGAAGAAGCCCCCTCTATTAATCGGGTGGCTTGTTGCTATTCTGACTCGGATGGGTACCGGTCAATCATACGTTGTTATGTGATTATTGTAGCAAAGGCATACCGGGGTGTCAACACGAACATATTCATACAATTTGTGTGATATTAGTCATATGTTAAGTAGATCAACCCCAATGGTGAGTGTTTGAGAAAATCAATGACGACCGCGAGACAGTATCGCCTCCGGGCGAGCCAGCTCGCTACCGGCGGCTGGCTCAATCTTCACCGCACAGGCTTTGTATTCGGGAATCTTGGCCTGCGGGTCGAGGGCGTCGATGGTCAGCAAGTTGGCGGCGGCTTCGGCAAAATGGAAGGGGATGAAGACTGCCCCCGCCGAGGTTTTGTCAGTGACGGTGGCGCGCAGCACGATGCTCCCCCGCCGGGAGGAGACCCGCACCGCCTGCCCATTGGTAATTCCAGCCAGGGTCGCGTCGGGTGGGCTGATTTCGACCCGCGCTTCGGGGTATAGCTCGTCCAGCTTGGAATGGCGGGTCATCGTGCCGCCGTGCCAGTGCTCCAGCACCCGCCCGGTGACCAGGATGAAGGGATACTCGTCATCCGGCTGTTCGACCACCGGCACATACTCCAGCGGGTGGAACTTGCCCCTCCCGCTGGGGAAGGTCTCGGCGAACAGGAAAGGCGTGCCGGGGTGTGCCTCGTCCCAGACCGGCACCTGCAAGCCGACCTTATCAATCCGCTCGTAAGTCACCCCGGCGTAATCCGGGACGACGCTGCCCATCTCCGCCAGGATCTCCGCCGGGTGGCTGTAATCCCAGTTACCCTTGTTGGGGCGTCCCAGGCGGGCCTCGATGCGCCGCGCAAGGTCGCACAGGATCTGCCAGTCGGGGCGCGATCCGCCGCGCGGGGCGATCGCCTGGCGGACACGCTGCACGCGCCGGTCGGTGTTGGTGAAAGTGCCGTCTTTCTCCGCCCAGGAGGTGGCCGGCAAGAAGACATCCGCGAAGGCCCCCGATTCGTTAATGAACAGGTCCTGGGCGACGATGAACTCCAACTGCTGCATGTGGTGGCGGGTCAGGTTCAGGTTGGGCTCGGACATCATTGGGTTCTCGCCCATGATGTACAGTGAGCGCACGCCGCCCGGGTGGGCATTGGATAGAATCTCGGTGGTGGTCAGGCCGCGCTTTTGATTCAGCCCGCCCGGCTCAATGTTCCAGGCGGTCTCCCATTTGGCGGCGTTCTGCGGATCGTCCACCGGCATATAGCCGGGGTAATGGTAGGGCATGCAGCCCATATCCGAAGTACCCTGAACGTTGTTCTGCCCTCGGAGTGGATTGAGACCGGTGCCCTGCCGCCCGATGTGCCCGGTGAGGAACGCCAGGTGGATCAGCGAAAGGGCGCTGGCGGTGCCGTGCGAGAGCTGCGAGATGCCCATGCCCCAGTAGATCGCTCCCCGTTCGGCGGTGGCATACATGCGCGCCGCCTGGATGATCAGCTCCCGGTCCACGCCGGAGACGCTCTCGGCGTACTCGGGGGTGAATTTCTCCACCGAGCGGGCGAAATCCGCGTAACCCTCAGTACGCTGGTCCACGAACTCCTGGTTAACCAACCCTTCTTTGATAATGACGTGCGCCATGGCAGTAAAGACGGGCACGTTGGTGCCTGGCTTGAGCGGCAGCCACAGCTCGGCGAGGTCGCACAGCTCCATGCGCCGCGGGTCAATGACGATCATCTTGGCGCCGTATTGCTCGACAGCTGCTTTCATCTGCAGGGCGATGATGGGGTGGTTTTCGGTGGTGTTTGAGCCGGTGACGATGAAGCAATCGTTATGGATCACTTCGGCAGCGGTGTTGCTCATCGCCGACGAAGCGATCGCCTGTTGCAGCGCCACCACCGAGCCGGCATGGCATAAGCGGGTGCAGTGATCGACGTTGTTGGTGCGGAACAAAGATCGGTACATTTTCTGCAGCAGGTAGTTGTCTTCGTTGGTCGCCTTGGCACAGCAGTACACCGCCATCGCCTGGGGACCATCCCGGCGGTAGATCTCCACCAACCGGTCGGTGATACTATCCAGCGCTTCGTCCCAACTGGCTTCGCGCCATTCGGATAAATCAAATGCCTGGGTGCGCTGCCCTGGGGTTTGGGGTGTTTTGCGGATCAGTGGGGTCGTTACCCTTTTGGGATGGTAAATGAAATCGTAACCAAAGCGCCCCTTGACGCACAGGTTGCCCTGGTTGACCACGCTATTGAAGGGCGATGTGACCTTGTAGATATAGTCATCCTTGACGTGCAGCTCCAGGTTGCAGCCCACGCCGCAATACGGGCAGGTGGTGGGGGTGATCTGGTCGGGAGTGATCATGGTCGCCGCCTCGTCTTTCTGGATGCCTGCATCACTTCAGCCGGAGTATGACCTTGTTCGAGCAGCCACTCGCGGCGGGGTTTTAGCGCCCCGCTCGGGCAAACGCCCACGCACTGCCCGCAGAAGACGCAGGTAGTCTCGGGCATAGATTTGTCGAAGAAAGTACCGATCTGGGTTTCGAAGCCGCGCCCGGTGAAGTTAATCGCAAAGGTGTACTGGGCATCCTCGGCGCATACCTGCACGCAGCGCCAGCACAGCACGCACTTGGCGTAATCGCGAACGTACATTGGGTTGTCGTCGATGACGGGCGGGTCACGCCGCTCAGCGCCGGGAAAGCGTTGCGGGTCAGAATTGTACTCGGCGAGCATGGCGAGGATCTCGGGCGAGTCGGAAAGATCGACTGTGGAAGCCAGCATTTCGAAGATCGTTCGCCGGCTGCGCTCGACGCGCTCGGAACGAGTCCAGACTTTCATACCCTCACTAACTTTTGCGACGCAGGCAGCTGCCAGGACGCGGGCGCCATCGATTTCTACCACGCAGGTGCGGCAGACGGCATTGGCGGTGGTGGCTTCGTGATAGCATACGGTGGGGATGTTGATGCCTGCCAGGTGGGCAGCTTGCAGGATGGTCGTCCCCAGGGGAACGCTGACGGTCTGCCCGTCGATCGAGATCGTAATTTCATTCATACAGGTCAAATATCCATAAGAGTGATTGGAGCGAGCACGAGGATGGGATTCTATCCAGTATGAGACTTTGATTCAATAAACAGGTCAGGCCATAGACGCAGCGCGCTCAACACCGCTGTGCCGGCCGTTTGCCCCAGACCACACAGCGAGGCGTCGCTCATCGTCCAGCCTACGTCTGCCAGGAGCTCGCCGTCGCTGGGCAGGGATTGCCCGGCAGCGATCCGCTCCAGGATCTCATACTGGCGCTGGGTGCCCATCTGGCAAGGGTAGCACTTTCCGCAGGATTCGTGGGCAAAGAAGTGTGCCAGGCGCTTTAGAACTTCGCGCAGGTCGCGCCGCTTGTCGAAGACCATGACCACGCCCGAACCCAGCAGCAAACCCGCCTGGCGCAGGTCTTCGAAGGTCAGGCGCACATCGAGCACGTCTGGGGTAGCGAAAGTACCAGCCGCCCCGCCGAACAAGATGGCTTTCATCTTGCGCCCGCCGGGCACGCCGCCCGCCAGACCCAGCAGCAGGTGGCGCAGGCTGACACCGAACGGCACTTCATAAACGCCTGGGTGGACGACATCGCCGGATACGCAGAACAGCTTTGTGCCAGGGGATTTCTCTGTCCCATACTGGCGATATGCCTGTGCACCGTGCTCCAGAATGTAGGGGATATTGCACAGCGTCTCGACGTTGTTGACAACGGTGGGTTTCAGGAACAAGCCATGGGTGGTGGGGAAGGGCGGCTTGACCCGCGGGAAGCCGCGCTTGCCCTCGATCGATTCGAACAGAGCAGTTTCTTCTCCGCAGATATAAGCGCCTGCTCCACGGCGCAGCTCAACGTCGAAATTTAACCCGGAATCCAGAATGTTCTCTCCCAAATAGCCGGTCAGGCGAGCTTCTTCGATCGCCCAGCTCATTACTTGATAAGCATGTGGATACTCGCCGCGCAGGTAGATATAACCCCGGGCTGCCCCGACCGCGTAAGCGGCGATGACCAGCCCCTCCAGCACGCGGTGCGGATCATTCTCCAGCAGCAGGCGATCTTTGAACGTGCCTGGCTCAGATTCATCCGCATTGCACACCACGTATTTCGGCTGCCCTTCGGCCGCAGCCGCCCCTTCCCATTTGACCCCGGTAGGGAAGGCCGCCCCGCCCCGCCCCACCAAACCGGCTGTTTTCACCGTTGAGATCACCCCTTCGGGAGAGGTCTCCAGGGCTTTTCTCAAGCCGGCGTAGCCGCCAGCCTGCAGGTATTCATCCAGCGAGGTAGGCCGGCCTTTATTGCAGCCAGCGGTTAACAGGTGAATGTCGCCCTGTATGATGCCATAGGGTTGCGTGCCTATGCCTCGAACAATTCTATCTGCCTGGGCAGGATCCAAACGCCCCAGTGGCACTTCGCCAACCAGAGCTGCCGGAGCGTGCTCGCATAAACCCAGGCAAGGAGCTCTCTCAACGGTAAAGGCGCCATCGGCGCTGATTGCTCCGGGGGCTGTGCCCAGGTGGCGGCAGATAGCTTGCA
This sequence comes from Anaerolineae bacterium, assembly GCA_041301185.1. Classification (GTDB taxonomy): domain Bacteria; phylum Chloroflexota; class Anaerolineae; order Anaerolineales; family UBA4823; genus JAQBDA01. The sequence goes on from JBFYSV010000182.1 coordinate 44,890, forward strand.
TCACGGCATCTGAGCCGGCTAAGGCGCAGGCCGGGTCGCCACATACCTGGATAACCGTCCTACCAACCGGCTCTCGGTAGAACATACTATAAAAATCGATCACGCCGTACACATCCGCAAGCGGAACGCCTAGCATCTGTCCCACCCGGGAAGCCACAGGCTCGGGCAAATATCCATAATAAGATTGGGCAGCGTGCAAGGCAGGAAGCAGTGCAGTCCGACCTTGGGGTACAAATTCGGTCAGGATAGCATCCAGCGGAGCGAGGTCGATATCTGACATAATGTCTCCAAATTACAGGATTCTAGTATATCACTTTTCAGCTTCACTCTTTACACGCCGCAAGAAACTGGGGGTATTGAGCGCCCGCTCCAGCAGGTAGGTAAGATAATGCTGGATCAATATGTCCATCTCGCGGTTGGTCTGGGGGTCGATCTTGGCGCGGGCTGCCTCGGTGAACGTGCTGCGTTGCATGTGGCGGAAGTATTTCAAGGCGAGCAAAGAGATAGGGTGCGCTCCTTGCGTGCCGCTGCCGCAGTGGGGACACAGCACGCCGCCTTCTTTTGCAGAGAAGAACTGGTTTTCCGGCTGGATCTGCTTACCGCAACGGGCGCAGTTGAATAGCTGCGGGCGAAAACCCAGCAAATCTAACAGGCGAATTTCATAATAGTGCACCACCAGCGTTGGCTCAGGGTGGCCAGCCAGGTTTTCCAGGGTATCGGTCAGCAGTCTGTAAAGGGCGCGGTTTTCGCCCTCTTCATAGGTGAAGCGATCCAGCAATTCGACGACATAGGAAGCATAGCCAACCAGCAGCAGACTCTCGCGCAAAGGGGAATAGGCATTGATGGTCTCAGCCTGGGTGACAATCTGCATGTCGCGACCGCGCGCCAGGAGCAGGCTGACGCGGGTAAAGGGCTCCAGGTGACCGGCTTTGCGCGAGCGCAACTTGCGCACCCCTTTGGCGATGGCGCGTACTTTACCATGCTCGCGAGTGAATAAGACCAAGATGCGGTCCGCTTCCCCCCAATCGGAGTGACGTAAGACCACTGCTTCTACCCGGAAAGAACGCTGCCGAGAAGGCATGCGTGGATTATACAGTATTCCGGTTGACTCGCATCCCCCCTTCTGGTAAAATCCCCCTGCCCGAGGCGTTGTACCCTTCGCCCGGGTCTGCTAATTGCAGAATATCCTGATTGGAAGGGCTAGATGCAATGAAAGTACTTTTACTCAAGGACGTTTATAAGCTTGGGCGTGCCGGGGATGTCAAGAAAGTGGCCGATGGTTACGGTCGCAACTATCTGATCCCGCACGGGCTGGCTGTTCTGGCTACCCCAGGCGCTCTGCGGCAGGTAGAGCATATCCGCTCTCAGGCAGCGATTAACCGGACAGCGCTTAACCAAGAGCTGAGCGGGGTTGCCGATCAGCTCTCCAAAACCGTGCTTACCTTTGCTGCCAAGGCAGGCGAGATGGGCAAGCTCTACGGTTCGATCACTGCCCAGATGATTGTCGAGGCTATCCAGGCCAAGGTTGGCCTGCAATTAGACCGCCGCCAGCTGGATGCCCAACCCATTCGTACCCTCGGAGAGCACAAGGTCCACGTCCGCCTGACCATGGATCTCGTGCCCGAAGTCATGGTGATTGTCCACCGTGAGGGAGAGGCACCAGCCCTGGTTCAGTCTGAAGAGAGCCAGCCTGAAGATGCAGCTAAGCCAATGGCAGAGGCTGAAGCCGCCAGCGAAGAATAGATCCGAGTCTAGATCGGGGCGGGAATGCCCTGCTCCAAGTACAAAACCGCCAGGGGCGGGGTATCCCATTATCGAAAAGGGACCCCGCCCTTTGTGTCGGGTATTGCGTGTGCTTTAGTGAAAGAATGGATGAAAGTGTAGGATCTCAACTCCGCCTGGCGCGTGAAGCGCAAAGGGTTACATTAGAGCAGGCTTCCCGGGCAACCCATATTCGCCTACACTATCTGCAGGCGCTGGAGGCTGGCGAGTTCGATGCCCTGCCTTCTATGGTTCAGGCGCGGGGTTTTATCCGCGCCTATGCCACATTCCTGGGGCTAAACCCGGAGAGCATGCAGGCAGCCTTGAATGCTTCGCTGGGTATGGGTGAACAGCCCGCGCCTGCACCTGCTCCGCTACCACTGGCGGTGGATGACAGAGCATCCCAGGATGATTCTATCGAGGCGATTTTCCTGGATATCGGTCAACGCTTGAAGCGGCATCGAGAGCTGCTTGGGCTGTCTATCGAGGATGTGGAACGCCACACCCATCTGCGCCAGCGTTACCTGATTGCGCTGGAAGCGGGCGACCTGGAAAGCCTGCCTTCCCCGGTGCAAGGCAGGGGGATGCTGAATAATTATGCCAGCTTTTTAGGGCTTGATCCCGAACCACTGTTGCTGCGCTTCGCCGAGGGCTTGCAGGCTCAGCTGGCGGTGCGCCAGGCGACCCGACCGGTGCCCACCCGTCCCGTGCAAACAGTAGCCCAGCCTCCCGGTTCAGTGCGGCGATTGGTCTCTGGAGAAACAATCCTGGCTGTGTTGGTGGTGCTTTTCCTGGCCGGTTTTGTGATTTGGGGTGCGGTGCGCATCTTCGCCATACAGGCTGACCAGGAGCCCGTCCCTACTGCGCCGTCCATCGCAGAGGTGCTACTCTCGGCACCCACGCCAACCGCCACCTCCACTTCTCTGGCGCCCACGCCGACAGTTCCCCCGCTGCCCCAGGCCACCAGCGGGGTGGAGACCCCCGAGGCAATTGCTGTCCTGCCGGGAGAGCAGGTGGGTTTACAGGTCTATGTGACCGTGCGCCAGCGGGCATGGGTGCGAGTGACCGTCGATGGCGAGGTCGTCTTCGAGGGACGCGTGCTGCCAGGTAGCGCTTACCAGTATGAAGGTGAAGAAACGGTGGAGATACTGACCAGCAACGGGGCTGCCCTGCAAATCTTTTTCAACCAGCAGGACCTTGGTCTAATGGGCTTGTTCGGGCAGGTGGTTCAGCAGGTGTTCACGGCATCTGGGGTGCAGACGCCTACCCCCACCGTGACGCTCACCCCTACTGTCACTCCCCGCATAACCCAAACCCCGCAGGCGACGGCGGCTTCTCCTTAACAGATGCATACCACTTAACGGTGCCAGGATGAAAGCGAAAACGGTTCATTTAGTTTCGTTGGGATGTGCAAAAAATACAGTCGATTCGGACTCGATGCTGGAGTTGTTGCGGAGAGCAGGTTATCGCCCGGTAGACACGCCAGAGCGAGCCAGCATCTTGATCGTAAACACGTGCGGCTTTATCGGCCCGGCAAAGGATGAGTCGCTCCAGGTTCTGGGAGAGCTGGCTTCCCAAAAGCGGAAAGGCCAGACCTTGATCGCGGCTGGCTGCCTGACTCAGCGTTACGGGGCGGAGGTCGCCCGCCAGGTGCCGGGGATCGATGGCATCCTGGGCACCCGGCGTTGGATGGATATTGTGGATGTGGTCCAACAATTGCGGGATGGCGAGCACCCCCAGCCGCTTTACCACCTGCCTGAAACGCCAACGGTCGGCATGGATGAGAGAGGCACCTTGCGCGCCAGCCTGCAGGGCGCCAGCGCTTTCTTGAAAATTGCAGATGGCTGCCGCCGCCCATGTGCCTTCTGCGCCATCCCGCTGATCAAGGGTACTGCAGTCAGCCGCCCGCTGCAAGCAATCCTGGATGAGGCGCGCAGCCTGGGCGATCTGGGAGTGAGAGAGCTCAACTTGATTGCCCAGGATACCACCGATTACGGTCACGACCTGGGGATGAAAAATGGGCTGGCGCAGCTGCTGGAGGGGCTGGTTACAGCCGTGCCGGATATGGACTGGATCCGCATCCTGTACGCTTATCCCGGCTACGTCACCGAGCGCTTGATCGAGGTCATGGCAACCCACCCGCAAATCTTGCCTTACCTGGATATGCCCCTGCAACATGCCCACCCGCAGGTGCTGCGCCGCATGTGCCGCCCTGCCAATGTGGATTGGGTGTACCGCACGCTGGAGAAGATGCGCCAGGCTATGCCAGATCTGGCGCTGCGTACGACCTTTATTGTCGGCTACCCGGGGGAAAGCGAGGCTGAGTTCCAGACCTTGTTGGATTTCATCCAGGAGATCCGTTTTGACCGCCTGGGCGCATTCCCGTTTTCGTTTGAGCCGGGCACTGCCAGCGAGCCGCTCGGCGACCCCGTGCCGGCAGAAGTCAAGCAAGAGCGCTGGGAGCGGCTGATGGAGTTGCAGCAAGGCATTTCATTGGAGAAAAACCAGCGCCTGGTGGGTAAGACGCTCCAGGTATTGATTGAGGGTCATGGTGAGGTGGAAAGCGAAGATGGAATCCCGCTTCCAGATCAGGTCATCACCCTGGGGCGTTCCTACCGGGATGCGCCCGAGATCGATGGGATGGTGATCATCGAAGGACACATCCCGGTGGGTGAGATAGTGCCAGTGCGCATCAACGGGGCGATGGCTTACGATTTAACGGGTGTGAGAGTGTGATCTGGTGCCCAAGATGACTGATCGGGACTATCTGCTCAACCAGCAGTATGCAGGCTGCGCTAATTTACAGAGGCGCATTGACCTGCACGCCCGCTTTAGCACGAATCGTTACGGCTGGTTCCGTTGGGTATTTGATCACATTGAATGTCCGGGGCGCAGGCAGTTGCTTGAGTTGGGTTGCGGGCAGGGCGACTTGTGGGCCGAGAACTTTATGCGCATTCCAAAGGGATGGATGTTGACACTGTCAGATTTCTCACCCAACATGCTGAAGACCGCCTGCCAGGTACTGTGTGGGCACATATCCTCTGCATGTTTCTGCCTCATTGACGCGCAATCCATCCCTTTTCAAAAGGGGTGCTTTGATATTGTGATCGCGAATCATATGCTTTACCATGTACCGCAGCGCGATCAGTCGCTCTTTGATATCCAGCGTGTCTTGCAGCCAAGGGGCCGTTTTTACACCACCACGATTGGTGAGAAGCACATGGAGGAGTTGGCCTTTCTGGTGAAGGATTTTGACCCCCAGTTCAGGGACTCCCTCGATACCGGTGAGATCGGCTTTACCTTGGAAAGTGGTGCAGCGCAACTCAAGGCTTTCTTTTCGCACGTAGAGCGCTACCGCTACGAAGACAAACTGGTGGTTACCCAGGCAGAGCCGCTGATAGATTATGTCCTCTCGAGTGTACGATTGGGGGGCTACTCACCGCAGCGGCCTGCCTTTGCAGCTTTCGTAAAACAGCGCATGCAAAGCAGTGGTGAAATCCACATTACTAAGGACTCGGGGCTGTTTGTTTGTTGGAACTAGAGTTTTTTCTGCCTGCGAGCAGAGGTACAGCATTGAACGCCGACTTGATCCTCCACACCAGTGCCATCCGGGCGGCTTGCCCGGAGCTCGGCTTCCAGAGCTTCTTGCCCATTGATGAGGGTTGGAGCAGCTTTGTGGTAGAAGCCAGGACGGCACAGTCCGGTCAATCGTGGATATTTCGTTTCCCGCGCCGCCCAGAGATCGTCAAGAGCCTGGAGATAGAGATTGCGCTGCTTCCCTACCTGGCTCGCGCCTTGCCGGTATGCGTGCCGCAGTTTGAAATTATCGTTCCTGGGCCGGATGGGCGACCAGCGTTCGTCGGCTATCCTAAAATTCTCGGATCAGCGCTGGACTCTGTCCTGGCAGACTATCCGGAAGCTCAGCCCAATCTGGCACAGCAAATCGGCGAGATCCTATCTGCCCTGCACCAGACGACCCTGCCCTGGGTGGTGCATCGCCTGTTGCCCCGGCGCACGGTTTTGGATTGGAAACGCAGCTACCTTGACCTATACCAGAAAGTGCGCCAGCAAGTCTACCCCATGCTTGACGCGTCAAGGCAGGGGGCAGCGACAGCTCTTTGGGAGGGCTTCCTCCGCCAGCGGGACCACTTCCGCTTTGAGGTAGCCCTGATTCACGGCGATCTGGGAGCGGAGCATATTTTGTGCGATCCGGTCTGCAACCGGGTCACCGGAATTTTGGATTGGGAAGATGCCTGCACGGGCGATCCCGCACTGGATTTTGTCGGGCTGCTGCAATCGGGCGGGGAGGGTTTTGTCTGCCAGGTGCTGACAGCTTACCGGGGCAAGTCGGGTGCGAACTTCTGGGCGCGCGTGAATTTTTACACTAAAATTGTCCCGTTCTATGAAATCCTGTTCGGCCTGGAGACCAGCGACCTGCTGCGGACCCAGGCGGGATTACTACGCTTACAAGGTATTCTGGATGATTGATATTGACCGATCTGAGATAAATTTTGCTCTGAATACCGTCCGGCAGGCATCCCTGCTGGTGAAAATGATCCAAGGTGAGATGGTCTCGCCAGCCCTGACCAAGGATGACCGCTCTCCGGTGACGGTAGCCGATTTTGCTTCGCAGGCGCTGGTGGCTTACCTGCTGGAGAGGCAATTTCCCGGTGATGCGTTGGTGGCGGAAGAAGACGCTTCCAGGCTGCGCCTCGGGCTGGTGGGCAATGCGGCACAGCCCGCCTCCGCCGTGGAGCAGGTGGTACGCTTCAGCGAGCGTTTTATTCCGGGAGCCGATCCCGCCTCAGTATGTGATTGGATCGACCGCGGCGCTGCCCAGCCTTCCAGGCGCTTCTGGGTGCTAGACCCGATTGATGGCACCAAGGGTTTTCTACGTGGCGACCAGTATGCAGTGGCGCTGGCGTTGGTGGTTGACTGGCAGGTGGAGATTGGGGTGTTGGGTTGCCCTAACCTGGCAATGGGTGAGACAGATTCCGGACGACGGCTGAGGCCCGATCTGCAAGGATCTGGCTTGCTAGCGGTAGCAGTGCGCGGGCAGGGAACCTGGATCGCCTCACTCGCCTATCCGGGGCAATTCGAAAGTGTGCAGGTGTCGCAGCGAGTTGACCCGGTGCAGGCGCGCCTTTTACGATCCTTCGAGTCCGGGCATACCAATGTAGACCAAATCGACGACTTCGCCCTTACCCTGGGAGTTCAAGCTGCCCCCGTGCGCATGGATAGCCAGGCTAAGTACGCTGTGCTGGCTGCCGGGGATGGTGATTTGTTGCTGCGCCTGTTGTCCCCCACCAAGCCGGATTATCGCGAGAAAATCTGGGACCAGGCGGCTGGCTCGTTGGTGGTGCAGGAGGCAGGCGGGACGATCACCGATCTGGACGGAAAGCCGCTGGACTTTAGTGCCGGTCGCAGCCTGCACAATAACCGGGGTATCCTGGCTTCCAATTCATTATTGCACCCGGCTGCCCTGCAGGCGTTGCGAGCGGTACGGGCATAGCGCCAATGGGTAGGCGCTTGTAGATAACACTTAGCCATGACACGCCCAGACCGAGTTGCATTGTTGTTAAGCCTGGTGGCAGTGATTGCCAGCTACTTGATCGCGGTGCAGGTGTATGAGAGCATGGCGCATATCGAGGATGAGCTTGCTTACGTCTGGCAGGCGGAGGCAATCGCCAAAGGTCACCTGACACTGCCCTCACCCCCCAGCCCAAAAAGCTTTCTGGTGCCTTTCGTGGTGGATTATAACGGGCTGCGCTTTGGCAAGTACCCGCTGGGCTGGCCTGTCCTGCTGTCCTTTGGGGTCCTGTTGGGGGTCAAACCGCTGGTCAACGCCTTGCTTTCGGGAGCGGCAATATGGCTGATATACCGCCTGGGGAAGCGCATCTTTGGCGAGACGGTGGGATTACTCGCTGCCGGTTTGACCCTGACCTCGCCCTTCTTCTTGATCAATTCCGGATCTTTATTGTCACACCCATTCGGGCTCTTTCTCAGCGCTGCTTTTGCCCTCTCCTGGCTGGATGCCTGGGATAGCGAGCGCCACAAATCGCTGCCCGTGTACTGGCCGTGGCTGGCGACGGTTACGGCTGGAGTCACCCTGGGTTTGCTGATCCTTTCGCGGCCGCTCACGGCAGTGGGCGTGGCGCTGCCGTTTGGTTTGCATAGTGTCTACCTGCTAATCCGTTCCAGCTGGCGGGACCGCTGGCGGCTGGTTGCATTCGGGCTGATCGTTTTGGCTTTTGTGGGGCTGCATTTCTTGTGGCAAATGGCAGTGACCGGCGACCCCACAAATAACCCGTACACCCTGTGGTGGGAGTATGACCGGGTGGGCTTCGGTCCGGGTTACGGGCGCACCGAGAGCGGGCACACGCTGAAACAGGCGTGGATCAATACAAAGTTCAGCCTGCTGGTGGGCTGGCACGACCTGTTCGGGTGGGGGAAATACTCCTGGATCTTATTGCCGTTTGGCTTGCTGGCTGTGCTACGCTACCGCCTGTGGAAGGGATTGCTGGTGGGCAGCGTCTACCCGAGCCTGGTGGTGGTCTACCTGGCTTACTGGATTGGCTCCCATTTGTTTGGACCACGCTACCTATATGAAGGCTTGTATAGCTTGACCTTGCTAAGCGCGGCCGGGGTTGCGTTCTTAGCCGGCTGGCCTGTGCGCCCGGAGGATGCCTGGCGGCGCTATGAAGGCTGGCGCCGAGCCCGACCGCTGCTTGTCACGGCAGCCCTGGCGCTGCTGGTCAGCGTCAACCTGCTGTTCTATACGCCGTTGAGATTAGGCGGGATGCACGGCCTGTACGGAATCTCTCGCGCTCGCCTTGAACCTTTTCTGACCGCAGATGCGCAAGAGTTAACGCCCACCCTGGTGATTGTCCACCCGGACCACTGGTCAGAATATGGTGCCTTACTGGAGCTGCAGGATCCATTTCTGGATACACCCTTCATTTTTGTCTACGCCCGAGGGCCTGGCGCGGACAGGATACTGGCAGACCAATTCCCCGAGCGCAAGATTATCCATTACTACCCTGACGAGCCCGATCAGTTCTATCTCACCCCGCGACCTGGCGAATAAGTTACTATCCGAAAACTCTCGGCGACTTAGGAGAGCTGCCCTATTTAGGGCAGGTTTCCAAACCTGCCGGGATATTTTCGGATGGATTCCAATTGTGCGGTGGCAAGCGGGGTCCTTCAGGATACGCGGGCGACTGCGGTCAAGGCCAAAACCAGCATAGCCAGCACCAGATTGAGGCGGATCAGCAGTGATTCCTGCTGCCTGAGGCGGCTGGCATCTGGTGTGTCCAGCCCGCGCGATTGGCGCAGTGCAGCCCGCTGCAAGCGCGGCAATAATCCCCAGGTCATGTAAGCGCTCACGCCGGTCATTCCGAAAAATACCACGTGTTTGGCGAAAATCGCGACTGCCCAACGGTTATCGATTGCCAGGAAGCCAGAATAGCTGGGGTTGGCGCTCATCTGGAACATCCCGGTGGCTATCAGGACGAGCAGGCACACCCATCCGAGAGGGTCCAGGCGGCGTTGCAGGTCAGATAGAAATGCTGCATAGTGCTCGTCCTGAGGCTGCTTACGAGCAGCGGGCAGCACCAGCAGCGACAGGCACGCCAGGCTGCCGATCCAGACCACCGTGGCGAGCATATGCAACCAGTAGATGAAGCTGAGGGCCCAATCAGGAGGCGCGCTCATGGGCTGGGAGTTGCTGTCGGCTCCTCTGCCGGGGGTGGCTCCGGGGTTGGCTCTTCAGTTGCGGGTGCTTCAGTAGGTGGTGCTTCAGTGGCAGGGGGCTCCGTGGGCGGCAGCTCTGTGGCTGGAGGCTGGTTGGTGTCCTCGGTGGGCAGTGGCGTGGCCTCGGGCAAGGAATCGCTAGAATCGGATTGTTCATCGTCGTCATCATCGCCACCACCATCACACTCATCGATGGCGTTGTTGCGCGCCTCTTCAACCAGGGTATCGATGCCCATCGAAAGCGCCAGGTCGAACTGCTCCACCGCAGCGCAGGCGTCTCCGTTCTTCAGCAGAAAATCGCCGTACCCGGCGTAAGCCAGGCGCAGGCGCTCGGTCGCAGTCCAGCCAGAGCCATCTCGCAGGTTGGGTAGTGCAGGAGCGATCTGGGCAAAATAGTAGATGGCTTGACCCCAATCCAGCTCCCAGAAGCTGGCCCCAGTTTTGTACAGGCTGGCCCAGGTGAGGTAGCTCTTGGAATCGGCGTCCAGCGGGCCAATCTGCTCAGCTTGAGTCAGATCGTAGATGCCACCTTCCAGATCGCCATTCTGCAGAATTTTGTCTTTGCCACGGTTGCGGTAAGCCACGTAAAGCCCGCGATCCACCCATACCGGCTGGTAATTCAGGTCGGCTTTGCGCAAGGCGAGCAGCGTATCGATGGCAAGAGTCCACTCGCTATTGTTGAGATGATCTTGCGCCTGGGAATGCAGCTCATCTATGCCGCGCGTATCCGGGGTGGGAGTGATGGTAGGTGTTGGGGCGACGGTGGGCGTGGCAGTCGAGTTCATGCTCAGTAACACCTCTGCCAGCTTGTCGGTCACGCCGGGGTAGTTGGGGTTGTAGCGGATGACGTACTCGAAGCGCTGCCGGGCCAGGTCAAAGCGGCGGGCTTCCATATCCTGCACGCCCAGCACGAACTGCTCATCAACCTGTAGTGCGATCTGGGTGGCTTCAGCGCCGGTGCGCTGGCTGATGCCCGACTGGTAACCGGCATAAGCGCTGCCAGCAGCGATCAGGATCAGGAAGAGGACACCCAGCAGGGCAATCCAGCGCAGAGGTGAAGAGCGCTTGCCTTTGGGAGGCGGCGCATCCACCGGGCTGCCAGAAGACGCCTCCAGGCGGGTAGCGACGGTTGCTTCAGGATCAACGGTTTCTGCCGAAATTGCCTCGGGGGGAGGCGGGATAGTTTGCTCGAAGGCGGCGTCGACGATTGTCTCCGGGCGGACGGGTACAGGCATGGTTTGTGCCGGATCGTTGGTCTCAGGCTGCCTGGCGCCGACCGCCGAGGGCATGGTTTGCTCTAAATGAGAAAGGTCCCCATTTCCCTCCTCAGGACGGATGGGGTAGGGTTGTGTTTCTTCAAAATCAGTATTTTCCATGCGCCGGATTATACCCCAGGTAGGAAAAGTGATGTGCTAGTGACAACAGGATTCATACTCTGCTAAGGAACAAACTCCCTATGCTTTATCCAGCCTCAGATATCGATTTGGATAACGAAGCTCGAACCATCAACGGTTATAATTTAGATATGCCCGAATATCGCTTCTATCACCCCATCGAAGTGCGCTACGGAGACCTGGATCCCCAGGGGCATGTCAACAACGCTAAATTTATGACGTATATGGAGCAAGCGCGGGTCAATTACATCCGTAACCTGGAGCTGTGGGACGGCAGCTCGTTTCTGCACATCGGCTTTATCTTGGCGGAAGCGCGTGTTACCTTCCTCTCTCCCATCCTGTTCACCCAGCAGGTGCGGGTGGGAGTACGCGTCTCCCGTCTGGGCAACAAGAGCCTGGACATGGAGTACCGCATTGAAGATGCGCAGAGCGGGCAAGAGCTGGCTCGTGGTTTGAGCGTGCAAGTATCTTACGATTACCGCCTGGCAAAGACCATCCCCCTGCCAGACCACTGGCGCCAGGCGATCGGAGAGTATGAAGATTTGGATTAAGGTCGGTTCAACCCGGAGGGAAAATGCCTATTCCTGAGATTGACACGGAATACCTGATGACTACGTTAACTACCCTACTCAACACCCCCAGCCCAACCGGCTACGCCCAGGGTGCAATCGCTGCCGTTGAGGAAGCCTTGCGCCAGTTCCCCGGGCTGGAGCTGAACCGCACCCGCAAAGGTGCTCTGGTGGCAACCTGGTCCGGTGCGCGCAACGATGCGCCGCGCGGCCTGACTGCCCACGCCGACACCCTGGGGGCGATGGTCAAAGAGATCAAGTCCAGCGGGCGGCTCAAGCTGACCAAGATCGGGGGCTACGCCTGGAATACGGTGGAGGGTGAGGGCTGTTCGGTGTTTGCCAGCAATGGGGCAAAGGTACGCGGTTCGCTGCTCTTGGCGAAAGCCTCCAGCCATGTGCATGGCAGTCAGGTGAACGAGCTTAAACGGGATGATGAGAATATGGAGGTGCGCCTGGACGCGCCCACCACCAGCGCCGAAGAGACGCGCCTCCTGGGCATCCAGGTGGGTGACTTTGTAGCCTTCGACCCGCGGCTGGAGATCACCAACGACTTCGTGCGCTCGCGCCACCTGGATGATAAAGCCTGCGTGGCATGCCTGCTCGCCGCGGTTAAGGCACTGTACGACGCCGGTTTGCAGCCTACCCAAACAGCGATCCTGCACATCAGCAACTATGAAGAGGTGGGGCATGGGGCGGCGTCTGGCTTCCCGGCGGATATGGTAGAGCTGCTCACCGTGGATATGGCCGCGGTGGGCGACGGGCAGGCCTCCGACGAGTTCCACGCCACGCTGTGCGTCAAGGACTCCGGCGGACCTTACCACCACGGCTTGAGTCAGCATCTGCGCCAGCTGGCTGAGGAGAACGGCATTCCCTACAAGGTGGATATCTATCCTTATTATGGTTCGGATGGAGAAGCGTACTGGCACGCCGGCGGAGACGTGGCGGTAGCATTGATCGGTCCGGGGGTGGACGCCTCGCACAACTATGAGCGCACTCACCTGGATGCGCTGGTAGCAACCACACGCTGGGTTATAGCGTATCTACTTTCATAATATGATAGGTGGTGAGCATGAAAATTGATGCCAGCTTACCGCCTGTGTCGCTCGCAGAGGTGCCTGCCATTGCCCAGGCTGCCGAGGCGATCGGGTTCGACGCCCTGTGGTCTACCGAGACGATCCACGATCCTTTCCTGCCAGGAGCATTGATCGCCGAGCATACCCGCCGGTTGCATTTTGGCACGGCGGTGGCGATCGCCTTTGCCCGCAGCCCGGCAAACCTGGCGTACACCGCCTGGGACCTGGCGCAGGCCTCTGGTGGGCGGTTCATCCTCGGGCTGGGCACCCAGGTGAAAGCGCATATCGAGCGTCGCTACGGCATGCCGTGGCCCGATTCGGTGGTCGGCAAGCTCCGCGAGCAGATCGCCGCCGTGCGCGCCTTCTGGCATACCTGGCAGACCGGCGAAAAGCTGGACTTCCGTGGCGAGCATTACAAGCTGACCCTGATGTCGCCCTTCTTCAACCCAGGGCGCATTGAGCACCCGGATATCCCCATCTATATCGCCGGGGTCAATACCGGGCTGGCCCGCCTGGCGGGTGAGTGCGCAGATGGCTTCCACGTGCATCCTTTCCACAGCCCGGCTTACCTGAAGCAGGTACTCTTGCCGGCAATCGAGCAGGGTGCGCTCAAGGCAGGCCGCTCCCGTCTCGATATCCAGGTCTCGACCACTGTGTTTGCTATCAGCTCGGCGGAAGAGGACCTGTTCGTGCGCGCCCAGATCGCCTTCTACGCTTCCACGCCGTCTTACCGGGCGGTGATGGCGCTGCATGGCTGGGAGGCAATTGCCAGCCAGCTTACCCAGCTGGCAAAACGCGGCCAATGGGGTGAGATGCCGGCCCTGATCGATGATCAGATACTGGCGACCTTTGCCGTTGTGGCAAAACCGACCGAACTGCGCGAGGCGGTGTTCGAACGCTACCTCGGGCTGGCGGATCGCCTGGCGCTCTACCTGCCCTTTGTGCCGGGCGAGCGGGACGAGTTTTGGAAGGGTTTTATTGAAGCTGGATAGAAATACAGACCGGCGGGAGCCTGCCCAGGTTGGTATGTACGGTGAATGAGGAAACTCTGTATTTTAACGAACGCCAGCGCATGGTGGAGGAGCAGCTGATTGTGCGGGATATCCGCGACCGGCGAGTTCTCCAGGCCATGCGGGATGTGCCACGCCATCTCTTTGTCCTGCCTGAGCACCGCCGCCATGCTTATAGCGATGGTCCATTGCCGATTGGCGGTGGGCAGACCATCTCCCAGCCGTATATTGTTGCTTTGATGAGCCAGCTGCTTGAGCTATCCGGCAAGGAAACCGTCCTCGAAGTTGGCACCGGCTCGGGCTACCAGGCTGCGATTCTGGCGCATCTGGCGAGCCAGGTGCATACCATTGAACGCGACCCCAGGCTATCCGAGCGGGCTGCGCAGGTGCTGACAGACCTGGGCTTGAACAATGTCCAAACTCATGTGGGAGACGGATCGTTGGGGCTTCCAGAATACGCCCCTTTCCACGCAATCCTTGTCACTGCGGCTGCGCCAGACGTGCCTGGCGCTCTGCTGGACCAGCTCGCCGACGGCGGCAGGCTGGTGATCCCGGTTGGCAGCCGTTTTGGCCAATACCTGGAGAAATGGCTGCGCCAGGTCGACAATTTCACCAAAGACGTGCTGGTGCCGGTCGCTTTCGTGCCCCTGCGCGGCCAATACGGTTGGGATGAAGATTGGGATTATTGAGTAGCGACTGGTGAATGCGGATGAATCCAACCGGTTTGATCCTGGGCTTATTCGTGCTGTTTTGCATCGGGTTTGGTTTTTTGTGGGTGATCAAGCTCGAGTATTATTTTGGAGCAGGGACCTGGAAAGCAGTCCTACTGGTCGGAATATTGATCTGCCTGGCCTCATTACTGATGCCAGATTTCACCACCTCTGCCCTGTTGGGTATATTTGGCGGCTCGGTCGTGTGGGGTGCTACTGAGCTGCCGGGTCAGGCAGAGCGCGTCCAGCGCGGTTTATTCCCGGCTAATCCCAAGCGCAAAGGTGGGAAATGAGCCTGCAGTGGGCAGGGATCGTCCTGGCATTGACCACCTTTGCCACAATCGGCATGGGGCACGTGCTGGTGCGCCGCCTGCACGCCCGCTACGGCACCCGCCCGGCAATCCCGCTTTTTCTTGCTGGTGGGTTGGTGCTATTATTTTCGATGATGACGGCTGGCGACCTGCTCTCCGGGGTGTTGGGCATCACTGCCATTACCTTGCTGTGGGATGGTGTCGAGATGTACCGTCAGGAAAAGCGCGTGCAGCGCGAAAAAGCCGGGTGAGCGAAGTGTGAGTCGCCCATCCGGCTTTTTGTTGGATATCGATGACTACGTCTGGCTCATGGAGACGAACACCATGGGCCGGCGCTTTGTTCTGCTGTAGAAGAATGATTTCAGGGTCTGTTCCAGGTCTGCCTGCATCCTGCCGTTGCTGGTGCAGTCAACAGTCTGGACGACCAGCTTGCGGGCGGCGGCAAATAGCTCGTCGGCCTCACGCGCGTAGACAAAGCCACGGGTGATGAACTCGGGGTCTTCCACCAGATGACAGGTGTAACGGTCTAGGTTCAGGTTGACCAGCACAAAGCCATCCCGGGAGAGTATCTCGCGCTCGCGCATCACGCTGGGACCGATCTCGCCTACCCCTGCCCCATCCACGAAGACGTAGCCGCCGGGGATGCGCTCACCGACACGCATTTTCCCATCCTCGAACTCGACGGTGTTCCCGTTCTCGACGACGGCAATATTCTCGGTAGGCAAACCAACTTCCTGAGCCAGGGCAGCGTGCTGTTTCAAATGACGCAGCTCGCCGTGGATAGGGATGAAGTATTTCGGTTTGACCAGGTGGAGCATCAGCTTCATCTCCTCCTGGCGGGCATGCCCTGAGACGTGCACCGGGGCAATGTCTTCGTAAATGACGTTGGCGCCTCGGCGGAACAGACGATTGATGGTGCGGCTGACGCCTTCCTCGTTGCCCGGGATGGGGTGGGAGGAGAGCACGATGGTATCCCCAGGCAAGAGATCAAACTGCCGGTTAGTGCCGGTAGACAGGCGCCCCATGATCGAGGTCGGCTCGCCCTGGGTTCCGGTGGTCATCAAGACCACTTCTTTAGGGCTCATCTTTAGCGCCTGGTCGATGCTCACCAGGATCTCATCGGGGATATCCAGGTATCCCAGCTTGCGCGCCATCTTGGCGTTTTCGACCATACTGGTGCCAGCAAAAGCCAGCTTGCGGTGGTGGCGGATGGCCGCGTTGGCAACCTGCTGCATGCGCGAGATCAGCGAGGCAAAGCTGGCGACGATCACCCGCCCGGAGGCGTTGCGAAAGACGCCATCAAACGCCGGGTCGATAACCCGCTCGGATGGCGTCCATCCCGGTTTATCGGCGTTGGTCGAGTCTGCCAGGAGAGCCAGCACACCCCGCCCGGCGAAATCTGCCAGGCTGGCATAATCTGTCGGCCAGTTGTCCACCGGCGTATGGTCAAACTTATAGTCGCCAGTGTGCACCACCAGTCCGGCGGGTGTGGTGATGCCCAACCCGACTCCATCTGGGATGGAGTGGCAGACGTGGAAAAATTCTACCTTGAACGGACCAATCTGCACGCTCTCGCCTGCCTGGATTGTGTTCAGCTGCACCTCGCTCAGCAAGCCGCCCCGCGAAAGCTTGACTTCAAGCAAGCCGCGGGTCAGCGGCGTGGCATAGATGGGTACGTTGATTTGCTCCATCAGGTGGTGGATGGCGCCAGTATGGTCCTCGTGCCCGTGGGTGACGATCACCCCGCGCACTTTTTGACGGTTTTCCAGCAAGTACTGGAAATCGGGGATGATGTAGTCGATCCCCAGCATATCATTTTCGGGGAACATCAAGCCGGCGTCCACGACGAGGATATTCTCGCCGTATTCGTAGGCCATCATATTTTTCCCAACTTCCCCGAGTCCCCCCAGGGGGATGATCTTTAGTTTTTTGTTGCTCATATACTTCCTTCTTTACGATAAATTCATACAAAAAACCCCGACAGGAAGATACCGGCCGGGGCTTGCAGTTACGGTTTAGAAATTCCAGACACTTTGTTTGGGTAGATAAATCCCCATAAATGGCTTTGCTTCACGGTAACGCAGTAAGGCCAGAAACCTGGCCGGTCAATCGATTGGACATCTATTTCCGCCACAGGTAATTCTTACAAACCAAGGTGGATTTTAGCATGGATGGTGGGATTTGTCAAAGACCGAGTTTGTAAAAAAATCAAGGTTGATTTGGCGGCTGTGCCGCCAAATCAACCTTGAGATGATCCGGTCTTATTTTAGTACTCCGGCATGGGTGGCGGAGCGGGTTTGTCTTTCTCGGGCAAGTCGGTGACCAGGGCTTCGGTGGTCAGGATCATGGCTGCGATAGAGGCGGCATTTTCCAATGCCCCGCGGGTCACCTTTGCCGGGTCGATGACGCCGTCCTTGACCATGTCTAGGTAGGATTCGGAGATCACGTTGAAGCCAATATTCTTATTCTTCTTTTCTTTCTGGGCGCGGCGCACGTTCTCCAGGATTACGGAGCCGTCTTTGCCGGCGTTCTCGGCGATCTTGCGCAAGGGGACTTCCAGGGCTTTGCGGACAATGTTGACGCCGATCTGTGCATCGTCGGAATCCATTTTGATTTTATCCAGGGCGCCCATCGCATTGATAAGAGCCACGCCGCCGCCTGGAACGATGCCTTCTTCCACCGCGGCACGGGTCGCCGAGAGGGCGTCTTCCACGCGGTGCTTCTTCTCTTTAAGCTCGGTCTCGGTGGCTGCGCCAACACGGATGATGGCAACGCCGCCGGAGAGCTTGGCAAGGCGCTCCTGCAGTTTTTCTCGGTCGTAGTCGCTGGTGCTCTTGTCGATCTCGACCCGGATCTGCTCGATGCGTCCTTTGATCTGGGCGGATTCGCCCTTGCCGCCGATCACAGTGGTGTCATCCTTGGTGGAGACAACCTTCTCGGCACGGCCCAGGTCGCTGATCACAACGCTCTCTAGCTTGCGACCGGTCTCTTCGGAGACCACGGAAGCGCCGGTGAGCACGGCGATATCCTGCAGCATCGCCTTGCGACGGTCGCCAAAACCAGGGGCTTTGACTGCCAGCACGTTGAGCATACCGCGTAGCTTGTTTAGCACCAGGGTCGCCAGGGCTTCGCCATCCACGTCTTCAGAGATAATCACCAACTCGCGCTTGCCTATCTGGACCAGTTTCTCCAGGATGGGGACGATATCGGTGGCAGCGGAGATTTTCTTGTCGTGAATCAGCACGTAGGGTTCTTCGATTACAGCTTCCATGTGCTCGGGCTCGGTGATGAAATAGGGCGAAATATAGCCACGGTCGAACTGCATACCTTCGACATACTCGGTCTCGAACGCCAGACCCTTGGACTCTTCCACGGTGATGACGCCGTCTTTACCGACTTTGTCCATCACTTCGGCGATCAGATCACCGATGACGCGGTCCTGGGCTGAGATCGATGCTACGTTGGCAATTTCCTCTTTGGTGGTAATCTCGATAGCCTGGGCTTTGATCTGGTCGGCAACGGCTTTGGTTGCGGCCTCGATGCCACGCTTGAGCAGCATCGGGTTGGCGCCAGCGGCCAGGTTCTTCATGCCTTCGCTGACGATCGAGTGCGCCAGGACGGTGGAGGTGGTGGTGCCATCGCCAGCGATATCGTTGGTCTTGGTGGCGGCTTCTTTGAGAAGCTGGGCGCCCATATTCTCGAATGGGTCTTCCAGCTCAATTTCTTTAGCTACGGTCACGCCGTCGTGGGTGATCGTGGGGGAACCGAACTTGCGGTCGATGGCGACGTTGCGCCCTTTGGGGCCGAGGGTGGTGACGACTGCGGTCGCCAGCATATCCATACCGCGCTGCAGGCGGCGGCGAGCTTCTTCAGAAAATACCAGTTGTTTGGCTGCCATAGGTGTACTCCTTCAAAATATTTGATTATTCAGGTTATTTGGTTGTGACGATAGCTAAGATGTCGCTCTCTTTGAGGATGAGCAGCTTCTTACCTTCGACTTTGATTTCAGTGCCAGCGTATTTGGCGTACAGCACGACATCACCCACGGCAACATCCATGGCAATGCGATCACCATCTTCGTCGCGATCGCCAGGACCGATTGCCAGGATAGTGCCTTTTTGCGGTTTTTCCTTGGCGGTTTCCGGAAGCACAATGCCACCAGCGGTAATTTCTTCCTGTTCGACAGGCTCTATCACCACGCGGCTTCCCAGGGGTTTCAATGAAATGGACATACTTACCTCCTTGAAAGGGTTAGATATTTGGATGTTCACATGCAGGCAAGTTAGCACTCTTCCGCTTTGAGTGCTAACTTGCACACAAATCATACCGACTCTTGAGATAAAAGTCAAGAGGCAAGATGAGATATTAACAAAACTCTGACATTTTTTGAGTGATCAGGGGGTGGCAGGGACAGGGGTGGGCTCTTCCATCAGTTCTGTTGGGAGTGGTGTCTCTTGTGCAGGGGTGTCGCTATTGAGCTGGTTGCAGATGCCCTCACTATCCGCCACAATGCTCATCAAGATCGGGTCATCCGGGTAGGCAGCCTTGACCTCGTTTAGCGCCTGGCGTGCTTCGGGGCAGAAATCCTGGTTGGGGCGGCTAAGAAAAGCCAGTACGGTGCCGTATTCCACGTAATAATACGCCACGGTGAGATTGGTCAGCCCCAGTCCTTTCACCGCCACCTGCCCGACTTCGTTCTCCTCAGCGGTGCAGCCGCGCACAGCGCACTTCAACGCCGGCTGGGCGCCCTCGTAGTTGCGGGACTTGATATAGATGATGCCAAGCTGCCCGTAGGTGTTGGCGTTGGTGGGGTCAAAGCTTAGGGCGGTCTCGGCGTTGCGGGCGGCGATGAAGAATTCACCTTGTTGGGTATAGACCTTGGCGATCTCCAGATTGGGGATAGGGTTCGACACGCCAAGCTGCTTGTTGATCTCGGCAGCTTTGGCGTAGTATTCCAGGGCGCGGTCGAACAGGCGCAAGCTGAGATAGTTGCGCCCAACGTAGACGTACAGGAAAGTCAGGTTGGGACTGATCTCGGAAGCTCGCAAGTATTGCTCGATGGCGCTGCGGTACTGGCCCAGGGATTCTAACACGGTGGCGTACACCCGGTGGGCATCCATCGAATTGGGAGCCAGGGTGACAGCCTTGGCCGCGTTTTGCTCTGCCTGCGACCACTTCTGCTGGTCAAGCAGGACTTCAGCATAGAAAGCCAGCGCCAGGCCGTTTTCCGGGTCCAGCCCGTAAGCGCGCACCGCCTCGCCTTCTGCCTCCAGCAAAAGCTCCTGGGTACGCTCCGGGCTTACCAGCGGGCTGGAGGCGTACCAGTCCAGCACGAAAGCGCGGATGGCGTGGATGGTGCTGTCATCGGGGTCCAGCTCGACGGCCTTGTTGATCGATGCCAGCGCCTGCTCCAGGCGGGCCAGCCGGTCAGGGTCGTTGCTGAGCATGGTAGTGGAGTAGGTCTCGATGCGGGCTTTTTCAGCCCACGCCTGGGCGTTGTTGGGATCGATCTCCAGGGCGCGCTGGTAGGTGTCGATGGCATCCGGGCGAGCCGGGGTGGGCAATGGCGGGTCAGGGTCATCCAGCTTGCCGGTCTGGAAGTAGGCCTGCGCCTCCAGGATGTAGGAGGACGCCATGCGGGTGGGGGTGGGGGTAGGCTCGAAGAGGGTCTCGACCTGGCCGCGCTGGATACTCATTAAGAGCCAGACGCCGGCAAAGATCAGGCTGATCCACAGCATGATCCGGTAGGGGTTATAGGGTACTTTCGCGGGGCGAAAGTGGGGGCGCTTGCCTACAATATTGCGTTCCATCTACGCTCAGGGGGTGGGAGTGACTTCATCTTCAGGGGTGGGGGCCGGCGTGCCCAGGCTCTCCTGGCACAGGGCGATGCCTGCCTGGGCGTTCTCGACTGCCAGCTCGTAATCGGGCACGCCGCTCAGCAGCGCCTGGAAGACGGGCACTGCTTCGGTGCAGCGGTTGCTCTTCGCCAGGGCGAAACCAAAAAACCAGTAATACTGCGCCACAGTGCTGTAATCCAGGGGCAGGCCTTCCACAGCCTGGCCGTCTTCAGTGGTGCCGCCGTGTACCACCAGGGCCAGCTCGTTGATGGCTTTATCCAGCTCCTGGTTGCGGTAATACATCACCCCCAGGTTGCCGTGCAAGCGGGCATTGGGGGGATCGACCTTGACCGACTGCTCGGCATACTGTACCGCTTTGCCGAACTGGCCTTCGTTGGCATACGCCAGCGAGATCTCGGTGGGGGCTTCCGGTGAGCTGGGGTTGAGAGCAAAGGCGGTGAGCAGCTCCTCGACTGCCAGGTCGTTATCGCCGCGGACGCGGTAGGCGAAGCCCAGGTTGAGGTGCAGGTTGGCGATCTTGTCGTTAATCGCAATGGCAGCCTTCAGCTCGTCGATAGCCTCATCGATATTCTGGGTGTTGAGCAGCACCAGGCCTCGGGCGCGGTGGGTCTCTAACAAGCTGGGATCCAACTCGCGGGCAGTCTTGGAGTGCTCGATGGCCTTGTCCAGGTCGCCAAAATCCTCTTTATTGAGCAGGATCTCGGCGTAATAGGCGTGAGCCAGGGCATTGTTGGGATCCAGCTCAAGGGCTTTCTTGGCGGCAGCTTCCGCTTGCAGATCTTCATTCTGAAAACTGAGTGCCCAGCCCTGCACGGCATGCGCCAGGGGATTGTTGGGGTTGATCAGCAGGGCATTTTGGGTGTTCTCGATAGCGGCGTCATAGTCGCCGGCGAAGACCTGCAGCCGCGCCAGGGTGACGTACGTGGCGGGGTTATCGGGATCGGTGAGCAAGCCCTGCTTGTAAGCCTGGATCGCCTGGGCCAGCTTGCCCTCTTTGAAGAGCTGCTCGCCTTCGTTGACGAAGGCCTCCGGGCTGCGGGTGGGGGTGGGAGTGGGGATGAACAGGGGCGGAGTAGCCGGGACGACGACCTGGTTTAAGTACAAGAATGTGCCGATCAAAGCCAGCAGTAAGAAGATGCGCCACGGGCTGGAGTGCCGTTTGCGCCGGGTATTCATGTTCCAGCGATTGCCTCTTAAGTACATGTTAAATTGATATTACCATCTCAAGGGATTGAGAGTCAAGGTGGCGATGGCATTCGCTCATCCATCGTTAAGCAGGCCATTCGGGTAGATGGAGGTATGGCTTGACAGATTCCTGGACACCTATATAATTAGTTAGACTACCTAATTATTATGAGGCCGGTATGGAAGATTTTCTCCTCCACTTTATCAATACCCTTGACTTATCACTCAAAAAAATAAACCAGGACGTTGGCGATCGGTTGGGATTCGCCCGGCTGACCATCCACCAACTGCAGTACATTGACGCCATTGATCAGCTCGGAGAGCCTTCCATCACTGAAA
>JBFYSV010000184.1:0-5211 GCA_041301185.1 Anaerolineae bacterium
GGCGACCGCCGGGGAAATCATGATCGACGGTCATAACATGCGCACCGCGCGCGGCGCGGAGATGATGTCCATCCGGCGCGAGGCGCAGATCATCTTCCAGGACCCGTACGCCTCGCTCAACCCGCGCTGGACGGTTAGCGCCATCATCGGAGAGCCGCTGCGGGTGCACAACCTGCTGCCCCAAGGCGCTGCCCGGGATGAACGCGTCCACGAGCTGATGCTCAAGGTAGGGCTGAGCCCGCGCCTGATCAACCGCTTCCCGCACGAGTTCTCCGGCGGGCAGCGCCAGCGGATCGGTGTAGCGCGCGCCCTGGCTTCCAACCCCGAGTTTATCGTCTGCGACGAGCCAATCTCCGCCCTGGATGTCTCCATCCAGGCCCAGGTAGTCAACCTGCTCGAGGATCTGCAGGACGAATTCACCCTGACCTATCTGTTCATCGCCCACGACCTGAGCATGGTGCGCCATATCTGCGACCGGGTGGCGGTAATGTACCTGGGGGTGATCGTTGAGCTGGCGGAGCGGGACGAGCTATACGAGAACCCGCTGCACCCCTACACCCAGGCGCTGCTCTCGGCGGTGCCCATCCCCGACCCGAAGAAAGGCCGCGCCCGCCAGCGGATCATCCTGCCGGGCGATGTGCCCAGCCCGGCAAACCCGCCCTCCGGGTGCCGCTTCCACCCGCGCTGTCCAATTGCTAAGGAGCATTGCAAGATGGAGCAGCCCGAATGGCGCGAGATCGGCACCGGGCACTGGGTGGCATGCCACGAAGTAGATGCGGTATAATCTAAACCTCCCGCAGGCAGAAACCTGCGGGAGGTTTATAAACGAGGTGAATCGATGGATCAGGAGATTAAAGGTACAATCATCAGCGTTCTCATCGGGAATACACCCCACTCCCTGCTCACTACCCCGCTTCATGAAGTCTGCGTGACCCTGGAAGGCTTTGCTGGCGACCTGCACGCCGGATTCACCCGCCCTTCGGATGGTCGCACGCCGCGCTACCCGCGCGGCACGCCCATCACCAACCGGCGCCAGGTATCGATTGTCTCGGCGGAAGAGCTGGCAGAGATGGCTGCCGAGTTGGGCCTGCCCGAGATCCGCCCGGAGTGGCTGGGGGCTAACCTGCTGCTGCACGGCATCCCTTACCTGACCCACCTGCCGCCCTCCACCCGCCTGTACTTTGTCAACGGGGTGAGCCTGTGGGTGACTGGCGAGAACCGCCCGTGCCGCGGCCCGGGGCAGCTCGTCCAGGAGCAGTACCCGCAGATCCCAGAGCTGGCAGCGCGCTTTGTCAAGGCAGCCCACCACAAGCGCGGCCTGGTGGCGGTGGTGGAGATGGGCGGCTTGCTGCGCCCCGGCGAGGCGGTGGAAGTAAAGGTGCCCGAGCTGCTTACCGGTTACCTGCCGGGCAAGAAGATATCAGCTCTCTCTTTATAGATTTTTCTGCACTCCATCACGGGCGGCTTCAGCCAATGCATCCAGCACTTGCATCTGGCATACGCTCTCCTGTGGAGAGTACGCCAGCTGTGCCCTCCCCAGCACCGCCTGAGCAAAGTGCTCGACCATCTGCTGGTACTCATCTGCGGCAGGCAAGGTGACCACCTGCCCTTGCTCATCTTGCGCCTCCCGGAGGGTAAAATGGGCTTCTTTCTCCCAGGGGACAAACGCATCATGGGGCAGCTCGATTGCACCTTTTGAGCCCACCACAGAGAAGGTTTGCTGCAGGGCGGCGGTAAAGCTGCTCTCCACCACTGCCAGCGCTCCACTGGCAAAGCGTAGCGTACCGACAAAATTCACATCCACGCCGCTTTTACTAAATACTGCCTGAGCGGAGACGGCAACCGGCTCAGATCCTAGCAACCAGCGTGCCACGCTGACCCCGTAGCAACCTACGTCCCACAAAGAGCCGCCACCCATCTCTGGCTGGAAAAGACGCTCATTGCTACCATCCCGGGTGACCGGAAAAGTGAATGCACTGTGTACCAGTCGGATTTGACCCAGCGTACCAGTTTCCACCAGCTCTTTAATCCGCAGGCTGCGCGGATGAAAGCGGTACATAAAGGCTTCCATCAATAAACGGTCGTGGCGATGCGCCGCCTCCGCCATTCCAAGCGCTTCTACCGCGTTCATCGCAAACGGTTTCTCGACCAGCACATGCTTGCCTGCTGCCAGTGCTTTGAGAGTCCATTCTCTGTGCATATGATTGGGCAATGGAATGTACACCGCGTCAATCTCGCTGCTTTCAACCAGCGCAGCGTAATCCCCATAGGCAACCCCTTGCTGATATTCATCCACCAAGAATTGGGCAATTGCCAGATCGCGGCTGGCAATCCCTTGCAAGGTGCCGTTCTTCGATTTGAGAATGGCGGGGATGACACAGACTTTTGCGATCTGGGCAGTGCCCATAACACCCCAGCGGACCATGATCCCTCCTAAATCTCGACCTTCTCCAGGCGACTGCCATTTTCCGCCGAGCGCCTGGCGCTCTCCAATACCGCGACGACCCGGGCGGAATGTTCCACGGGCGCTGTTAGGGGTTCTCCCAGTAGCAGGTGATCTGTCAGGTTGTGATGGAATGGGAATTCTGCTTTGGATTGTCTGGGGAATGTTTGTTCGATGATCTGCCCCCTGCCCTGAATGCGCCGCAGCCTCAGCTCTGCACCCAGCTCCGCAGAGGGAATGTCATGTCTAAGGCAATAATGCAGCGGGTCGATGTCGTAAACGGTCACTTCCCGCCAGTGACCCACGATCGAACCGGTGGTACCTAATAAATACCATTTAGGCTTGGGGATAAAAGCCAGGTCGGAGTGGGTGAACTCCGCTTCATATCCGCTTGAGTAACGTAGCTGGATGCGCTCCTGGTCTGCGTTGGTGATATCCTGCCAGACTCGATTTTGGCGAGTACAGCACACTTCGCTAATCGTGCCAGGCATCAGATCCAGTATCCAATCCAGGTAATGAGCACCCCAATCGTAGGTCGTACCGCCGGAGATATCTTTCTCCGAATGCCAGAAACCACATGGATGAGCAAAGCCCCCCACGAAGGTTTCCATGTAGAACAGCTCACCGATCAATGCCTGGGTAACCGCCTGCTTAATGGCAAGATAGTCATCATCCCAACGCCGGTTCTGGTGACAGCAGAGGAGCAGCTTATGATGATTTGCCTTATCGCGCATAGCATCGGTTTCTGCAGTGTTGAAGGCCAGCGGCTTTTCAACAATCGTGTGTTTGCCGCTCTCCAGCATCTCCAGTGCCAGGCGAGCATGGCTATTAGGGGGTGTGGTAATGATGACCAGGTCGATTTCCGGGTCATTTTCCAGATCCTTTGACTGCTGGGTGAATTGGATATCACCCGCCATGAATCGTTCTCGGGCAGCCATCAAGCGCGCTGGACTGAGGTCACAAATCGCGCGTAACTGAAGCCCAGGCGTTCCTTCAGCGGTCGCCACAGCGTGTAGCTCACCCAGCCAGGGTGGGTATCCAAGCAATCCAACCTTAATAACCTGGCCGGGATCGGCAACTCCTGCCAGCCTGCGCATCAACCGGTAAAGGATGCGTGCCAGCATGGGCTGGCTGAGGTCTTGAATGGCGGTCAGGGCTGCCAAACCATCGCCGTACTGATGCAGGGTAAGCACGGGTTGGTGGGTGTACTGCCAGTCTGCATATAATACAACTTCAACACCCTCAGCCTGGACTGCCAGGGGAAGAAATATTCCGCTCACATAAAAGGCGTCTGGCAGGCGTACACTGAGCGGGTGTGTTCGCTCTGAGAACAGGATCCGCACTTCGCAATGGGGTCCCATCCTATGGGGTAAAGCCCCAAACAGGTTGCCAAGGTTCTCATCGACAGAAGCTGTGCCAGTAACCCCCAGGCAACTCCCACCCGCAGCCACAAATTGCCGGAGTTTCTCGATTTGCTCCGCATCCAGGCAGAAGGGATCGCATAGAATGACCTGATAAGGGGTTAAGTCATCGGGCAGGTAGGCTGCTTTGGTCAGTCTGCCAGGCGTTTTTTCCAGGAAATCCAGCAGGTATTGTGCACTGGTGTGGATATTTACCAGGCACAGGATAGAAAATGAGACGTGATTCAAGGCTTAGTCCATTCCCAAATTACCATTATCAAATAAACAGCGGTGCCATTGCAGTTCTTTCAAGCAGCGCCTGCATCTCCTCATCCGAAGGCCTGCGCTGATAGCGATGCGCGGCATCCAGCACCCTGGGCAGCAGGTGGATATCCGCCACGCTGTTGAGGAAGACCCCCGGCTCGCCGAGCACCCAGTGGAGGGCAAGATCGATATCGGCCTGGTCTTCGAGCGGCTGGTACCAGGTGCTGCGGGTGTGGGGTTGGTCGCCCCACGGGGCGCGGGTGATCGACTTGATGGCCTGCACCGCCACGTTGCGCTGCTTGCAAATCCCGAGAAGCTCGCCAAAATCTGCCGCGTACTGGGGGTTTTGCATCATCACAAAGCTATAAGGGAGCAGCACCGAGTCGAAATCAAAGCGCTGCAGGGCGTTTTTATGCAGGCGGGCGATGTCCACGCCGTGACCCGTCACGCCGATAAAGCGCACCAGCCCTTGCTGGCGGGCTTCCAGGATGGCTTCCAGGACGCCGCCCGATCCCAGGGCGATCTCCCACTCCGCCTGGGTGGATAGGTTGTGGATCTGGAACAGGTCCACGTGGTCTGTCTGGAGCAGCTCCAGGGAGCGGTGCAGAGAGTCGCGCCCTGCCTGGCGGGTGCGATCTTCGGTCTTGGTCGCCAGGAAGAACTGCCCCCGGTAGTGCTTCATCCAGGGACCGATGCGGCGCTCCGATTCGCCGTAGACAGCGGCGGTATCGATATGGTTGATGCCGTGCTCCAGGATTACTTCCAGGGTGGCATCCGCTTCTGCCTGGGTAACCGAATAGAAGGCGGCCCCTCCGAAGAGGATGCGGGTGCTCTCGTGTCCGGTGCGGCCGAATAATTTTGTTGGGATCATCGGAATATCTCCTTCAACATACGATTGGCACCCCTGTATTATATGGTAAATGAGAATGTTTTAGGGCTGCTTCAGGCGGCATAGCCGCCCAAAACAGCAGTAAGGTGCGTCGGCGACGCACCCTTCTACGCTCTCACTGGCTTTATTATAGGTGATAAGCGCAAATTGGGGTTGGTTTCGCCGGCGAAACCAACCCCAATTTGCGCTTATCACCTATAATAAAGCCAGTGAGA
>JBFYSV010000187.1:0-8593 GCA_041301185.1 Anaerolineae bacterium
CTTCAGCGGTTAAGAACACCGCTTCGCAATGACAGGTTACTCTTATGGCGCCCCGCTCTCGAAATACTGCTCGGTCCGCAGGATAGCGGAATTCGCCGCCTGCGCCACAGACACCTGGCCGAAGAATGCCTGCTCGATATCCTGGCTGGCGGTATCCTCAATCGCCGGCCAGTTCGCCATCACCGGCACCAGGCGCACGCCCTCGATCGTATCCAGGAAAACCCGGCTGCGAGCCGGCGCCTGGGAAGGCTCCAGAAATGCAGGCGATTCGGCTACGGCGCGCAACGAGGGCACGGTGCGCCCCGTGCGAGCCACCAGCTCCTGCCCGGCTGGCGAGTTGGCAAACTCGATAAATCGCCAGGCGGCCTCCTTCTCCTTACTGCTGGCTGCCATGCAATAGCCGTCGCTGTGCAGGATGCCCGCAGTCTGGGTTCCGCGTGGCAATGGCGCCACATCCCATGTAAAACTGGTGATCGTGCGGTAAGTCGGCACGCCGCGCCGGCTGTTGAAATACATTGCCAGCGTTCCATTTAGAAAGCGGCTCTCGTTGCTCTCCGCGCTCTGCGCCAGGGCGTCCGGCACCACCTTGTGCACGGTTTGCAGGGCGACAAACCATTGCATCCCCGCCTGGGCAGCGGGGCTGTCCAGCGCCAGGCGGGTGGGATTCAGGGGCTCGTCCACCAGCTCGCCGCCAGCCTGCCAGATGAACGGCGCCAGCCGGTTGAGGGTCGGTTCGATGCCCGCCCCGTATTGCTCCGGGCGACCGTCACCGTCCAGGTCAACCGTCAGGCGCTGGGCGGCAACCAGGAAGTCCTGCCAGGTCCAATCGTCTGCCGGGTAGGCTACTCCAGCCGCGTCAAACAGATCCTGGTTATAGTAGACCACCAGGCTGGACATATTCTGCGGAATGCACCACAGCTCGCCCTCAAAACGGAAGGAATCGACGGTCTGGGAGTAGAAATCGCCTTCCTGGATCAGCGGGCTGTTCGCCAGGTAATCGCCTACGGGTTGCAATCCTCCCTGCCCGGCAAAGCTGGCAAAGCGCCGGTAGTTGAGCAGCATCACGTCCGGCGCGCCGCCTGCCGAGAAATCTGCCGCCAGCCGCCGGCGATACTCTGCCTGGTCGGGCACGTAGCGCAGCTCCACCCTTATCTCCGATTGGGCTTCGTGGAAGGCAGCCACCAGGCTCTCGTAAGCCGCCAGCTCCTCCGGCCCGCCAAAGACCATGAAGGATACCTGCGCCTGGCCAGACCGGCTGCAGGCTACCAGCAAGACAGTAATTAAGACCACCAGCAAGGTAGGTTTGCGCGTTATAGATATCATATCGTCATTAAGCTTCCCATCTTAAGCTTCCCGAAGGCTTCATAAAACCATCTCTGTCGTCCATAAACCCTTCGGGAAGCTCGCCTCATTCAGCTTCCCGAAAGTTTCATCAATTAATAATCAACCGTTCACAGATCTTTCGGGAAGCTTAAGTCTTATCCAACAACTCCGAAAGCGCATTATCACTCAAAAACAACGGCTGCAGCGCCAAAAACAACACCACCATCGGCAGCGTGACCACCACCGCCCCTGCCATCAGCAGCGACCAGTTGGTGGCATCCAGCTGTTTCAATATTTGCAGCCCAACCGGCAACGTATAGGTAGACGGACGGTACAGGTACAGCACCGGGTTGGTGAAGTCGTTCCAGTACAGGGCAAACGCCAGCACCAATACCGCCGCAGTGGTCGGGCGTGCGATCGGCATGGCAATCTTGAGCCAGGTAGTCCAGGCATCCGCCCCCTCCACCCGGGCGGCTTCGTACAGCTCCGGCGGGTTGCGCTGGAAGGTCCAGTAAAACAGCAGCACCAGCAGCGGGCTTCCAGCGGCGATTGCCGGCAGCACCAGCGACCAGAGCGAGGTCAGCATACCCAGCCAGCGCAATAGCTGGTAGCGGAACAGCCAGACCGCCGGCGAGGGCACCATCATCAAAGCGATGGCAAAGATCAGCAGCCGGTTGCGCCACGGGCTGCGCAGCTGCGAGATCCCAAATCCTGCCAGGGAGGCTGTCAGCAGGGTTAGCGGCACCGCCACAATCACCACCAGCACGGAGTTCAGGGCGTAGCGTCCCAGCGGCACCTGGCGGAAGATCTCGGCGTAGTTCTCCCAGCGCGCATCCACCGGCCACCATTCGATCGTCCTGGGCGGCGGCAAGCCAACCGGGCGCAGCGAGGCGACGAACATCCACCACAGCGGCAAGAGGAAGACACCTATCACCAGCAGGGTGGCGGCGATCCTCACACCGCGCCGGGCGCTAGGCGGCATCGCCCTGCCTGTCCAGCCCGACCAGGTTGATGATCCCCACCACCAGCATCCCGGTCACAATATAAGAGACCACCAGCAGGGCAGCCGCCAGTCCAAAGTCGAAGAAATCAAATGCCAGCTCGTACAGCAAGAGAGGGATATACGTGGTGGCGTAGTACGGCCCGCCGTAGGTGATCACAAACGAGGCAATAAAGGTGTTTTGCAGGCTGACCACCAGGTCGCGCAGGGTCAACAGCAGCAGCCAGGGCATGATCAGCGGCAGGGTGATATGAGCAAAGGTGTACAGCGCTCCTGCCCCGTCCACCCGGGCTGCCTCATAGTACGCCCGGGGGATCGTCCGCAATCCAACCAGCAGCACGACCATCCCCTCGCCAATGGTGAAGAGCGCCATCAGCACGAAGCCGGCCTGGGTCGGCCAGGGCTCCACCAGCCATTGCGGCTGCGGCAGCCCCATCCAGCCCAGAGTCAGATTGACTGGTCCAAAGAGCGGGTTGAGAATCCACAGCCAGAGCAGGGCATACGCGCCTTCGGGGATGATCGTTGGCAGGTAAGCCGCAGCCCTCGACCCGGCGAAAAAGCGCCCGCCAGGCTGCAGCAGCAAGGCCATGCCCAGCGCCCCCAAAAGGCGCAGCGGCACCGCCAGGAACACGAACTGCAGCGAGTTGCGCAAAGACAGCCGCGCCAGTGGCGATTCCAGCAGGCGCCGGAAGTTTTCCAGGCCTGCCCAGCGCGGTGGCTCGATGGCGTTGTACTGGGTAAAGGCGATCCCGACCGTGACCAGTGCTGGCAGCGCTACCAGCAGCAGCGATCCCAGCAAAAATGGCAGCAAGAACAGCCATACTTGCCCGTCATACGTGGTCAGCGCCCGGCGTAAGAAACCTGGTCGCATCAGGCGATATGGTCTGTAAAATAGACTTTCCACGCGCCGCAGCCGCTGATGAGCGGTTGCATGATCGCTTTTTCGGCTTGCACGGTATGCAGCAGGTCGTGGGCAGCCCATTCGTGCAACATCTCGCTCAAAGAGACCAACCCCAACTCAGCGTGGCGCACCGTCCGGTCCAGGTCTGCCGGGTGGACCTTCTCCAACGTCGCCAGGCTGTCGATCCGCAACCCGAGGAATTCCTGCAACAGCTCATCGAGATCCACCTGGCGCTTCCCAGCGGTTCCCTCTGAGTCAGGGTTGAAAGCGGGGAAATCCTCACCGCGTAGAAAATAACCCACCCGCACGGGAAAGACAAATCGCTCGGTGTCCACCAGGTGCTGCAAGCAACCGGTCGCAGACCACTCCCCCGGGGCTGGTTCGTGTTCAAGCAGCTCTTTGGGCAGGTTCTCAACGAAATTCGTCCACCGCAAGGGGGTGGTTTCCAGCACAGCTCTCACCCATGCCAGTGTTTTAGCCATCTCTATCAGCTCCTCGAAATTTGATACGCGTTTTCCCAGGCCGGGTAGACTCGTTGCCAGTCGTACATCTCCTCCACCCAGCGCCTGCCGTTCACTCGCAGGCGTTGGTTCAGCTCCTTGTCTTGCAACGCCTGTACCACCGCCCGGGCGAATGAATCGGCTTTATCAGCGATAAGGATATTCTCAGCATCCCGGTAGCGGATGCCCTCCGCCCCGATACTGGTCGAGATCACTGGCAATCCCCAACGCCAGCCGTCCACAATCTTAACCCGCATCCCCCCTGCCGAGAACAAAGGCACGATGAACGCCCCGGCTGCTTCCAGGTAGGGCAGCGGGTCGGCCACGTAACCGGTCACCTGTATTCCTGTTCCATCCTGCACCAGGCTACGCACCGCTTCGGGCGGGTTCTTGCCCACGATGGTCAAGCTGGCACCCGGCACCTGTTGGCGCACCCGCGGCCACACTTCCCGGGCGAACCAGGCTACCCCTTCAACGTTCGGCGGCCAGAACATCGTCCCCAGGTGGAGCACATTCGCCGCTCCCGGATGGGAACCGACCGGCTTTACCGCGGCCGTGTCCACACAGATCGGGATGGTGGAAAAAGACGGTTTGGGATGGCTTGTTTCCCCGTTACCCTCATTGGCTATGCGCACCATGCCTTCAAGGATCGCCCGGTCTTCCTCGGTCACCGTGACGACATGGTCGTAGCTGGCGCAAGCCTGCGCCTCGTAGCGATACAAAGCCCGCCACTCCCGCTCCAGCGCCAGGCGCTTCAACCGGTTGCTCTCACCCTGCGCCAGCCGCTGTGGGATCTGGAAGCAGGCGTTGTGCTCATCCAGCACCAGCCACGGGCGAACTACCTTGCCTGCCCGGGCAAGCTGATCTGCCAGCAGCCCGTACTGCGCCATCCAAAGCTGGTCTGCCTGGACGATATCATAGTTTCCCCGGGTGATCTCCGCTTCCACCCGCTTTGCCATGGCGGGCACCCAGTCCCGGCGGATGATGAATGACTTCCCGCTCAGCCAGCTCCCCGCCAGGGCCAGGGCATCCCGCCATCTGGCGCGCTTCATCGGCACGGTGTAAACCGCCTGGCACAATCCCTTCAAATGTTCGATCGCCTCGGGTTTATCATCCGGGCGGGAAAATGCTACCAGCGTAACTTCGTGGTGCTGCGCCAGGTAGCGCAGGGCGTAGTACTGGCGCACTTTGGGTCCCGAATCGGGAGGGTACGGCACAAGCTGGGATAAATACAGGATGCGCATGGGCGGCTCGCCAGGTGCCGGGATCAATCCTGGCTTTCCTCCATCGCCAGGGCTGACTGCTCGTAATCGATCACCCGGCGCAGGGTATCTTCCAGAGTGTAGCGCGGTTTGTAGCCGATCAGCCCGCCGATCTTCTCAATCGAGGGCACCCGGCGGTGCATATCCTCGAACCCGGGGGCGTAGGCTTCATCATACGGTACCAGCTCGATCTGCGATTGGCTCCCGGTCAGGTCGATCACCTTCTGTGCCAGCTCGTAGATGCTGATCTCGGTGGTGGAGCCGATATTGAAGACCTGCCCCACCGCCCCGGGGTGCTCTGCCAGCTTTGCCACTGCCTCGATCACGTCTTGCACATCGGCAAAGCAGCGGGATTGTTTACCATCGCCGTACACCTGCAGCGGCTGATCGCGCAGCGCCCGGCGCACGAAGCGCGGCACCACCATCCCGTACCTACCCGTCTGCCGCGGTCCCACCGTGTTGAAGAAGCGCATGATCACCACCGGCAATCCGAACTGGCGCTGGTACGCCAGCCCCAGGAATTCATCCACCGCCTTGGAGGTGGCATAAGCCCAGCGGCTGTGGGTGGTCGAGCCCATCAGGCGGTCGTCTTCCTCGCGGAACGGCACCTTGACCCCCTTGCCGTACACCTCCGAGGTGGAGGCGATCAGCACCTTGCAGCCGTAGCGGTTGGCGGTGGTCAGCACGGACTCGGTGCCCATGATATTGGTCTGGATGGTGTGCACGGGGTCCTCGACGATCAGCTTGACTCCCACCGCCGCCGCCAGGTGGATGACCGTATTCGCCTCGCTGGTCAGACGATCCAGCACCAGGGCGTTATTGATCGTCTCACGCACGAACTGGAAGCTGGGCAAGGGCAGCAGGTGCTGGATATTCGCCAGCCTGCCCGTAGACAGGTCGTCGATCGCCACCACGTTGTGCCCCTGATGCACCAGATGCTCGCACAGGTGTGAGCCAATAAACCCGGCCCCGCCGGTAATCAAGATATTTTCTTTCAAGAAGCTACCTCTTATTGCCGCAAATTGAGTGAATTTCGCGAATATATCGAAAATCACAAATGATTATGCTATTTTATCCCCTCGCAGGTTTTTTGTGCGTACAATCCGCCGGTATTGTAACGAGCTTTCGCCAAAATTTATCAGGATTGCCAGTTGCATGTCCGTCGCCGCTAAATAATGGTGGGCTTGTGCTTCATGAGCTGGGATTAATTTCGAAACCGCTTTGATCTCCAGAACCACCAGACTATCGATGAGGAAATCAGCAAAATACTCCCCCACCAGCTTACCCTTGTATTCGACCGGTAGCGGAATCTGTTCTTGATAGCTGATGCCCCGCAAATCGAACTCGCACCCGAGCGCCTTTTGGTACACCGCTTCAAGATACCCTGGTCCGAGCACAGTGTGTACTTCCATCGCTGCCCCAATAACAGCATAAGAAAGCTCTCGATATAATACTTCAGTTTTCTCCATTGACCCTCTCGTGAATTCTAGTTGCCCGCGTCCAATATACAATCTTTATTCGCAAAATTCGCCCAATTCGCGGCAATTGCTCTTTTCTATTCGCATAATTCGCCCAATTCGCGGCAATCTCTCTTTTCTATTCGCATAATTCGCCTAATTCGCGGCTAATGCCCTTTTTTTCGGATAATTCGCTCAATTCGCGGCTAATCTTTCATCTTTTTCCGCGCCTCCTCCAGCCTCACCTTCGCCTCCTCATCCTGCGGGTTAAGCAGCACCACCGCCTGCCAGGCATCCGCCGCCCGGGGATAATCCTCCCCCAGCCAGTAGCGGTACCATCCTTGGAAAGCCAGCCGCCCCCCCGCCCAGGGAATGCCGCTCACCTCCTGCACCGCCCGGAGCGGATCGCCCGCCGCCACCAGGGCATCACCCGTAAGCAGCCGGGTGACCTCGTCCTGCAATCCCACCTGGTGGGCAGCTTCCACCCGCTTAAGCGCGGCCGCGTACTCTCCCTGGCTCAGCTCGATCTGCGCCAGGCGCTGCAGCGCCGTCCGATTACCCGGGTCGTACCTCAGCGCCTGCCCGAACATTGCCTCCGCCCGGGAAAGGTCTGCCTCCCGGCGGATCTGGTCCAGGCTGGGCGAATCAAACCGGTCCGGGCTGTAGCGCCCCATCTCGACCTGCATTTGCGCCAGCACCCCCAGGTTGGCGTACCAGGCAGACCGCAGCGGTGGATAGCCCCATACCACCAGCAACATAACCAGCGCCACCCCGCCAGCCATCGCCAGCTTCACCTTGCGGGATATGACCATCTCCCCCGCCCGGTCCAGCTCGACGAAGGACGCGAACCCTGCCACCAATCCCAGCAACGGGGCGGTGCGTTTGAGATAGAACACCACGTCCACCATGCCGTGCACGCTCATCGCCGCCAGGGCTGCCATCCCCGCCCAGCCCAGCGCCCGCCGGGCGAGAGCTTCATCTGAGGCATCCTCCCCCGGCGATAACCCGCGCCACGCCCAGCGCAGCACCACCAGCGCCGCCCACAGTATGGCGATCACCCCCAGCACGCCCTGCTCGTACCACACTTCCAGGATGATATTGTGCATGTGCTCGTGGTATGGCACGTGGATCAGCAGCCGGTAGATTGAGAACACCAGTGGGAAGCTGCCAAGCCCCGCCCCGGTAAAAAGGTAATCGCCAATCAGGGTCACCCCCTGGCGCCAGATCTGCACCCGGCTCTGCAGGCTGCCGGTGGGGTCAGGCACCGATCCCACCAGGCGCTCCAGGTTCCCGCTGGCAGCCAGCCCCGCCAGCAGGGCGATCCCTGCCAGGGCGGTGACCGCCCAGAATGCAAGCTTGCCGCCTCCGCCGGGCAGCCAGCGCATCTGCGCCCAGGCCAGCAGAGCCAGCCCGCCCGCCGCCGCCAGCCCGAGCAGCGCCCCGCGGCTGCTGGTCAGTAGCAGCGCAACCAGGATCAAAGCCGTCAACGAACCCGCCAGGAGCGCCATCCCCCGCTTTGCCCCCCGCCAGGCAACCCACGCCAGCGCCACGCCGAACGGTACCGTCAGCGCCAGCATTCCGCCGGTCACGTTGGGCGACAAATCCACCCCGGGCAAGCGCGGCAACGCCGCGCTGATCGCCCTGCCCAGGCTGTTGAACACCGGCAGTTTGGCCGGGTCGCTTTCGAAATTATGCGTCAAAGGCCAGTAGAGTGCCAGCAGACCTGCCCCCGAGACCAGCCCCCAGGCTGCCAGGCGAGTGATGCGCGGGCTGGCTTGCACCAGCGCGCAATATAAGATGAACCCCACCAGCAGGCGGCTGAACTGGAGGGCGGCTGTCTCGCCAAAGATCGAGATCCAAGCCGCAACCCCCGCGCTGGCTAAGAAGAGGATCCACGGCAGCTCCAGCCCGGTTTTAGGCAGGACCCGTCCCGTGCGCCAGGCGCGCAAGCCGAAAGAGATCGCTAGCGGCAGCACCCCGAGCAGGACCCACGGCTCGCCCGGCGAGGCAAGCACAACGCCAGCCATCCCAGTCAGCAAGAGACCCCATTCCGCCCAGACCTGCCAGGATTTGCTCAAATTCTCACCCCTTTGGTCACAAAAGAGAATTTCTTAAAAAATCTGCCGCGAATTTCACGAATTATCCAAATT
>JBFYSV010000188.1:0-8147 GCA_041301185.1 Anaerolineae bacterium
GGGGCAGCTGCAGTGGCTCTGTTCCTGGTGGTGTTCAATATCAGCGGTGGACCGCTGGAGAGCCTGCGCCAATCCCCGGCGATTGGACGCTTTGGCTTGCTGCTGGATGCAGAGAGCAACAGCGCGCTGGTGCGCAAGTACATCTGGGAGGGAGCGGCGGACCTGGTTTCGATCCACGAGCCGCTAGAATTCCCGGATGGCAAGAAGGACGCCTTCAATTTTCTGCGCCCCTTGATAGGCTACGGACCGGAAAGCATGTACGTGGCTTACAACTCTTTTTATGTGCCAGACCTGGCAATCGTTGAGAAGCGCAACGCCTCGCCTGACCGGTCGCACAACGAAACCTGGGATTCACTGGTGATCACCGGCGCACTGGGCATCTTGGCTTACCTGGCAATCTTCATTTCGGTGTTCTACTACGGGTTGAAGTGGATCGGGTTGATCCCGTCCCAGCAGCAGCGCAGGTTGTTCTTCATTTTTACCCTGGCAGGCGGGCTGGTTGGGGCAGTGGGGCTGAGCCTGTGGCGAGGGGTTGAGTATTTTGGGGTTGGAATGCCGTTTGGCATGCTGATTGGCTTGCTGGTGTATATTACCCAGGTGGCGCTTTTTGCCCGCTACGAGGCTCCGCGATCACCTGGGGAAGCGGCGCGCTCGCTAATGCTGATCGTGCTGCTGGCCGCGATTACTGCCCATTTCGTGGAGATCAATTTCGGGATCGCTATCGCAGTGACAAGGACCTATTTTTGGGTGTATTCTGCCTTGCTGCTGTGCGTGGGCTTTATCCTGCCGCTATACCAGCAATACGAGATCGAGCCGGGCAACGAGGCGCAAGCGCCGGATCAGGGCGGGGCAAACCTTAAGAGCGAGCGCGGGGCGAGCAGCAGCGCGGCCGGCAGCAAGAAGCGCCGCGCCAGG
This sequence comes from Anaerolineae bacterium, assembly GCA_041301185.1. Lineage (GTDB taxonomy): Bacteria > Chloroflexota > Anaerolineae > Anaerolineales > UBA4823 > JAQBDA01. Next base: position 916 of record JBFYSV010000188.1, read on the forward strand.
GGAACTTCCCGACAGGCAGGGCGGTTAGCAGGCGAATGGCAAGAGATCTTGATCGCCTCTTTGCTGACCAGCATTGTCATGGCGACCCTGGCGTATAACTATGTATCGAATCCGAGGGGATCGGTGTCTGCACTGGAGGTCGTGATCTCTGCAATGAGCCGCCTCTCTAACCGAAACGATGCAGTCTCATACGGTGTGCTGGCGCTGGTACTGACTACCTGGCTGATGATGGTAATTTTACTGACCAGCGAGGCGAACACATCTCGCAAGCTTTCCGATTGGTTGCGAGCTCTGGGTTTTACCCTGCTGATCTCGGCGGGCGCCAGCCTGATCTACTGGTTGTGGCAGGCGGGGTCCTTGGCGGCGATTGCCGGCACAACTGCCAGCAATCTGGACCAGGTGCTGGAGCAGGTGCAGCGCTACGAAAACCTGCTGGGGATTTTCTATGTCTTTGTATTCTTGCTGGTGCTGGGGCTGGCGTTCTTCCTGCCAGAAGACAGCGGCTCTCGCTTAAAGAGCTTTGGGTTGGCAGGGGCGGTCACCGGGCTGGCAGGACTGGTGCTGGTATTGGTGGTCAGCGGGTATACGAACCTGCGCATTGTCCAGGCGGATATCGCCTATAAACTGGCAGAACCATTCACCCGCTCTGCGCAGTGGCCGGTGGCGATTTCCGTGTATAACCGGGCAAACGAGCTTGCTCCAACCGAGGATTACTATTTTCTATTCCTGGGACGGGCTTACCTGGAACATGCCAAGACAATCGAAAACGCTGATGAACGGGACGCCTTGATCCAGCAAGCCGCGGATGACCTGCTGAAAGCCCAGTCGATCAACCCTTTGAACACGGACCACACTGCCAACCTGGCGCGCCTGCACACGTTGTGGGCATCGTATGCTGCCACGCCTGATGAAAAGTTGGAGAAAGCCAGGATTTCGGATGAATACTTCTCCAGGGCTGTGGTATTGAGCCCGAACAATGCCAGGCTGTGGGATGAGTGGGCTCTGCTCTATCTGAACGTGTTTGGGGATGCCGAGCAAGCTGCCGAGCGTTTGAATCACGCCAGTGAGATCGACCCGCAGTATCACTGGACGTATGCCCTGCTGGCAGAAATTCACAGCCGCAACGCCCGACAGAGTGAGGATGAAGCCGTTCAAAGGGAAGAGCTGAGCAAGGCTGCCGAATACTATCGGATTGCCCTGGGATTACCCACCCCGGGCGAGCCAGCGGCTAAATACAACTATGCCGTCTCGCTGGCAAGCCTGGAAACCCAGCTGGGGAATCTCCAGGCCGCGCTCGAAGCCTACTTGAGGTCATTAGAAGTGGCGCCAAGGGGCACGGAAACCTGGCGTATCGAGGAAGCGCTGGGAACCCTATATACCCAACTGGGAGACCTGCAGAACGCCCTGCTCCGCTTCCAGACTGCGCTGAGCCAAGCACCTGACGACCAGAAAGAACGAATTCAGAATAATATCAACCAGATCCCGCAACCCTGATTGCGGATAGCCATATGTACGTGATCCCATTCGTCTCGTCCCTGGTCTTGAGCTTGCTGCTGGTGCCGCTAGTCCGGCGGGTAAGCATCCGGTTGGGGCGGGTGGCGCTGCCGCGGGATGACCGCTGGCACCGCAAGCCGACTGCTACCCTGGGGGGGGTGGCGATCTACGTAGCCACGCTGGCTGGCATACTGATCAGCGCCTATATCAACCAGAGCTGGGATACAGCACTCACCGGGCTGCTGGTTGCGTCGAGCGTAATGTTTTTCCTGGGCTTGTACGATGATTTCCGAAGGATCACGCCTCCTGCAAAACTGATCGGGCAAATCCTGGCGGCATCGATCGCAATCTATTTTGGCTATACTACCAGTTTTTTCAGTGCCAGGCTGCCTGATACCCTCCTGGCGCAGATTCCAGACTATGCCCTGACCCTGGTGTGGCTGGTGGGAATCACCAACGCGATCAATTTGCTGGACAATATGGACGGGCTTGCCGGGGGAATCGCGCTGATCACGGCGATCATCGTGAGCTTTTTCTTCTACCAATCGAATGATACCGGCTTGCTGGTGATCTCGCTGACCCTGGCGGGGGCGGTTCTGGGGTTCTTAGTGTTTAACTTCCCTCCAGCCTCGATCTTTATGGGTGATAGCGGCAGCCTGTTTCTGGGCTTTACCCTGGCGGTGCTGGCGATTGCCCGCCAGCCGCAAGCCTCGAACGTGTTTGCGATCATGGGCGTGCCGACTTTGATATTCATGCTGCCGATCCTGGATACCACCCTGGTGACAATTACCAGAATACTGCGCGGCCAATCTCCAGCGCAGGGCGGTCGCGACCACACCTCGCACCGCTTGATTGCCTTCGGCCTGACCGAGCGCCAGGCTGTGCTGGTGCTGTATGGGGTAGCGCTGGTGTCCGGAGTGGTGGCGCTGGGCGTGGAAACCCTGGATTACTGGCTGAGCCTGATCCTGGTGCCTGTGCTGGTGTTGCTTTTGGCATTGCTGACGGCTTACCTGGGCAGGATGAAGGTAGTGGTTTCTGTTCCGGGGGCAACGGGGGGGAGATTCACACGGCTGATGGTTGAGCTGACCTACCGCCGGCGGTTATTAGAAATCTCTCTTGATTTGATCTTGATCGGTATTGCCTATTACCTGGCATTCCTGACGTATTACAGGTTTTCGCTGAGCGAAGCCAATCTGGAGCTGTTCCTGGCGTCTTTGCCGATTGCTTACCTGGCATCGTACCTGTCATTCGGGGTGTTTGGCGTGTACCGCGGGGTCTGGCGCTACGTTGGAATGCAGGAGCTGTTTCAATACTTGCGAGCGACGATCGGCAGCGTGCTGATCGTTGTGGCAGTGGTCGCACTGCTGGCCTCTTTCGAGGCTTACCCGCCGGCGATTTTCTTGCTATTTGCGATTTACCTGTTCTTCGGATTGGCGATGACCCGGTCGTCTTTCAGGATACTGGACCAGGCGCAAGCCAGGCAGAATCGGGAGGCGGAGAAGCGGATCTTGATCTACGGAGCGGGGGATGCCGGCGAGATGGCAGCTCGTTGGATATCGATGAACCCGCAGCTCGGGTATCGGGCAATCGGCTTTCTGGACCAGGATCCATATTTGATCGGGCGGCAAATCCACGGGATTAATATCCTCGGGGATGTATCCATGCTTGAATCCATTCTGGAGCAAAAAAAGATTGATGGGGTGGTTATCACCGGCGATGCGCACAACGCGGATAGCTCAGTCAGCAAGCTGATTGCGGTGTGCCATGGGAGCGGGCGCTGGGTGCGCACGCTGCGGATGGATTTTGAACCTGTGAGTGAGCTGGAATTAATTGAGGAGGAGTGATGAGCGAGCTGTACGTTCAAACGCACGATAATCCGGTGCCGATGGTGCGGGTCCAGGGAACGCATCGCGAGATGGGCCAGCAAATCGGAGAAAGCTGCCGGGAGCAAGTCCTGCATTCCATCCATAATGCCCGCTCGCTGCTGGAAAGCGCGTATGATGATTTGCAGCTCGATTGGGAAGGGGCAAAAATCCAGGCGAGAAAATATATCCCGTTTGCCCAGGAACGCTACCCGCAGTATGTGGACGAGATGATCGGGATTGCGGAGGGCGCCAGGGTTGATTTCGACGATATTTCAGTGGTCAACGCAATGGAAGCTGTGGCCAGCGATGCCCTGCACCTGACGAAGTGCACCAGCATGGCTGCCAATCAGCAACGCACAGCCGACGAGCACGTGCTCCTCGCGCACAATGAAGATTGGCTTCCCGAAGACGAAGCAGATGTGTACCTGGTGCATGCGACCCCGGAAGACGAGCCGCCGTTTCTGGCTATGAGCTACGGTGGGTTACTGCCCAATATTGGGTTCAATGCGGCAGGGATTGCCCAGTGTTGCGATACGGTCTATCCGGACGATTGCCGGATTGGCATCCCGCGGGTGATCGTCTCAAGGGCGGTATTAGGGGCGCAAACGCTGGGGGAAGCGATCCGCTACGTACTGGTGCCGCAGCGGGCAGCCGGCTACAATCATTTGCTGGTGCATGACAGCGGCGAGCTGTATAACGTCGAAGTATCTGCGAAAAATTTTGCTGTGTTGTATGGCAGCGACGGGTACGTGCTGCACACTAATTTCTACCTGGACCCCAAAATGCAATCGATTGAGGACGAACCGGATGAGCTGATCGTCACCCGGGTACACTACTACCGGGCATTGAGGCTGCTGACCTCGACTTCCAAACACACCGTCAAGACTTTACAGGGAATTTTACGGGACCACATCAATTTCCCGGACTCGATATGTAACCACGCAGAGCACGACCTCAATCCTTTGGATCGAGAGAAAACGGTGAATTCGATTGTGATGGACCTGACATCGCGGGCTATGCATATCGCCTGGGGAAACCCGTGCTCGAACGCCTACCACACCTACTACCTGGATGCCTGAGAAAAAAGGGCAACCAGCCTGAAAAGCTACTCACCTTCGGATAACTTACCCCACAGACCAAAGCCTGCCCGGCGCTTGGCTTCCCGGCGGGCTTGCTGCTGGCGGATCTCATGTACATGATCGACCTTTTCCTCAATGGCAGCTGCCAGCCATAGGGCGCCTTTATCTGCGCTTGCCAGGCTGCCGGCACCATACGCTCCGGTGGCGGTGTCGTCATCCCAGGGCGGGTTGGCGATCAAGGCGCCGCCCTCCACCCAGTCCATATAATATGCCGGCGTGCTGACGTAATCCATCTCATCCACCACCCGCTCCATGCGAGTGAGATCTGGGCGCAGGTGGAGGATGATGGAGGTCTCCAGCTCGCAGGCGTGACCCATGCCGCCAATGGGAGACTGGCGATATTTTTCGATGGCGGCAACGCCTTTCGATCCGGATAAATACAGCCAGGCAGTTGCGCAGAAGGAACGCCGGTGGCGTTCTCCGGCGTACTTGGCTACATTGACCAGGAAGGAACAATTGCCGCCATGCCCGGACAACAAGTAGATGTGCTCGACGCCGCGCCAGACAAGCTGGTCTACAACGGCAAGCCAGAAATCCTCGAATGCCCTGCCGCCGACGTTGAGGGTGCCGGCAAACGCCTGGCGATGGGTACTTACCCCATACGGCGTCACCGGAAGGCTGGCGGCAAGCTGGGGGACAGCCTGGGCTGTGCCGCTGGCAACTGCCTCAATGATCAAGGTGTCGGTGGAGAGAGGCAGATGGTAGCCATGCTGTTCTGTGTGACCGATTGGGATTAATACTACTTTCCCCAAGTCCTCGTCAGAAGGCCACTGACGGTCGGGATGGGGTGATTGGACCTGGCTGAGTGATTTGGCGGGAAGGGTGATTTTGCTCTCTCCCAAGCCTAGATTCAGACCGGGCGGCACCAGGGCGTAGACCCGGCTGAAGCCGTCTTCGCGGAGGCTATCCAGCAGGTTGGCAACGACCGCGCCAAATACACTGTCTTCCACAGCGAGCATGCTGCCTCGCCAGCCAAATGGAATGGGGGGCAGCAGGCCGGCTTTTTCCGGTTGAGAAAGCGCCGCGGCGAGCAATCGGTGGGAATAGCCAGTGCCGAGAGGGAGCACCAGGGGGGTATCGCGCGGCAAGGCTTGGACTTCGGGCCAGGTGAGCTCATCAAATGCAAAAAAATGGGTCATGCTGCTTGCTCCTTCTCTACTGCCAGGGTGCGGCGCGGGTCGCGTACGAGGGATTGTATAATGACTGCAGTCGCCAGCCCAGCGATGGCTGAAGCGATAAAGGCGGCGGGATAGCCATAGATTTCTGCCAGCAAGCCGCCCAGGATGGGGGCGAGGATGGTGACCGGGGCGATGAGCGTGTTGGCAAGCCCGATGTAGGCAGGGCGGTCTGCCGGTGTGCCGAAATCCAGAATCATTGCCAGGCCAATCGTCCAGACGGACACGTTGGCAACCCCTGCCAGGATGAAAACCGGGTAAAACCAGGCGGGTCCGGGCGCCAGCCAGGCTAACAGGCCGCTCAGGGAAGCGGCGATTAAGCCAACCATCATCAACAAGCGGTGCCCCAGGTGATCTCCCAACCAGCCCATGAGTGGGTTGGCGACGATTTGGGTGCCCATCAAAACGCCGGTCAGGATGCCGACCGTGATCTCGTCCATCCCAAGCTCGGTCACAGCATAGACGGTGTAAAAAGCGAACCCCATCAGGGCGACTTGCGACATCATGCGCACGGCTAAAAACCAGCGAAAATTGATGTCTTGCTTGAGGATGAGCGTTATCTTTTTCTGGAAGCCATGCCGGTCCTCCGGCGGAGCTTCCGGCATGGTTTGCGGCTCACGGGTTTGGGCGATGGCAAGCCAGGAGATCCCCATAGCGATGCTGGCAAACAGGAAGAGCAGGGTGAAGTCTAACGGGGAATCCAGATTACTGAGGAGAAACCCGGCGGCGATAGCAGACAGGCTTGCCAGCAGGTTGGCGGCGGCAGATTGGGTGCCATAAAACGTGCCCCGCCGGTCGGAGGGCATGATTTTAGCGATCATACTCTGCCAGGGGGTAGCGGTAAAGCCTCCGCCCAGCCCTTGCCAGATAAGAATCAGGAAGGTGAGCAATAAGGCCATCTGGGTGCCGATGCGGGGTGCGAACCAGGCTACGACGGCAAGCACCAAGAAAGGCAACCGCTCTTGAATGGTGATAAAGAGCACCATGCGCTTGTACTGGCTTTGCTGTGAGACCCGGTTGGCAATCAACAGCTGGGGGAGCTGCCAACCCATCGTGTGGATGGCAGGGATCAGGCCGATCAAGATGGCAGATTGGGTCAGCGTACTGACAAACAAGGGGATAATGGTGACAAAGGAGGCAAAACCCAGGGCAAGGCCGAAGAACGCTCCGTCGAGGACGTTGACGATGTAGTTATGGCGGAGATTCTTCAGGATTTCTGGATGCATGGCTAGGTATTCTGGCGGTTGAGCTTACTGAGCAGCCTTTGCTGGCGATGGTGCAGCCCGGCAAGCAGCATGCGGTTTTCAGCCTGGATGGCGGGTGCCCCAGATTGGAGGTGTTCGATCGCAGCTTCGGTCCAGAACAAGGCTTTTGGATAGTCTCGGGCATTATGTTCGTAGTGTTTAGCCAGCTCGATGTGAGCCTGGATATGCTGCTGGCGGGCAGCTTCCTGCCATAGGTCGATGGCTTTTTCCAGGTTGGAGCCGCGTTTATGGATGAGCGCCAGCCGGTCAAGGGCGCGCAAGAAGACCTCGCGCGGCATGCGCTCCTCTTTGGCA
>JBFYSV010000189.1:0-4489 GCA_041301185.1 Anaerolineae bacterium
CAAGGTCATGCCCAGTCCGGCGGCGTGGGCAACTCTGCAAGCCAGGTACTCCTCGCTGGGCTTAGCCTTAGAAACGCTGGTCAGGCTGACCCGCCAGCCGTTGGAGATCTACGCCCTGGACTTGCAGCCTGGACATCAGGCAGCAACCTTGATTGTGCGCCTGGGTGGCGCAGCCGATAGCCTACCTGCCCGCTTGCAGCGGGTGCGGAGTACCCTGGGTGATGGTCCAGCAAATATCCTGGAAGGCGATGCGGACAAGGAATTGTGGCGGGAGGCGGCTGAGCTCGCCTGGGTTCCCCAAGGGTGGAGCCTGGTGAAGGTGCCGCTCACACCAAAGCGAGTCCTGGCGCTGGACCAGGAGCTGATGGCGAATGAGGCTCAGCGAGTCTACAGCGTTGGGGCTAACCAGGCATGGGTGGCATGGCCGGGGGAATTGGCTGTGCTGGATGCGATCTTAGCCAGACATGAACTGAGCGGTTTGGCGATATTCGGCTCAGCCGGGAAACTGCGCTTGGGATTGCGCAACGGAGATTCTTTCGCCCGGCGCATAAAGCAGGCGCTGGATCCGCAAGGGAAGTTCCCCACTTTGTGACATTGGAGCGAGCGATGCAACACAGTATCCCGATCGAGACCCTGGGACCGTTGGGGCAAGCTATGGGAGATGCAGTAGCGAGATGCGTGCACTGCGGTTTTTGCCTGCCAGCCTGCCCGACCTATACCGTGCTGGGGGAGGAGATGGATTCGCCTCGCGGGCGGATTATCTTGATGAAATCCGTGCTGGAGGGTGAGATCGAGATGGCGGATGCCATCGAGTATATCGATCGCTGCCTGGGATGCCTGGGGTGCGTGACAGCCTGCCCCTCAGGCGTACCGTATGGAGAGCTGTTGACTCCCTTCCGGGCATATGCCCAGGAACGGCGCCAGCGCCCCTTTGCTGAGAGAGCGGCGCGCACCTTGATGCTGGAGACTATTCCCTATCCAGAACGATTCCGGCTGGCAGCAGGAGCGGGTCGGCTGGCAATGCCATTGCATGGGGTTCTGCCGGAGCGCTTCCAGGCGATGCTGAACCTGCTGCCGGAAAGGCTTGAGCCTGCCCATGAGCTGCCTGAGGTGATGCCAGCCCAGGGTAAACGCCGGGCGCGGGTGGCGTTGCTGGCGGGCTGCGTGCAGCAGGTGGTCTCTCCGCAGATCAACCGGGTGACGCTGAATGTGCTGGCGCGCAATGGTGTAGAAGTCGTCATTCCGCGCGGGCAGGGCTGCTGTGGGGCGCTGGCAATGCATACCGGCGAGTTGGAACTGGCGCGCCTCCAGGCCAGGCGTAATTTGAGCGCTTTCCCCAGAGATGTGGATGCCATCCTGACCAACGCCGCTGGCTGTGGCTCTGGGATGAAGGATTACCCCATGATCTTCAAGGGTACAGGGCTGGAAGCAGAAGCAGAAGCTTTCGCCGGGCGCGTCCAGGATATTTGCGAGTTCTTGGATGCTTTGGGATTGGTCGAGCCAACTGGGATAAAAGGCGGCTTCAAGTTGGCATACCACGATGCCTGCCACCTGGCGCATGCCCAGGGGATCACTGCCGCGCCGCGACGACTGCTGGCGCAGATCCCCAACCTGGAGATATTGCCCATCCCGGAAGGCGACCTGTGCTGTGGATCAGCCGGGTCGTACAATATTGAGCAACCAGAGCTGGCCCGCCAGCTGGGCGAGCGCAAGGCCAGGCACGTATTGAGCACGGGTGCCCAGGCGGTTGCAGCGGGCAATATCGGCTGTCTGGTGCAGCTGCGCACTCACCTGAACAGCCTGGGCGGGACGATCCCGGTCTGGCATACGCTGGAAGTCCTGGAACATGCTTATAATGGTTGGGAGTGAGGGAAACGGATGCCGCGTTATTTCACCCTGGATGAAGCAAATGCTCTCTTAGAGGAATTGCGCCCGCTGGTCGGAAAGATGCTCGAGATCCGCCAGAAGCTGCTCGACCTGCAACCCGAGCTGGAGCCGGTACTGCGCAAGGTATTAAGTAATGGCGGCAACCAGGTTGCCAGCCAGGCGGCTGTTTATTTCGAGGAGCTGCGCGAGCTAGTGGATCGCATCCAGGCGAGCGGGGTGGAGCTAAAGGATATCAATAGCGGGTTGCTGGATTTCCGCTCATTACGCGGCGGGCGGGAAGTGTACCTGTGCTGGCGCTATGGCGAGGACGCGATCAGCTTCTGGCACGATATCGATGCGGGCTTTGCTGGTAGGCAGCCGTTATAAGGAAAAGCACCACAGAGTTCACGGAGAGCACGGAGATATATAAAACTCTGTGTTCTCCGGGTGCTCTGTGGTGATATTTATTGGCTGGGGAGTAGGACCAGGTCGAAAGTGACCTGGTTTTCACTTTGTATGGGGTAGTGCTGGGTGACCAGGGTTTCGTAGCCGGAGGCGCTGACCAGCAGGTGGTGATGAGGCGGGCGGCCTGAATAGGGTGGGGGGAAATGGCTCTCGAAAGAGTAGGCTCCGTTTTCGTCGGTGAAAAAGGTGGCACGATATTCGTCACGATACTCGCCATCCGGGCCAGCCATCCAGACTTCGATCTGGGCGTTGGGTATGGGCGAGCAGTCAACAGAAGAACGTACCACGCCTTGCAGGATATACCCCTGTCCTACTGAAGAGCGCTGGGGAGCGCCGGGTGTGTAGAAAGGGCCCAAAGCATCTGGATCGGTTGGGGAGCAAGCCTCAATCGACACAGTAGGAAGGATGGTTGCGGCCGGCTCAATAACCGTAGCTGAGGGGAGATCAGCCCGTTCGGTGCCAGGCCTGGTAACGGTCGGTATGAGGGTAACGAATGGGATGGGGACAGTTGTTTGGGTAGAAGCGGGTGGAGGTACGTTGCTTGATGTGCAAGCGTTTAGGGCAATGGCAGCAATCAAAATCGCACTGCACAGGAAAACTGATCTCGGGTTACGCATATAATTCTCCATATTGGATATTTATTCTCTCGATTATACTCTCTGCTTCTATGGGAGAATAAACATATTTGTGATTTCAATCACCGGGCAGGGGGTTTATAATCGATGTATGGCTAAAACAGCCCTATCGCCGCCGGACTCAAGCCAGGCCGCAGCACCCCGGCGGCGTTTGAGCACCCGGGATACCTTCGCAGCGCTGCAGTACCCCAATTATCGCCTGTGGTTCTTTGGCCAGATGGCCTCACTGGTGGGCACCTGGATGCAGTCCACCGCCCAAGGTTTTCTGGTCTATGAGCTGACCCAATCGCCCACCTACCTGGGGTATGTGGGTTTTGCCGCCGGGGTTCCTTCCTGGCTTTTTATGCTATATGGCGGGCTGATCGCAGATCGCATGCCCCGGCGCACTTTGCTAATCATCACTCAAGCGGCAATGATGATACTGGCATTCATCCTGGCTGCTTTGACGTTCACCGATCTGGTGCAGCCCTGGCATATCATTGTCCTGGCGTTTTTTCTGGGTGTGGCAAACGCTTTTGATGCCCCGGCGCGTATCTCTTTCGTCACCGAGTTGGTGGATCGCAAGGATTTGACAAATGCGATTGCCTTAAACGCAACCATGTTCAACACAGCCACGGCGATCGGCCCGGCGGTGAGCGGGCTGGTTTATGCCGCGGTGGGACCAGCGTGGTGTTTTGTCATTAATGGATTGTCATTTCTGGCGGTAATCGCGGCGTTGTTGAGGATGAAGATTGAGCACATCTTACCCAAAGCCAGGAGAGATACAGCTTTTCAGGATATTAAGGCGGGTTTTGGCTATGTGGGTAAGCAGACCGTGGTGCGGACTGTGATTCTGTTTGTGCTGATCGTGAGCTTGTTTGGGATTAGCTTTGTTACTTTGATGCCGGCCTGGGCGGTGAACGTATTGGGCGGGGATGCGACGACGAACGGTTACCTGCAATCGGCGCGTGGGGTGGGGGCGTTGATTGGGGCGCTGGCGCTGGCAACATTGAGCGGTATGGTGGCAAAGGGCAGGATGATCACGCTGGGAGGTTTCCTCTTCCCGGCAATGTTGCTGGTTTTTGCGAACGTCACCTGGATGCCGGTTTCCCTGTTGCTGTTGGCAGGGATCGGGATGGGGTTCATGGTGTTTATCAACAGTTGCAATGCGCTGGTGCAAAACCTGGTTCCAGACGAACTGCGCGGGCGGGTGATGAGCATCTATACCCTGACCTTCTTTGGTTTTATGCCGCTGGGCTCGCTGCTGGCTGGCTCCGTGGCACAGAGTATCCAGGAGCCGGCGACGGTCATGCTGGGTGCGAGTATTGTTTTGTTATTTGCCATTTTGGTATGGTGGCGGGTGCCGGCGTTGCGGCGCAGCGATTGAAAGAGGCGACAAAGCACTTGACCAGCCCTGGATAATGGGATAAAATCTCGTGCGCAAGAAAAATAAGCTCAAGTGCCCGCGTAGCTCAGTGGATTAGAGCACTTGCTTGCGGAGCAAGGGGTCGCGTGTTCGAGTCGCGCCGCGGGCGCCAAATAGC
>JBFYSV010000191.1:0-11855 GCA_041301185.1 Anaerolineae bacterium
TCTATTATGGAATGGCAGTTCTCTTCTGACTGTGCTGCGGCAGTCAGGAAAGACAGGCGCAGTGTGCCATGTGGCGGCAGAATGACTACCTGGCTAATCGAAAAGATCGGGTCCAGAGAGACCTCGGTGCCTGGCAGCGAACCAGTTTCCAGAGCCGCCGGACGTCGGGCGGAGCGACCGCGCCCCAGGAACCGGCCGCGGTCGGTTTCCAGCCTGGGTCGCACAATCGTGGTTTCGTCCCGGCTGGTCACCACTGAATGGGCCAGATAAGCCCCCTCTTCTGTGCTGGAACGCGGCCTGCGGCGGAATAGCACTCCATTGCTCCTTGGCAGTGGCTTACTTTCAATGAACAGCTTATTAAATGCTGGATGGCGCATGTCTGTTGCCTGGGGTGCGAGGACAACTTCTCCATAGCTGGTCAGCCGCAGGTGCCGTAGCTGGTCTCCATGGTTCGTCAAGGTCACCAGGCGAACCTCCACATCATCTTCGGGGGCGACGAAAACCTCCGTCACCTGAGCCAGGGAGCCGTCTTGGCGGTGGAACTCGGCAAAGTGACTGCTAAAAAAGACCTCGTGATCATCGCCAACTACTAAAGAAGGTTGGAGTCCGGACGACCAGGTCGCACCGCTCTCTTGGTCCTGAACGTAGATCCAGCTCCCCCAGTTGTCCAGAGTGGTATCGGGTCGCCAGCGGGTTAACTCAATATCCCCCCAGGTGCTATACCCGCCACCCGCAGCGGTAATCAGGGTGCCGTAATGACCATTCGAGAGGTAATGCACCCTGGGCTGGGGTGCCTGTGGATTCACTTGCCAGGGACTGACACGATTGGGTGATGTTGCAACTCGAAATCCTGGTGAAACTTCGGTATTTGTCTGCTCGTTAGGGGCATCTCTTGGAATCTGCTCCAACAGCAGTAGTCCTACGCTCTGGATACGCGGGTCGCGCTGGAAGCGCCGGACCATTGTACCCTCCCGTAAATAATTGACCAGGGAGAGCATGATCATGCCCTGGTGGTGAGCCATGTAGGACTGTACAATGGCGATCTCCTGACCCACGGCCAGGCGCGCCGGGGTGAGATCAACTGCTTCGTAAAAACCATACATCCCCAGCATGCCCATCCGTTTGAGACGCTCCATATTCTGAAGAACCGCGCCCGGGCGCAGCGGCAGGGCGAGCAGCGAGGCGTGAGGGGTAACGACCAGGTCATCTGCCAAACCACGCTTAAAACCCAATCCAGGCACCCCAAAGGCGCGGTATTGATAGAACTGGTTGGCGTCAAAGCGGTAGTAGCCGGATTCCGAAATCCCCCAGGGAATGTTTTTTTCATGTCCATATTCGATCTGGCGGTCGGCTACCACTTCCAGAGTTTGGCCAAGCAGAGTGCCAGGTTCGCTGCGCACCATCAAGCACGGCATCAGGTATTCGAACATGGTGGCGCTCCACGAGATGAGCGCCTGCCTGCCGTCTACACGCGTAAAGGGACGGCCGAGGTGCAGCCAATGACTCTGCGGGACTTCGCCCTTAGCAATGGCCACCAGGCTGGCGAGACGCGCTTCCGAGGCTAGCAAGTCGTAGTAGTTCAAATCCAGTCCGCCAGTGGTGACGTTGTAGCCGATATGGAAGACCTGGCGCTGAGAATCAAATAGGAAAGAAAAACCCATTACCTGAAAGAGTGCATCGATGCGACTTGCCAGATCGTTAAAATTGGCTACGAGGTCCTCGGCCTTCTTCTCGCCAACATCCAGTGCGCCCTCCAGCTCCTGCACCCAGCGGCGCGCATATTCCCAATCTGTACCGTCCTGAGCCTTTATAGAATCCTTGAGCCACCTCAATGCCAGGCGACCGGCGCGGCAGGCCACAGGGATCTCCGCCAGAGACGGCTGCTCGGGAAAAGCCGCCTTCAACGCACGCCACGGCTCCACCAGGTCGGGAGGTAAATTGCCCTCGCGCAGGGGAACTGGTAAATCCTGGAAAGAAGCGAGCCAGGGAAGGAGTAAATCAATGCAGCGCTGTATGCTATTAAGCTGTTGCCGCGCTGCCCGGTTGTAATGCCGCAATCTCCGCAGGTTTTCTGGTCCTAACTCTGGAGCGTTGGTCTCGACCAGCTCTACGATGAGCTGGTCGAGGTCAGACCAACTCCGTTTAGAAACCTGAGAGTATCCACCGTTTCCCAGATCAGAGTGCAGACCCACCCATCGTGCGGGCTCTTCTTTCATGGATTGGATGGCTTGAGCTATCGAGCCGAGAACACTTCTCAACTCTTGAATGGCTGGCCGCAGCGAAGGGGAATCGATGTCACGAAACACCGCATCCAGCAGGTCGATGGCATCCAGGAGACCTTCGAAGGAATCCCAGCGCAAGACCGGGTTTTCAGGGATTTCCAGGCACCCCTGGCGCAGCGCCAGCAGGCTAGCCGCCAGGTTGCCGCTATCCACCGTGGACACATAGCGAGGATGCAATGGCTCCAGACTGTGGGTGTCATACCAGTTTAAAAAGTGGCCTCGGTAGCGCTCTAGCTTCTCAAGTGTATCAAGGGAGGATACCAGACGCGTGGACAGGGTTAGCGCCTCAAGATAGCCCAGGTCGTATGCCCCCAAGGCGGACAGCAGTGCCAGTCCAATATTGGTCGGCGAGGTGCGGTGGGCGACGACTCCTAAGGGCGCTTCCTGAAAATGGTCGGGGGGCAGCCACTGGTCTTCAGGGCTGATAAACTGTTCAAAGAACAACCAGGTCCGCCGGGCTAGCCTGCGCAGCTCTCGCACCTGGCTATCGTCCAGTTTTACCTCCCGCCGCAGCAAAGGCTGGCCGACCCAGATGGCTATCCCAGGTGCCAGGAACCAGGCTGCCAACAGCGGTGCTGCCCAGGCCAAGGCAGCCGGGCGGAGCAGGTAGACCAGGATAACCAGAACGACTGCCAGGACGGACGAAAAGACCATCTGCAGCCATGTCGCAAGGGCACCTCGATCGCCCAGGCGGCGGGCAACCTGGTCACTGGTAGTCCAGCGCAGCAGGCCGCGGTGGGTGATACCCAGCCGGACCAGCGTCTTCACAATTGCGTCTGCAGTAACCTGTGCCTCGTACGGTAGAAAAGCCAAGCTTAGCAGCCAGCGGGAGATACTATTCCTTAAAGACGCCTCAGTTTGGCGTGCTGGCTGCCCGCTCAAGCGCCGGCGTAACGCGCCGAAGAACCCGGTAAAAACAGGGATGGCAAGGACGAGCGCTCCAGCAACTGTCCAAGCCCAGGGAGTGCCGGGCAGGACCAGCCATCCAAACAGGAACCATATCATAAGAGAAATGGCTACCAGGCTACGCCGCAGATTGTCCAGGATCTTCCAATGGCTGATTGCCGACAATCGTCGCGAGAACAGCCACGGCAAGAGCTGCCAATCGCCACGCGTCCAGCGGTGCAGCCGGCGGGCATGCACCAGATAGTCGGGCGGCATGTCTTCGATCAGGACGGTACTGGTCACTAGAGCAGTTCGACCATGAATACCTTCTAGCAAGTCGTGGCTGAGCAGGGTGTTTTCGGGGATGCAGCCTTGCAGGCTGCGCTCGAAGCTTTCGACCTCGTAGGCTCCCTTGCCGACATAGCTGCCTTCTCCGAACAGGTCCTGGTAGACGTCCGACGTAGCCCGTGTGTAAAGATCCAGGCCTGTATCGCCGGAGAAGATCCGGGTAAAGATTGAAATACCGCTGCTAAGCGGATTGATATCGGTGCGCGGCTGAAGAATGGTATATCCCGAAATGACTTGCTCACCGCATCCATCCGTACCTGCAAGTTTGAGGTGGGCGCGATTCAGGGGATGAGCCAGGACGGCGATCAATTCACGAGCAGCCTCGCGGGGCAGGATCGTGTCCGCATCCAGGGTGATGACGTAGCGCACATGCTGAAGGAAGGAGAGATCCCCCTCCCGGATTGGGAAGGAGGACATAGGATCACGAGAGCGAATGTCCAGGGATTTGCCTCGCGCCGCCAGGATCAAGCGATTTAGCTCGTTGAGCTTGCCGCGCTTGCGCTCCCAGCCCATCCAAACGCCGTCGGAAGGATTCCAGCGCCGCTCTCGATGAATTAGGGCAAAGCGCACTTCAGTGTAACGACCTGACCCTGCTCCCCGTGGATATTTTTCATTCAGGCCGCGAATCCCCTGCCGTGCCAATTCGACCAGGTCGGCATCACCGGGCTGGGTCTCCGTTGGGGAATCTACGTAATCGGTTAACAGGGCAAAGAAAAGACCTGGGTCCGGATTCCTCAGGAAGTGCTGCTCCAACTGCCCCACCAGCGAATCGACCTCGTCCGATCCTGAGAGCAGAGCGGGGATGACTACCAGGGTCGTACACTCCTCGGGTAATCCCCGGCTGAAATCCATGCGCTGCAGACCCTCAGGCTTAAAAAACTGGGTGACCACCCAGTTAACCAGGTCAACAGCGATGGTCAGCGCCGGGACCAGGGTGAGCAAAAAAACCAACAGGAGTACGGCTTCGGACGCCCCGACCACAGCAGCAAAGACCAGAGCCAACATCAGTAAACCCAGCGATAGGCCTGCAATAGACCCCAGGTATAGTGGAGTAGGGTGGCGGCGAGCGAAGCGCTCCAACCGCCGCCAGCCTTTTTGAGAGTATCCTGCAGCCTGTTCCAGCAACGGGCGGCCCTGACCCAGAAGATAGTAGCCAATATGCGCCTCGGGCTGCGAGCGGAATCCATCCCAGCCGTCTAGCTGATATTCCAGGACTTTATAACGCTCCGGATTTGGCGATTCTTGCGAGACTGGCGCGGGATGCGATGTGAGCTGGTCCACCGCGTCACGTGCCAGGCTTACAGCACCTCTGGCGACCGCCAGCTCATCATCCAGCCCGTTACTGGCAATTTTTTCTACTACCTTTCGATAGCGGTCGCGCGTCTCAAAGTCCATCCCGGCATACAGCCTGGCCGGGTCCTGGCGCAGGGTAATTTCTACCAGACTTAAGCTTTCAAAGAAGCTCTTCCAATCATAAACTGCCAATACTCGCAAGCTGCGGATACAGTTTTCCACCATGAGCTGGTCGTCGAGCTGCCCAGGGGACGTCAAGACGGGGGTTATCTCTGAACCCACCTCTGCGGCGAGCTGTGTGAGCCGGGCAACTGCTGCCAAAAGGCATTCCAGAATCCCCAGGCGCAGCATGGTTGGCAGCGCCCACAGCTCGCCCATCGTGAGCGGGAGCACTTCTTGATAAGCTTTTACGAAACGCTGGACACGCCCCAGGTCGAGCAGGGCATTCTCTGATTGGATAACCTCTGTGGAAAGGTTGTAGATGCGGGGGCGCCCTGCTTGCAGGCGGGGAAGCTGGCGCTCATAGTGTGGCGGCAAATCCTGCTGCACTTCGCGGAGCGCCTGCGCTGCAATGTAATAGTTGTCGAGCAGCCATTCAGCAGCTGGAGAGAGCTGTCCTGCTTTCGAGGTCTGCGCTTGGAAGCGACTGGCAGCTTCTTTCAGTATTGAGGTAAAACGGGGAAGCCGCGCTGACAAGAGCGCTACCGGGTCTGGTGAGCTGGGGTCTACACCTGACGGACCGGTGCGTACGTCGGGTGAACCCTGGGCATGCCGGCGGTGATCTTCTGCCAGCCAGCGAGCTTGAGCCTCCAGGTTGACCGGCAGGTTGTCCGGCTGGGTCTCGGGCTGCAGCCCTGCCGGCATGATGGGAGCCTGGTCCAGCACCGGTTAGTGGCTCCCGGTTTCCCGGGCGGCGATTTCCGCCTGGGTTGGCTCGATCCGGTTGGTCGGCAAATCCTGCAGGATCAGCAGTGGTGTGCTTCCATATACGATAAAGCCAAGCCCCACGCTGCCATAGGGCCAGCGTGTATCGCCAGAATAGCCGTGGGCGCTAATAATCGTCAGATCTACATTGTTATCATCAGCGATCTGGTGCAAAGAGCGGCTAATACTAGAGCTGACCTCCAGTTTAGTCTGGATGGTCACGTTTATCCGGGATTTCAGATCTTCCAGATAATTAATGGCTTCGGCTTCATTCCGCTCTGTCAATTGGCTGACCAGCAGCAAGTCTTCCTGGGAAGGGGATGTACGGCGAGGCAGTTCCGGCTGCCGCACAACGTGTGCTGCCAAGATCTCACTGCTGTGGGCGCGTGCCAGAGATTCCGCTAACATCAGCGGCATTTCCGCTCTCTGGGAACCATCCAACGGAAGAAAGATCTTGCGGTAGCACAACTCTTTCAGATCTGCGGTCACCGGCTGATAAGCCCGGACGATCATCACGGAACGGTGTGCGCGCAGGATGACCTGCTGTACAACGCTGCTGACATTCCAGGGACTTATACCGCTTTGCCCGTGGCTGCTCATCAGGATCAAGTCCGCATCCCAAGCGTGGGCAGCTTCAATAATCTGTTCAGCGGGTCTGCCATCATATAGCTGGATGGATACCCGCAGACCAGCACCCTGCAAGCGAGAAGCTATATCCGAGAGATAACTCTCTGCCTCAGCTTTACGAATCTGCCAATCAACCGGGTCGATCATACGCAAGCGCGCCGTCACGCCAAAAGGTTCCGAGACGCGCATCAACTGCACCTCTGGCTCGCAGATGCGGGCAATCGCGACCAGATGCGGCAGTACACATTCCGCCAATTTTGAGCCATCCAATGGGATAAGGATCCGTTTAAACATGGCCCTTCCTTCTAGCAACACAAATCTTACAGAGAAAAGGGCCAGGTTTCTCGGGGCTCGGCAGTTGGGATGACATTACAGAACCAATTTTGGAGGGTAGAGGTGAGAAGTCGTAATTCCCTTTTCTGGGTACTTTATTATACCCCACTGTGTTGGCTGCTTACCACACGGAAGCGCATCGGTCAGTAATCTCGGTAATGACGTTCTTGCAAAAACGAGAAATATTCTATATACTATAATTATTCCACAAATAGCGTAATACTTTGGGTTGACAAGGGAAGTAATCATGCCGTATTCATCGCCCTCCCTGTAGATGTTGGGAGGGCGATTTGTGCTTACAAGTAAAATAAGCATATTCTCGGCAAATATTGCTCGTCAATAAGGGGTTGTGCTAAATGGGTCGAAAAGCTCGGTTCTGAGGTGGTTTTAGGATGCGGAATTTGCACAATCTTGGAGCTAGTGCGGTTGGGCATAAATAGCTCGACCTTTACGGCATGCACCGCCCAACCGCATAAAGTGCTCGGTGCAATGAGCTAAAACCAAAGACGTATTTCCGCCACCGAGCACTAGGTGGTTATACTTTAATGCCGTTCCATATAGCATCCTCATACGGTGATGACAAGGAGTAACCTTCATGACCATTCTTGACCGTTTTCGTCTGGAGAACCGTGTTGCCATTGTGACGGGTAGCAACCGTGGATTGGGGAAGGCGATGTCACTCGCGCTGGCCGAAGCAGGCGCTCAAGTTGCCATCGTGAGCCGAAAGACTGAACAAGCGCGGGCAGTTGCCCGTGAGATTCAGATGTCCACCGGAAAAACGTGTTATGGCTACCTTTGTGATATGACTGTGCCAGAACAGATTATTGCGCTGGTCGAAGGAGTGTTAAACGACTTTGGGCAAATCGATATTGTGGTTAACAATGCTGCCATAAACAAGCAACGACCCATTGAAGATTTATCGCTGGAGGAGTTCCGCGAAGTTCAGGACACGAATCTTATTGGCCCGTGGTTGCTATGTCGAGCCGTGACTCGTCACCTCAAAGAGCGACGCTATGGCAGAGTGATCAATGTTGCTTCAACTGCAGCGATCTCCACTTACCCAGGATTGACGCCTTATGCAAGTAGCAAGGCTGCGCTGTTGCAGATGACACGTACGCTAGCGCTGGAGTGGGGACCCTATGGCATCACCGTCAATTGCATCTTGCCGGGACCGTTCGCCACCGAGGCAAACAATCTGGAATCGTTGAAACAAGACCCGCAGGCTTATGCGGACTTTATTAGCGGCATTCCATTGCGACGCTGGGCAGTTCCGGTGGAAATTGGCGGACTAATTGTCTTTCTCGCCAGCGACGCAAGCAGCTTTATCACCGGCGCAGCTATCTTAATTGACGGTGGTCGGACAACGCAGTAAAGGTAGTAATAGACTCTAATCACTACCTGGTGATTTACGTAGCCGCCTGACAACTGGCTGGATCCGACTCAGTTGGAAGGCGTTATCGCAAATGTGCCTTGCGCGCTGAAGGGCAAGAGAATATGTCACCCATCCACGAAGTCGCCGGGCGGATCAGCTCGAAGCTGTTGAGGGTGGCTAATAGACAAAGGAGAAAATGATGAGAACAAGAGTAGGTTTGTGGATTGACCATAGGAAGGCTATTATTGTGGCTATTACGGATGAAGGTGAAGAGATCGAACTGATAATTTCGAAGGTTGAAAAACAGCTCCGCCGTTCTGGTGATTCACCTCTTAAGGGTCCCTACGAATCACAGCAAGTACCGGCAGACAGTAGCCGCCTGAGAACGTTTACGGGACTTCTCAACATTTACTACGATGCGGTAATTGCGTGTATTCGTGATGCAGAATCTATTATGATATTTGGTCCTGGTGACGCAAAGGGCGAACTGAAAACACGTCTTGAGATAAACAACCTCGGTCAGCGCATCGAAGATATTGAAACAGTTGACAAGATGACGGATCGTCAGATTGCGGCGAAAGTTCGACAGCACTTTCCAAAATAGCGTTCGGTAACAAGATCAAGGCAGTATTCGTCGACCGGATTTCCGGTGCCATCCCTAATATAGGCACAGTCGTCATCATTCCCCCAAATTATTCACTCCGGTCTCCTACATTCTCTGGGACTTATTATTTCACCTCCAGATCTGATGGAGTGACAGCAGCGCTGGCTTGAGGTAAACTATATTTATGTCTCCTTCGGACGATTTCTATGCGCTGTTGTCCAGCCTGCTCCAGCAAACAGCTCAGAACCCGGATGCGCCTCCCTCTATTCCTCTCAAGCGCTGGTCCGCTGGATCACCAGAACAGTTCCTGCTGGAAGACCTTCAAGCAACGCTGGCCGCGCTACAAAGCCGGGGTCAAAATAGCTCATCCCAGACTGAAGAATGGGAGCGGCGTTATCAGCGCGTCTTTGAAACTGCCAGTGATGGGTTGATCATCATTGATTTGGATACCGGCCTTGCGGTTGAGGCCAATCCTGCGGCGTGCACGATGTACGGCTATGCTCGCGATGAATTCATTAGCCTGCACCCGACCAGTTTCATCCACCCTGACAGTTCTCACCAGTTCACTCAATACGTCCAGGCGGTTCAATCTCAGGGCGTATACGTAGCTCAACAGGTCCACATACGCCGGGATGGCTCAAAGTTCTATGTAGAACTGAGCGGGAGTGTATATACGGATCAGGGCTGCTCCTATCTCCTGAGTGTTGTTCGTGACGTCAGCCAGCGAGTCCATGAGGAGCAGCTTCTCCTCAACCGAGTGGAAGCGCGCACCCGCGAACAGTCCACCTTGTTGGAGATCTCACAAACATTGGCTTCCGCACTCGAGTTGCAGCCGGGTTTGATTCTCGACCAGCTGCGGGTGATTATCGATTACACGCACGGCGGACTTTTTAAGCTGGAGGACTCAACCCTGGCCGCCCTGGCTGTGCGCGGTCCACAATCGTTGGAACAGGCTATGCCTTTCCAAATCCGGCTGCAAAGCCCGGAGGTTCTGGTGATGCTGTTCAACGGGCAACGGGCTTCTCGGATCGCCGATGTGCAAAGCTCTGATCCGCCGGCCCGGTTTCTCCGCTCACTCCTGAATGACCAGGCAAGCATTCTGCTAGAGGGCGTGCAGTCGTGGATGTGGGTCCCTCTGGCCATCAAAGGCCGTATGATTGGGGCGATCGGGGTTGCTCACACCGAGGGGAACTTCTTCACTTCCCACCACGCCGACCTGGCCTTGACCGTGGCCAACCAATCCGCGATTACGATGGTCAATGCCGAGCTTTACGAACATGCACACACACTCGCCGCGCTACAGGAACGACAGCGGCTGGCGCGAAACCTGCACGACGCTGTCAACCAGTCGCTCTTCTCCGCCGGCCTGATCGCCGAAGTCCTGCCCCGCCTGTGGGAACGAGACCCAGATGAGGGGCGCAAATCCCTGGAGGATTTGCGCCGGTTGACGCGTGGTGCGCAGGCTGATATGCGCCTGCTGCTGGCCGAGCTGCGACCTTCGACCCTGACGGATGCAGATCTGGGCGACCTGTTACGCCTGTTGGGAAATGCGCTGGAAGGCCGGACGAATATCCCGATCAGCGTGACCGCAGCGGGAGAAGGGATTTTGCCCACGGATGTGAAGGTGGCGCTCTACCGCCTGTGCCAGGAAGGGTTGAATAATATTGCCAAACACGCTGGCGCCAGCCGGGTGGATATCCTCCTGCAATATGAAACGGGCGGGGTTGAACTACGCATTCGAGATGACGGCCGCGGTTTTGACCCCGAACAGACGCCACCCGGTCATTATGGGCTAAGCATGATGCGTGAGCGCGCCACAGCCGTGGGGGCGACGCTATCCATCACCAGCCAGCCGGGACACGGCACGGATATTGTTATTCGCTGGGTGGAGACCCAGGAACACAAGGACGGCTAACCATGAGCCCTTCCCAACCGATACGAGTGATGTTGGTCGATGACCATACGATGGTGCGCCGGGGATTAGCAACCTTCTTGAAGGTCTTTGACGACCTGGAACTGGTGGGCGAGGCTGATAGCGGCGCGGCCGCCATTGAACTCTGTGGCCAGGTCCTGCCCGATGTCATCCTGATGGATCTGATGATGCCAGATATGGATGGGGCAACCACCACGCGCCTCATCCACCAGCAGTTTCCCAAGGTGCAGGTCGTTGCCCTGACAAGCTTCAAAGAGCAGGAGGTGGTTCAGAACGCGTTGCAGGCTGGGGCGATCGGTTATCTGCTGAAAGATGTTTCGGCAGATGAGCTCGCCCGAGCTATCCGTGCGGCGCATGCGGGACACGCCACCCTCTCTCCGGAGGCTGTCCAGGCGCTTGTAAACGCAGCCAACCAGCCGCCCGTGCCTGGTCAGGATCTGACGGAGCGTGAGCGGGTGGTCCTGGCATTGATGGTTGAAGGATTAAATAACACGCAGATCGCTGGAAGGCTGGTGGTCAGCCCATCTACTATCAAAACCCATGTCAGCCATATCCTCTCCAAGCTGGGTGTCGCCAGCCGGTCAGAAGCTGTGGCTTTGGCTTTACGCAGCGGTTTGGTCGCCTGACATTCAGCCACAGTGCTGATCCATGATTCTCCCCCAACTGGGGGAGATGAACACTCCCCGGCGGGTGGATGCGCCCGGGGGGTGTTTGTTATAAAATGGATGCATGAAACGTGCCTTTTTGGCCGATGCTCAGCCCGATGAACGTTTGGCCTTTCGTCTTATATTGCAAGATCTCGATGTGCTGGTGGTCGGCGAGGCTGCTGACTGGGCGACTGTGTTAGCCCTAGCGCCTGACACCCGCCCAGATCTGGTGGTGGTAGATTGGGGTTTGGTTGTTGGTGAGTCGGGAGATGCCCTGCCGGTACTTCGGGAGAGCTGCCCGGCTGCGGTAGTGATCGTTCTCATCAGCCATCTGGATCCGCGTCACCAGGCTGCCCTCTCTGCTGGGGCAGATGCATTTATCAGTAAAGGCGAAACCTCTATGCGAGTGGCTGAACGCTTGCGAGATGCAGTAGTGAGCATTCCTGCCAGGTAAACCATTCGTTCCCCACGCGTGTTACCTATTGTATCTCCCCCAACTGGTGTAAACAAAGTTCCCCTGATTGGTGGATGTATCCAGGGGTGGTTACGATTAGAATGAAATAGGGCGGTGTTGTTGATAATTTTCCTGGCTGGTCCAGTCCGGTAA
>JBFYSV010000192.1:0-4980 GCA_041301185.1 Anaerolineae bacterium
CAGACTATATATCCAGCTGAAAATCCGGTTGGTTTTCTTGTTTCCACCCTGTTCTTGGACCTGGCATATGGCTTTATCGCCTATCGTACGGGCTCAGCCAGATGGACGGCAATCTCACACATCGTGAACGGTATCCTGGCATTGAGTGGGACGCTGGCGCCAGGTTTAATGGGATTGGTTACAAGATGATCAGCAGGGTTACCCGGACGAAGGAAGAAGCCAGGGCCAGCTACAATAAGATGAGCCGCTGGTATGATCTCATGGCTGGTCTTGCCGAGAAAAAGTACAAAGATATGGGGCTGGATAAGCTCGATGTCCGTGAAGGGGAGATTGTTTTGGAAATCGGCTTTGGCACCGGGGAGTGCCTGAAGTCATTAGCCCAGTCAGTTGGCAGCACTGGAAAGGTCTATGGAATCGATCTCTCCGATGGGATGCTCAATATTTCCCGGGCCAAGCTGAATAAAGCAGGATTATCAGCAAGGGTGGAATTGAAAAGTGGAGATGCTTCCAGGCTCCCTTTTGAAGACAATATCTTCGATGCTGTCTTCATCAGCTTCACCCTTGAGTTGTTTGATACACCGGAAATCCCGCTCGTGCTTCAAGAGTGTCATAGAGTACTGCGTCCTGGCGGTCGCATGTGTGTTGTAGCCATGGCAAAGAAGGAAAAAGCCAGTTTTGAGATCAGGCTCTATGAGTGGGCTCATGATAAGTTCACAAAATATGTGGATTGTCGTCCCATCTATGTCCAGAAAGCGCTTGAAGATGCTGGTTTTCAGTCCGGAAATGTGATGGAAATGTCGATGTTCGGCTTGCCGGTAGATATTGTCCTGGCAAATCGAATACGTTAGAAACCAAGTATGTTGAAGTAAGGCAGAAGTCCCCACGGATTTCATATATGGTCATTAGAGGATTGGGCGTTTCCAGGATGGGAGTATCTGTAGCACAGTTAGATGTTCATCCCGCTCAATAATTGAGGTTCCAAAATGGAAGCCAACTCAAGAGTGCCGCTTTCTATTCTGCGCAGGACAATATTTCTTGTCTCGATGCCCTTTTTCATCCTGGGATTGTTGCTGCCGATCTATGGTAAGCAGATTGGGGCGAGCGTAGTTGAGATCGGCATATTTTTCTCCGCTTTTTCACTGATGACGGTCATCCTGCGCCCGCTGGTGGGCTGGGGGGTGGATCGCTTCGGGCGGCGAGGCTTCTTTTTGGCTGGGCTGGGTGGATATGCCGTATCGATGACCGCTTTTGCATTCATAGACCAGGCGATGGGCATTGTTCTGGCGCGCATCTTCCAGGGGATTTCATCCTCCTTGCTATGGATTTCTGCCAGCGCGATCACCGCCGACAAAGCAGGTGAGGAAGAGCGTGGCAGCGCCTTTGGTAAAATAGTCCAGGCTAGCAGCCAGGGCTCGATCGTTGGGGTATTCCTTGGTTTCATCCTGTTGAACGCCCGGATCAGCATCAACGGGCAGGAGACAATCCTGGGCAGTTGGATGCTGCTATTCCTGGTTTATGGGGCAATCAGCCTATACGCCTTGTTCCTGGGGCTCCACCGCCTGCCCGAGACGAAGCCTGTTGTCCATGAGTTGGATACTACCCGTATCCGCTGGTCACAACCCTGGGTGCTTTTATTATTGGTGACCCTGGTCACAGGCGCTTCGGCAGCGATGATTTCACCGATCCTGATTATTTTTCTGCAAGAGAGTCTGGATGTTGGGGTGGAGACTCTCTCGTGGGCATTCCTGCCATCTGGGCTGGTCTGGGCGTTCCTGCCCGCGCAGTTGGGTAAACTTGCCGACCGTTTTGGGCGCAAGCCGATGATGCTGATTGGCCTGGTCTCAGCGGCAATCAGTTCGTTTATCATCCCGGCTTTGGGTAGTTTAGTCGCCCTGGCGATTTTATGGGCCTTCCAGGCAGCCTGCTATGCAGCCGGCGACCCGGCAGAGCAAGCCCTGGTCTCCGATCTGACGGGTAAGAACCAGCGCGGGCGGGCATATGGGTTGTACGCTATGTTTGCCGATCTGGGTGCGACCATTGGCCCGTTGGGTGGAGCCTGGTTATACCAAACCTATGGCGCAGCAATCCCGTTTTATGCAAACGGCATTATCCTGGGAGTATGCGCCTTGGTGTTGTTGATATTCTTGAGGATCCCACTTCCGCCTGGCGAAAGGAGATAGGGCAGCATGAAAGCGCTAATCATCTATGACCCAACTTATTGGAATACGGAAAAGATCGCCCAGGCGATTGGTCAGGCTATCAGTGGTACTGTCATTTGGGTAGGTGAGCTGGAACGTGCTTCATTATGGGCAAAAACCCTCCAATCAAATATGGGCGAATACTTGAGTTTATAAGGAGACAACGATGCCAACCTCAGTTTTGATAGGTTATGCGACCCGTTACGGGTCAACCCAGGAGGTCGCTGAGGAGATTGTAGCGACTCTGCGCGATGCTGGGCTTACGGTAGATCTTCAGCTTTTGCGGGAAGTGCGTAGCCTGGATGGATACAGCGCAGTCGTAATGGGGGCGGCACTCTACATGTATCGCTGGCACAAGGATGCGCTCAACTTTCTTTCACGACATCGCAAAGCGCTTGTGGAGCGGCCAGTAGCAGTATTTGCCCTCGGTCCG
Source organism: Anaerolineae bacterium (assembly GCA_041301185.1). Classification (GTDB taxonomy): domain Bacteria; phylum Chloroflexota; class Anaerolineae; order Anaerolineales; family UBA4823; genus JAQBDA01. The sequence continues at coordinate 2,632 of JBFYSV010000192.1, forward strand.
ACCCATGAGCCTCTGGATGAGCAGGAGTGGCAGGATTCGCGCGCTCAGCTTGACAAGGAGCTGGCAAAGTACCCCTGGTTTAAACCGGTTGCCCTGGAAATGTTTGGGGGTAAGTTTGATCCAGAGAGTCTCCGTTTTCCTATCAACTTGCTTGCTGGTCAAGAGCCGGCGAGCGATATACGCAACTGGGATGCAATCCGTGCCTGGGCAAGCAGTCTGGTGGAAAAGCTATCTTAGAGAAAACTTTCATGAGAAAAGCTACCAAAGCCGTTGCAACCTGGCTTGGCGTTGTCGCTGGGATTGCCGGGCTGGAACACGGCTATTATGAAATCTTGCAAGGCAACACCCGCCCTGCTGGAATCATGATTGTATCTATGGGACCGCCCTGCGTGCCGGAGGAAATCTGGAACGCTTGCGAGCCGGCTATGACGATCATCCCCAACTATCTGGTTACCGGCATCCTGGCGATGCTGCTTGGCCTGGCAATGATCATCTGGTCGGTGGCGTTTATCCAGCGCGATCATGGTGGTCTGGTGTTAATCCTGCTATCGATTGGCCTGCTGTTGTTTGGCGGCGGGCTTTTCCCACCGCTGATCGGAATAATTGGCGGCGCGGCAGGAACGAAAATCAACATGCCAATCACCCGTGAACCGGGAAATGTCGCTCGCCTGACGGCTAAACTCTGGCCCTGGCCGCTGGTGATCTTGTTGACCTGGTTGCTGGGGCAGTTCCTGGTGGGGTATTTTTTCAACGATTTCTTGGCGAGCATAATGGCGTGGGGTCTACTCTTGATTCTCACCATGCTGCCGCTTTCCGTTTATACCGGTTATGCCCATGACGCAGTCGGATAAGCAATAAGGAGACCGCCGTGGACATGCTATCGAACTTTCTCATCCCTGGAATTGCTTTCTTGCTGACGATTGTTTTTGGCTTTTGGCTTAGCAAGGTTGGCAAACCGTATAATGTCGCTTTGTTCAATGTCCATAAACTGATTGCCCTGGGGGCAGTCATTGCTGCTGGGATAAAAGTGGTCGGGCTGCTCAAAAGTGTGGATCTGCAAACCGCGCTCATACTCTTGTTGGTAGTGGTGGTCTTGTGTGTGATCGCTCTTTTTGCCAGTGGGGCACTGATGAGCATGAACAAGCTGGATTACGGCCTCATGTTAACGATCCACCGTGTTGCGGCGATAGCTCTGGTTCTCGCATTGGTGTGGGCGGCATCCCTGTTATATTGAAGGAGAGAAGGCAATGGTGACAATTGCCATGGGTGTCTTTTTCATCTTACACGGCCTGGTGCATTTGCTGTATGCCGGGCATAGCCTGCGTTACTTTCAACTGCGCCCGGACATGACATGGCCGGACGGCGCCTGGCTGTTTTCCAGGTTGTTTAGCGATCAGACAACCCGCCTGCTGGCTGCAGTAATGTTGGTGCTGGCTAGCATTGGCTTTGTCATTGCCGGGATAGCCCTGATCCTCCAGCAGGATTGGTGGCGTCCGGCAGTGATCGGGGCGGCGGTGTTTTCTTCGTTGATATACTTCCTGTTTTGGGATGGAAGGTTCCGGGCTTTAGATGCCCAGGGTGCGGTTGGCCTGCTGATCAACCTGGCGATTTTGGCGATGGTGCTGTTTTTTAAATTGACGTAGCTCGCTATAAATAGCACTTACATCAACAGTGATAGGAGAAAAGTTTATTATGACTGCGCTAGTGATCTATGATTCGGTATTTGGTAATACAGAAAAAATTGCTCTTGCCATCGGCGCCGCCCTCAGCGCACCAACCTTGCCGGTGGGGCAGGCGACGCCGGAGCAGGTTGGCGGGTTGGAATTGCTGGTGGTTGGTTCGCCAACCCGCGGATTTCGACCCACCGAAGCGGTCTCAAAATTTCTGAACGAGCTCCCGAAAAATGACCTGGCTGGCGTTCAGGTGGCTTCATTCGATACCCGCATTGCCCTGGAGACGATTGACTCTTCTGTCTTTCGCTTTATTGTGGACAAGGGCGGTTACGCTGCCAGCACAATTGCCAAATTGCTGGAGAAGAAGGGCGGCAAGCTGCTCGCCCCGGGGGAAGGCTTTATTGTAATGGGAGAGCAAGGACCGTTAAAAGAGGGTGAACTGGAACGTGCTGCAGAATGGGCAAAGCAACTGATCTGAATAGGATTTCTCATTTGCTGCATCTTATGAATAAGATACGTCTGATGTGAAATCAAAAAAGGCTTGACGAAAACGGGAATGTTCCTCAAGATTAAGGTGCCAACCCAAAACTTGAGGAGGACATTCCCATGACAAGTATATCCATTTCTGACATTTTGACTATTATTTTCGTTCTGGTTGATGATTGGTATCAATCAT
>JBFYSV010000196.1:0-3900 GCA_041301185.1 Anaerolineae bacterium
GCACCTGCGATCTTTGATAAAGATTTATTCACCCAACCCATCAAACGCGGATGTGAGACGACTTGGCTTCAAGTATTGTATAATTATCCAAAAGGAGAACAATCAGGTTGATCAGCAAGGAGCAGATATCACCCCTGCCTTCGCGCACTCGGCGCGCGATGAAAGTGGTATGGTATTTGGCTGGCAAGGTTTTGACCATAACCCTGACCATTTTTGTCGGTGTTTTTATTACGGTGCTGCTTGCCAATCAGCCATCCCAACGCGGACTTGGTCCGCCCGTTTCCCCGTTTGAGACAAGTCTGGAAGCGCAAATATTTGTTGTTGTCCATGCCAAATTCGGCATCATCGGCGGGAATCAGGCCGAAATGGATGCAATGACCGAACAATTGCGCACGGAGGCGGGATTAAATCTTCCATTTCTGCCACGATACATGCTCTGGACAGTAAAAGCGCTCACATTTGATTGGGGAAAGTTGGGCTCCAGACAAAGCGGATGGGCCAGTGCGAGGGTAACAACGGCTAGTGCGTCCGACATTATCCTGCAATACCTGCCCAATACGCTGCTGTTGATAGGAACAGCCTACTTTTTGGTATTTCTGATTGGTATGCCACTCGCACTGTATCTGTCACGGAATTACGGGGGAAAGCTGGATCGGTTGTTTGCTGTGCTTTCGCCGATCTCTTCCGTGCCAAGTTGGGTGATCGGCATACTTTTGATCTCCATTTTTGCGTTCCAGTTGCGCTGGCTTCCTTTATCCGGCATGTACGATTCTTTCAAGCCTGACAATCCGGTTGAATATGTTCTGCAAGTCGGGAAGCACATGATCCTGCCGGTATTGTCCATTGTGCTCAGCCTGCTTTTCCAAATGGTGTACATGTGGCGCACCTTCTTCGTGATCTATTCCGAGGAGGACTACGTTGAACTGGCACGCGCAAAGGGATTATCTTCCAAAATTCTGGAGAGGAAATATATTCTCAAGCCCGCGCTCCCTTATGTTATTACTGGTTTTGTTACCAGCCTGGTCAGTTTCTGGCAAATGAGTATGGCATTGGAGGCGGTCTTTCGATGGCCCGGGCTGGGTTGGCTGTATATCAAAGAGGCTCTGCCAAATTTTTGGGGAGAGAGCATGGAGCCGGGTGAGTTAATTATCGTGGTGGGAATCGTGGTCATCTTTGCATATCTGCTTGGGGGTACTGTGTTCATCCTTGATTTTGTATATGTGATCGTTGACCCACGCATTCGTCTCCTGCCAACAAACGATGCGATGCAAACTCAAGCGCGAATTAAATCAAAATACACGAGTTGGAGCGCTCGATTTAAAGCTTGGACGAAGAGAAGGGACAGAGATTACGAGACAAAGACCCGGGGTCCCGCGAAGAAGCAGGGCTTCTCCTGGGGCACGGCGGTGGGCAACTTCAGGGAATCCCTTCGCAGGTTCGGTACGCAAAGCGGGTTATTCTTTCAGGAACTTCGCAGGTATCCATCCGCCATATTTGGTTTGGTGGTGATTATCATCCTGCTCGCAGGCTCGATTTATGCGGTCATTGCCCTTCCATATGAACAATATGGACAGGATTACGATCGGAATCGCCTGACAGGCCAAAGCACCATCCCGCGCACAGCAATGCCTGCGTGGATGAATTTGTTCAATGACCCTCCCTTGCTTTCGACACTTATCCTGAAAGAGGATAGCCAGGAAGCCAGTGTGACGATGCGTACTCTGGAAAATGGATGGGTCGAAAAGACAACCATATTTACATTTGACTATCTTTACAAGGAAATTCCGAGCGAAATTTTTCTTTATCTTGATCCCAAATATAGCGAGAGGGTGCCATTTGTTTCGCTTGAATGGATGTACCCGGATGGCAGTACGCACAAGCTCAAAGACAAAGCCATACCAGCGAGCACAAGCTATGATTTCGAGGCGGGCATCAACCCCAAGTACATCCTCAACCAAAATCCTGAATGGAGAAATTGGTTCGTTGATACCGGGCTATACCCAACCTCTGCATTTCATCTGTTGTTTGCTGCGCCGGGTTCTTCCCAGTTTATCCTGCAACGCGGGACTTATCGATTGACAGTCACGAGTCTGCTCTTTGAAAAGGAAAGTGATATCCAGCCACAGTTGGTTCTGCTAGGACAGGTATACGGTCTGGCAGGGACGGATTACGCGCGCCGAAACCTGATAGTGCCGCTATTCTGGGGGATGCCATTTGCATTGCTCATAGGCCTGCTGGGAACGCTCATCACCTCATTGGTTGCCATGCTTCTGCCGGCCATCGGTGTATGGTATGGCGGCTGGGTGGATAATCTCGTTCAAAGACTCACTGAAATCAACATGGTGCTGCCCAGTTTGCCAATCGCTGTTCTGACGAACGTTCTCTTTGGCTGGAACATTTGGATCATTCTGGCGATTGTTGTTGTCCTCAATACGTTTGGCTCTCCGATCAAAACACTGCGTTCAGCATTCCTGCAAGCGAAGGAGGCGCCGTACATCGAATCGGCGCGCTCCTATGGAGCCAGCGATATCAGAATCATCACCCATTATCTTGTGCCGCGCGTCCTGCCGGTGCTGATCCCTATGTTGATAACACTGGTGCCAAGCTTCATTTTTTTGGAAGCCACCCTGGGTTTCTTTAATATCAAATCCAATTATCCCTCGTGGGGACGCATTATTTACGAAGGACTGACGCGGGGCGCGTTATATGGTTCGCCGTTTTGGGTGTTGGAGCCAATCTTCCTCCTCCTGCTTACCAGCCTTGCGTTTGCCATGCTCGGTTCTGCACTCGAACGAATTCTCAACCCACGCATGATCGATATAATCCCGACGCTAACACAGAAAACAAAAGAAGCAGGCCGCGCTGACGGCCAAAGAAAACGGGTCCAACTTCGCTTTGAGAGGATAATTGCCATTGGACTGGTTGCAGTCATCGCCTTGATCACTATTGTTGCCCTGATTAATGCAGGAAGGAGACTCGCCAGCTTTACAGCCTCATCTCAAGCTGGACAGATAGATGCAATAAGCACTTCACCGGCAGTTAACCACACGCCTACTCTTGTCGCCTCATCTCCAACCGTGGTGTTGACTATCGTTACAGAGAATGTAATCACCCCCACGCCGTTTCCGCCAACCACCCCCACAGAAGTATCTCCAACCACGACATCTACAGCAACGCTGGCTGTCATCGAACCAACACAGACGCCTACTCTTGTCGATTCGCGCCCACTAACCTATACATTGCATCCGGGCGAGTTTCCGTATTGCATTGCGCGCCGTTTCAATGTGGATCCAATTGAACTGTTGGCTCTAAACGGTTTCACAAATCATCAAGTTTTTTATGCTGGAACGGTTCTCGAAATTCCGCAGACAGGGGATCTGTTCCCCGGAAACCGCGCGTTGCAAATTCGCCCAACAACATATACTGTCACCAGAGATAACGAGACCATTTACGGAATCGCCTGCGTATTCGGCGACATTGATCCTGCTGTCATTGCCCAGGTCAATAATCTTCCCATGGATTCGATCTTGTTTGTCGGGGAACAATTAACAATTCCCTGATGCACTCAGGCAAATTTACTGATAAGATTAAATGCTGGAAATCCACCTCTGAATAGTGAATTGTCATTTCAATGCTTCAAGAATTCCTCATCCAACGTATCAAACGCGGACTTGTCCGCAGGCTGAATAATCTCAAAATCGCCTCTATGGCGCGGAACGTCGCCCGTCACTCGCCACCTGCCCAGGGCGCGCCTGTCGTATTCTTTAAAGCTTCCACGGGGGATGACGATGTCTCGTGGAACAGCGGATTTCACCTGCTTGCTTCGTGGGCTTTGCGCTTGAGGGGAATTCCTGTTGTATATTTCGCATGCAATGCCGGCATGAGTCATTGCGTACTAGG
>JBFYSV010000197.1:0-2914 GCA_041301185.1 Anaerolineae bacterium
ATTCAAAGCCTGGTGTTGACCCCCACCCGCGAGCTGGCAATCCAGGTAGCCCAGGCAATCATGGACTACGCCGGTTCCAACCAGCCGCGCCTGCTGGCTGTCTACGGCGGGCAGCCCTATCCGCGCCAGATCAGCCGCCTGAATAAGGGGGTTGATATCGTCGTGGGGACTCCGGGACGGATCCTGGACTTGATCCACAAGAAAGTCCTTGATCTCGGTTCGGTAAAAACCGTTGTGCTCGATGAAGCGGACGAGATGCTCAGCATGGGTTTCATTGAAGATATCGAGGCCATCCTCGCTGAAACCCCCTCTACGCGCCAGACGGCATTGTTTTCCGCCACCATCCCGCCTGCGGTGCGCCGCCTGGCGGATCGTTATCTACATGAGGCTCAGTACATCGCCATCCAGCGCGATCATCCAGCCGTTGCAAGCATCGAGCAGCGCTACTACCTGGTGAACGAAGCCGATAAACTGGCTGCACTGACGCGCCTGTTCGAGGTGGAGCCGATTACCTCCGCTTTGATCTTCGTGCGTACCCGCCTGGCATCCGGCGAGCTGGCTGGAGAGCTGACCCAGCGAGGCTTCCCTGCGGAAGTGTTAAATGGTGACTTACCCCAGGAGACGCGGGAAGTGGTGATGAGCCGTTTTCGCAATAACCAGAGCAAGGTATTGGTAGCCACAGATGTAGCAGCCCGCGGCTTGGATGTTGACGACATCTCGCATGTATTCAATTTTGACCTGCCGGATAACGAAGAGGTGTATGTCCACCGCATTGGTCGCACAGGCCGGGCTGGCAAAACCGGGATCTCCATCACGCTGGTTACACCCGCCGAGCAGTGGCGCGTACGCCGGATTGAAGCCTTTACCCACCAGAAACTCAACCGCGCCGGATTGCCCAGCGAAGAAGACATTCGCAGCCACCGCGAGACGCAACTGCTTGACCAAATGGGGGTCTGGTTACAACGATCACGCTACCGCCGCGAGCGAGAGATGGTAGCAAAACTGGTCGAAGAAGGCCACGACCCTCTAGAGATTGCTGCGGCGGCGTTGAAAATTGCCCGCGCAGACGAAAAGCAGCGCCCAATCGCAGCCCTGAGCGAGGTGCATGAAGCGCGACCACAGCGCAAAGAGCGAACCAACCGTCCGAATAAGCGGGGGAATGATCGGAGGCAAGGGAATCTGTCCCACGAGGCAGGTATGGTGCGCCTGACGATCAGTAAAGGCAGATCACATGGCATCCGACCCAATGATGTGGTCAGCAGCATCGCCTATCATGCCGGTATCCCCGGAAACAGCATCGGCAAGATCCATATTCACGACCGCCACACCCTGGTCGATGTGCCAGAGGATTATCTGGTTCAAGTTCTGGCAAAGGCAGAAAATTTCCGCATCCACAAACAACCGGTGAACGTGAACGTGGCGTAATCTGTCCATCCTTCTCATCTAGATGGATTTAAGATCGCCCATTTGGCAAAGCTGGCTTTGCCAAATGGGCGATCTTCCGTATTAGCGATGATGTCATGCTGATTGAGATAGGCAGTTTTGGGCTGCCAACACACGCCTGGCAATCTTGACGTTACTATTTCATCCTGTTTAATACCAGTGGGGGCAGGCTCTCCGGGTAGGCAGGTAGGCGGAGCTGCAGCGTGTCGCCAGAGCAAGAATACTGGGCGGTATTGAAGGGAGGGCTCAAGAGGGGGATGGCATCGATGATCTGCGCCTTGTCCATCAGTTGGTTACCCATCGCCTGGGCAGAGGCGCTCAGCCCGCTGGTATCCATGTCTGAGGTGGTCAGGGTGTCACCATTTACCGAGTATTTTCCGCTCACCTGACCATCCAGGATAGCGCTGACCGGCACTGTGAAGATGGACATTTTGGCTTCAAAGAGGATCTCAAGCTGGTTGGCTTGCATGCTTAGCGAACCATCGGGAAGTAGGCTGAAATAGATGCTGCCGTTGGTACCCTGGTATTGCAGGCTGTATTGCTCGGCGAGTTCAGGCGGGATAAAAGCCAGGATGTAATCGCTCAGCCCGCTGACTTGCCAGTTGCCAATCAGGCAACTCTCTTGTGTAGGGGCAATCGTAGGGATTGGTGTTGGAGAGGGCGCGAGCGGCATCTGTAAAACATCCTCTTCCGTTGGTTCAGACGTCGATATATCAGGTTGGCCAAGCTGAGCCAGCCTGCAAGCCATCGAAACCAGAGCGATAAGAATAAGTGGGATGACCAAACGTCGGTAATTCAAAAGTTCTCCTTCGCCTCGCAGGGCGGTGTTCTTTTGGAATGCTGTCATATGACCCATAGACGCCAAACGGCGTGTTTGGGTTTCCAGATTGCCCATTTTACTATGATTTACCCTGGCTTTCATTGCCTGGTCTACTTTGATTAATAAGCTCTCATTGCCAGACAGGGACAAATGGCGTCTATTGATCACTTCTTGTCCGGCGTCTGTATCTATGCTATACTGCCCTGGGTTGGCAAGAACAGCCTGGGATTTTGGCTGGTAGTTGATATTCGCTGAACCCCGATTCAAACAGGAGTGAGAAACGATGAAAAGAACCCTATTTAGCCTGATGATTTTATTTAGCCTGGTGCTAGCAGCATGTGCCCCGGCGGCTACGCCGACTTCAGCTCCGCCTGCTGAAGCGCCAACAACCGCGCCGACTGAAGTAGCACCCACCGAAGTACCGCCGGCTGAAGCGCCGACTGAAGCGCCGACCGCCTTACCCCCAGAGCCCACACAAGAACCAACTGCGGAGCCCTCCGCGGAGCCCACAGAAACCGGCGTGGCGAACACCCTGCGTTTGCCCGACCTGGAAGGGCGGACGGTGGTAGCGGTGACGGGCAATGACTACCCCCCGCTCAATTTCGTTGACTCGCTGACCGGTGAAGCGGTTGGCTGGGAATACGAAGCGGT
>JBFYSV010000198.1:0-62961 GCA_041301185.1 Anaerolineae bacterium
GCCTTGCCTGCCCCGCTATATGCCACTGAAATAATCGCCAAAGAAGCCAGTTCGATCTGGGGAGTGCAGGCAAACATGGACACCAGGTGAACCTGGTAGCCGGCAGCCACAAAATACTCAATCCAGTTCAAGGCGATGGGGGAGCGCCCATCAGCAATAAAGAGCAGCTTCATCACCGGACCAACTCATTCTGCAATAGAGATGCTGGCAAGGGCAGCCACGAAACCAGCCACCATCGCTCCAATATTGAACTCATCCCGCACAATGCACAGGGATTGGCTTCCCATCTTGCGCAAGCGCTGGATATCCGAGAGCGCCTCGCGCAGCGCCCTCTGGAGAGCGGTTATATCATTCGCAGGAACCCGCCAGCCATTCTCTGGGCGCACCAGGTCATCCTGGGTGCCGTCGCCCTCCGCGACAATCACCGGCAGGCCGTGCCCCATGGCTTGCTGCACTGCCAGCCCGCCTGTGCCTGGCAGGACAAACAGGTCGGCAGCGACGAAATAACGTTCGAGAGCAGGCCCGTGAACTGCCCCGGCAAACTCCACCTGCGGGTAAATTTCCTGGGCAAGCTGTTGAAGCCCGGTCAGGGCAGGACCGTCTCCTACGATCGTCAGCTGGGGCTGCAACCCGGTATCTAACCCCGCGCAGGCGCGCAGCAAGTTATCCAACCGCTTGCGCTCCTGAAGGCGCCCGACAAATAACACCTTCTGGCGACCCTCCTTTTCGATTGGGCGAAGCGGCGCGTCTTCAGTAGGCCGATTTACCACCGCGTTTGGGGCAACAAAGACGCGCTGTGCAGAAAACCCTAAAGCCCGGTACTCGTCTGCCCCGCGCCGGCTGTAGGCGATCATCCCATGAAAGTTACGATAGAAACGGCGCCGCCCAAAACTGCCAATAGCTCCCCAAAAGCCAGCTGGCTCTCGACCTGCATTCGGTGCGCCCAACCCCCAGCCGATCACCGGGCGGCCGCGTCTGTGCATCCAATCCGCCGCTCGGTAGGTGCTGAGGTAACGCGGGTTTGCCTCGACAACCAGGGCATCCGGCTGCCATTCCTCCAACCACTCGACCAGCCCGCGCTGCCAGCACAAATAGTATGGCTGGCGAACGCGGCCTAGGTGCAGGTTGCGCGCTGCGACAAAACGGGCAGCGGTGAGTTGCCCCGCCACTGCAATCGACTCGTCGTGTTGCGGCTGCCCGGCGATCACGCTCAACCCTCCCCGGCAGGCGCGAGCCAGCGCCTCAAAGAAACCTGCCCGATAAGAAGGCAAAACTCGCTGCTGTACGCCCAAACGCCCGGGATACTCAGGGAGTTGATCAGGATTAGGCAGTAAATCAGAATCCATGTTTGATGGCCTGGTTCTCGCCCGGCATCAGCTTGTAGCAGGGAAAGCCACCAGGTAAGCTTTCCAATCTAACTCATCGAATGAATGAACTTCTGGGTAACCTTGCGCAAGATTACTCAGGCGGTAGCCAGCCAGGTTAAATTCGTGCCAGGCAGCTTGTGCAGCTTGTGGTCCATGCAGCTCAAGGAAGACGATCGGCCGCGCCTGCGCCAAGACCTGGCGCATCCCCGGCAGTGCCAGCACTTCCCCGCCTTCGATATCCATTTTTACCACATCGGGTTGAGGATGATCGCGACGATAGACAAAGTCATCCAAAGAAAAGCCTTCTACCTGGATCGAAGCGCGGTATTCAACTGATTCTCGCCCGGCTGAGCCTTCGGCTTTGCCCATCCCGCCAGACGGCCCAACCCAGAAGCTCACCAGACCACTTTGATCCACAACTGCACCGGCGATAATCTCTACTTGATCCTGCAGCTCATTCAAACGGATATTTTCCTCCAGCCGCTCCAGGTTTTTGGAAAGCGCCTCAAAAGAATATACATGCCCGGTCTTACCTACCGCCTGCGCCAGCAACAGGCTGATATACCCGATGTTCGCCCCAACGTCGTAAGCCACCATACCCGGCTTGACCAGATCACCAATCCCAACCTGCAAATCTGGCTCATAGGTGCCTAGCCAATAGTCTTTCTCACTCTGCAAGTCCAACTGAAGAGACATTCCCGCCAGGCCCCCGCCGGCGACTCTCACCCGGGTGAGCCCTTGCGGTGCAGCCCGATTCAGGCTGCCACGGACCAGCTTTGCCAGCCAGGGCAGGCGATAAATACCCCGCTTGACACTCATCGGCAGGTAGCGGGCGGCCGCATCTGCAAAGGACAGGATCAGCTTAGCCATAATCGGGCATCCCAAACCGTCCAATCAATCCGGAAGCTCACGATCAGTCGATTCCCTGTAAGGCCTGCACATAGCCCTGCACCATCTGCTCCACGTCAAAGGCTTCTTCGGCGCGCCGGCGAGCGCCCGTGCGGTATGCAGCCTGATCCTGCAAGATTTCGGCAGCCGCGCCCACCAACCCGACCATATCGGGTGGTTCAAGCAGCCACGGGTTGCCGCCATAAGGCACCACGCGCCCGGCTGATGGACTGACCAGCTCCGGCAACGCACCGGTATCGAATGCCAGCACCGGCAGCCCGCACGCCAGGGCTTCGATCACGGAATTGGGACAGGCCGCGTTCAGATCCGCAGAATACAAAATATGCCCGGTCTGGTCGATCTCAGGGATATGCTCGTGCGGCACCTGACCAGCCCATCTTATCGAGATTTGGGTTTGTTGTTGCCAGCGCTGCTGGGTCTGCTCCGAGACTCGCCCAACCACCATCAGCTCAACCGCCTGATGAGTTGACTGGGAGGTAGATTGCCCCAGATGGATCCTTCCTTCCAGCCCTTCCACCAGCTTCACCGCCACTTCCAGGCCTGCCTCGTAGCCACCCAGCAAGCTCCCTTCCACCAGCAACACCCGCCAGCGGTCAACAGGCGGGTCTTGCCCTTCGCCAGGAAAATATTGAGTGAGATCGACTCCATTATAAATCACCCGATTTGCTGCCGGTACTGGCCCACGGACCCGCTCCCACCACTCGCGGCTGAACTGGCTCTGGTACACGATAAAATCAGCCAGATGTGACCGGATGTACGCCAGCAGCCAGTTGCCAATTTCAGCACGCAGGTAGTGGCGCACGCCCGTTCTCAGCCGGCGATGCAGCCAATTCATCCCGTCCAGGCGCTGCACAATCCGCGCCCCATTTCGCCTGGCTTTCCGCAAACCAGTCAGGTTGCGCGTACCCCCAATCACCAGCACAGCCTGGTAGGGGGTGTCGTCCAGGTCAGTACATACTTCAATCCCGCCCGCCTGCAATCCCCTGGCGATTTTACGCTGAAAAGACACCATCCCGCCGACGCCCTCCAGGCGCGGCACCAGGCATACCCGGGTCAACTTCGAGACCATCTTAAGATACCAGAGTGATCATAGGGTTTTCAATCCACTGCCCCCGGGCTGGCAGCCATCTCCCGGACTCCCACCCGCCGGGCAGGAACTCCCGCCCATAATTCGTACTCCCCGGTCGATTCCAGGAGAACGGCGTTTGCACCCACGACTGTACCTCGTCGCACACGTAAGATGCCCTGCTTGCAGAGCACCTTGGCTCCCGGAGAGAGGACGACGTCATCTTCGATGACCACCCCTTCGAATTGCGAGTGCTCGGCTGGGCGGTAGATGTCAGCCCGGCCTATCCCTACCCCCGGATACAGCCTGACCCGGTCACCAATAACCGTTTTCGAGTGTACCACCACGCCAAATCCGCCATGCGCCAGCTCAAACTGGCGACCAACCACCACCGAGCAGGGGATTTCTACACCCAGCAGTTTGAGGGCGTAATAGGCAAGCTTCCCAATCACAGGCGCCTGGCGGGCATAGACCAGGCGGGTGTACACATCACGCGCCATGCGAGCTATCCATGTTCCAGGATCGCCTTCACGATGCGGGAGGCAGCCTGCCCATCGCCGTAAGGATTGACGGCGCGTGCCATCGCCGCATGGGCGACAGGATCATCCAGCAGGAGGCGCGCCTGGTTGACGATCCGCTCCACATCAGTGCCTACCAGGCGCACTGTACCCGCTTCCACTCCTTCCGGCCGCTCGGTGACTTCACGCATGACCAGCACCGGCACACCCAGACCGGGGGCCTCCTCTTGCAAGCCACCTGAGTCGGTCAGCACCAGGGTAGAGCGCTTGATCAGGTGCACCAGGGGCAGATAATCCAGCGGGGGCAGCAGTGTAATGTTGGGTACCTTGCCCAGCATGCGATAGACCGGGACTTGCACATTGGGGTTGAGATGCACGGGGTAGACGAATTGCACCTGGCTTTGATAATGGTCTGCCAATTGGCGGATTGCCGTACAAATATTCTCAAGGGGCTTCCCGAAATTCTCCCTGCGATGGGCTGTGATCAGCACCAGCCGGTTTCCTGGCGAAGGATTGGCATCCTGAGATAACCCCAGCTTATATAACAGGCTGGTCACTTCGGGCGGCGGCGGCATGTTGACCACAGACTGCAACGCGTCGATCACCGGGTTTCCCGTCACGCGGATGCGCTCATCCGGCACATTCTCGCGCAGCAGGTTTTGGCGCGACCATTCCGTCGGAGCAAAATGCAAATCGGCAACCGCCCCCGCCACCCTGCGGTTGATCTCCTCGGGGAACGGCTGCCATTTATCGCCCGTGCGCAAACCCGCCTCAACATGACCGACGCGGATGCGGTGATAGTATGCCAATAAAGCTGCCGCCATGACCGTGGTTGTATCACCCTGAACCAGGACCCAATCGGGTTTCAACCTGGCAAGTACCGGGTCCAGGTGCGTGAAAACCGCTGCTGTGACCTGGGCCAGCGACTGGTCGGCCTGCATCAAGTTCAGGTCAACATCTGGGACAATCTCAAATAGGCTTAATACCTGGTCAAGCATCTGGCGGTGCTGGGCTGTGACACAGACCAGCGATTCAATGCCCGGCGTCTGAGCCAGATACCGGACAACTGGCGCCATTTTAACCGCCTCGGGACGTGTCCCGAACACTGAGAGCACCTTCATTCACTACTCCATCCGCCACAACTACGGGCGTCATAATGACTGTTCGCCAACCCCTAACCGGTACAGGTTGAAGCCAGCCGGATGCCAGGTTTTGGATGACCAGGCATTGACACAATCCACCACAGTGCGCGCCCGGGTCAGGGCGGCAACCTGCTCTGGTAGTAACCCCCGCAAGGTTGCGTGCCCAACCAGCAGCACCACTATCTCAGCCCCTGCCAGGGCTTCTTCCAGGCTGGTAGCCATGTGAACACCCGGCAAGCAAGCGTCAGGACGGTTGGGCTCGAAAGCGGTCACTTTTGCACCAGCTTCTGCCAGCAGGCGGGTGACCTCTATCGCCGGGCTTTCGCGCAAATCATCCACATCCGCTTTATAAGCCAGCCCCAAAACTGTGACCGAGCACCCATGCAGGGAATCTTCCTGGGCTGCCCCACCTGAATGGGCCGCTTTGCGAACTAAAGCGACCACGTGCTGCGGCTGGGTGTCGTTCACCTGGCGCGCCGTGCGGATCAGTGCGGCAAGATCGGGTGCCGACTCCACCAGGAACCACGGATCGACGCTAATACAGTGCCCGCCAACACCCGGACCGGGGCTGAGGATCCTCACCCGCGGGTGGCGGTTGGCAATTGATATCGCTTCCCACACGTCAATACCAAAGCGTTCCGCCAGGCGGGTAAACTCGTTTGCCAGGGCGATATTCACATCGCGGTAGGTGTTTTCCATCAGCTTGACCATCTCGGCGCTGGTGGCATCGGTCAGCACGATCTCGCCGCGCACGAATGTAGCGTACAGATCGCGGCCTGCCTCAGCAGAAACCCGGTTGATGCCGCCTATCACGCGGTCATTCTCGATCAGCTCTCGCAGGATCTGCCCCGGCATCACCCGCTCTGGCGAATATGCCAGGTAGAAATCAACCCCCGCCCGTAAGCCCGATTGCTCCAAGATGGGCGCCAGCAGGTTAAGAGTCGTTAGCGGGGGGGAGGTCGATTCCAGGATAACCAGATTGCCCTCCCGTAAATGGGGCACGATAGACTGAGTGGCTGAGGTGACCGCCCGCATGTCGGCGCTCTTATCGGGATAGAAAGGCGTGGGTACCTCGATAATGAAGGCATCTGCCGGCTCGGGCGTTTCGCTGATGACCAGGTTCCCCGATCCGATTGCCGCCTGGACAAGCGTGCGCAACCCCGGCTCATAGATATGTAACCCGCCATTGCGCAGTGTTTCAACAACCACCGGGTTTGTGTCTACGCCGACAACTTTCAAGCCATGCGTGGCGAAAGTGCTGGCCGTTGGCAAACCGGTATAACCCAATCCCAGAACACAAAGCTTGCTGAACACCGAAAAATCTCCTTTTTGAAGGGCAGCCAACCCAGCCTTCAGAACCCGCCCGTCAATCTAAATTCACCCAATTATGCCACAGGATAATCTAAAAAGACCGAGTTCGGGGTAAAAGAGGGTTTATAGTGTCCGCATCACATCCTTTTCCCTTATCCCAAATTCACCAAAAAAACAAGAAATCCCTTGACACAGAACGAATGTTCGGTTATTATATTTTTAGCACAAATGAACGAATAATGACCGAATCCACTCACCCCCAGGACACCTGGGATGGGCATCCAATAATGGTACTACGCTTTGTAGGTTCTGATGCCCTCAGGAGAAAAGATTATGATGGCTAGAAAACGTGCCAAAGGGCTAAGCGAGAGACAGATAAAAATCCTCGAGGTATTAGAGCGATTCAACAACCAGAACGGATACCCGCCTTCGATCCGTGAGATCTGTGATATGACTTCTATTTCTTCCACCTCTGTGGTTAATTATTACCTGAACCAGCTGGAGGAAAGCGGTCATATTGAGCGCGATGGCCGTGTTTCGCGCGGCATCCGCCTGGTAAAACCCTATTCAGAAGCTTCAACAAGCGAGGCATTTGCCGCGATGGGTGCCCAGATCAAGAAATCGGCAGAGGCTGTGCGCCAGGCAGTCGAAGAAGTGCTGCAGATTCCAATCGTCGGCCGGATCGTTGCCTCTTCGCCCGTGCCGGTGCCTCCGTCAGACTTCTCGTATTTCGATGCTGAATCGATGGTCGATGTCGCCCGCAGCCTGCTGCCCGCCCGGGAACGGATCAACGAGCTGTTTGCCCTCGAAGTCCAGGGGAACTCGATGATCGATGCCATGGTGAACGACGGCGATATCGTGATCATGCGGCGAGCCCAAGAAGCCCGCAACGGTGAGATGGTGGCAATCTGGCTGACTGAGAACGACGAAACCACCCTCAAGTATTTCTACCTGGAAAACGGGCGCGTCCGCCTGCAACCCGCCAACCCGACCATGGACCCGATTTACATCGACGACCCCACCCAGGTTGAGATCAAGGGCAAAGTCGTGATGGTCATCCGCCAGGTTCAAGGACAGCCTTCCTAAAAAACCTTACTGCAAAGCACAAAACACCCGGTTCGATATCGAAACCGGGTGTTTTTTTGCCAGCACGACCCAATATAATTCCCAGCCCAGACAGGTTAAGTTGGGGAAGACTAAGGAATCACCGTCGCTGTAGGCAGCACCAGGTCAACCACCCCTGGAGCAGGGGTGGCTTGATCACGCCAGTCCAGGGCACTATCCGTATCGCGATCCGGGGGGTATCTTTCCAGGGAATGCCCAACCTCCACCTTACCAACGGACGGCAAGAATGCAAAGGCAGATGATCCCCAGGATAGCGCATCGATTATGGAGCCACTCTCATCCAGAAGGAGCACTTCGTCGCCATCATTGCTCAGGTTGACCGTGCCGGTGCCCCAGGTTGTATCCCGCAGCATCTTCGGGACCTGCGGATCAGATGTGTTGACTGCAAAATCCGGATTAAGGCCATAGACACTCTTAAATGCCTGAGCATCATTTGCAACCACCAGGGTTTGTCCTGGCTGGATAAAATAACCGGAGGGGAACAGCAACATTCCCTCTCCCCCGCCGGCTGTCTCTTCATCTCCAATTTTGATCCCGTCCAGGCCAATCACTCCCTCCCCAAAATTGTAGACCTCAAACCACTCGCCGGTCGGGTTGCTACCTAAGGGATCGTAGAGCACCTCGCTGATCAGCAGGCCTAACGCAGCATGCGGGGTTGGCGTGCCGCCCGCCGGCAAGGTTGGTGTGGGGGTCGGTATGCGCAGGTCCACACCCCCAGGATTGGGCAACCCCTGGTCGACCCAATCCTGGTAGGTACCGGTGTCCACAAAAGCCGGTTTGCGCTCGTAGGAATGCCCCTGTTGAATAATTGCCAGGGAGGGATCAAAGGCAAAATTTGAGCTACCCCAGGAGACCGCATCGGCGGGCTGGTCGTGCGCATCCAACAAAAGCAACTCGTCCCCACCGTTGGAAAGCTCCACATTTCCGCCGGACCAGGCGGAATATTTGAGCAGGTTGGGGACGGCAGGGTCGGTCTCAGATAGCTCGTAATCCGGCACCACCCCGTAGATTTGGAAAAATGCCACCGCCTGGTTCGCCACCACAATCACGCCACCCGGCGGCAGAACCGCCTGCTCTGGAAATTGAAACATCCCCTCGGGCCCTGAGCGAGTCTCCTCATCCCCCAATTTATATTGACTCAAGTCAACCGCCGTCACCCCAGGGTTGAATATCTCGATCCACTCCGCTTGTGGCTCTATGCCATCTGGATCATAGAGAACTTCACTGATCAGCAAGTACCCGGGGCGGGGTGTCGCAGTCGGTGTAGGCCAGCCCTGGTACAAAATCGGCAGATAGCTGGGTGCGGATAAACCCTGTGTCCAGGCAAATTCCGGGGAGATAAGAGAAACGGCTGCAATCACCGTTCCAATGATTGCAGCCGATAGCCATGCACACTTTTGTTTAATTCTCATCACAGCCGAATTTCAGAGGATTACCTGCCAAAATTGATTACTTGTCTTCGAATACAGTCGCCACCGTCATACCCCAACGCAGGCGCGGATCGACGTTATCCAACCGGATGCGGGCCGTGTAGGTGATATCCCCCCGCTTTTCCTCAAATAAATCGCTGATCGACTCAACGACACCGGTGAGGGTCACCTCAGGCAGCGCATCAGGCGTGATAGACGCCTTATCGCCCAGCACGATATCCACCACCTCAATCTCGGTCAGGTTATCCGTTTCGACATACCATTGCGAAAAATCCGCCAGCCGCAGAACTTCCTGCCCGGGAGAGATTCGCTGTCCTTCAATCAAGTCCATCTCGACAACCGTGCCATTAATGGTTGCTACCAGGTTAAGATCTGCCAGGGCAGCTTCAGCAGATTGGATCGCAGCCTGAGCTGCGGCAATCCGGCTCTCGGCGGTGACAATCCGACCATCTACGATCGCCAGCTCGTCCGGGTCCGGACCAGCCTGGAGGGTGTCGTACTCCTCCTGAGCCAGGTCCAGGCGTGACTGGGCTACACTCAGCTCGTCAGCAGCCTGTGACTCAAAAAACTGGCTGGTGCCACCAAGTAGTTTATTTAAGTTTTTCTCCGCAGCCTCAAATTTACGCTGGGCGTCAGCCAGTTGGCTCAGGTAGTATGCACGCTGAAGATTGGTCTCGGATTTTTTCTCATACGGCTTGTAATCGTCCTCAGCCTTATCAAGCCTGTTCCGAGCAACTGCCAGATTAGCGCGAGCCTCGTTAAGGTCTGCAACGGAAGCTGGCGCGCTGATATTATCGTTCTTGATTGTGGCCTTGCGCAGCGCATCCTTGGCAGTCGTCAGCTCTTGAAGTGCTTGAGTCAGGCGTTCAGGAAGATCTCTAAACAGTTGGCCCCTGGCATCCTGAGCGGTGAGAAGCTCCTGCTGGGCAGCAGCCAGCTCCAGTCTTGCATTTGCCACGCCGGCTTCAAGCGGTTCCCGGTTACCCAGGCTCGCCAGCACGTCTCCGGCTTTAACGACATCACCTTCTTCAATCAAGACGTCGAATACCTCCCCGGTGCTATTGAATGACAGGGATACCGTCTCGCGGGGCACCAGGCGCCCGTCGACAACAATACCGGTATCTGCCACAACCACCGGGACTGCGGTCGGCGTCCCATCCCCCGCGCCGGTTAATCCCCCCGACTGGCACGCAGCCAGGATCAGGCTGGCGATAATCACAAATACAAAAATGAACGCGCGATTTCTTTTTTTCATTGCAACTTACTCCTGATTGATATTGAACTGGTCTATATTTTACTCGTATGCCAGCACTTCGCGCACAGTTAAACGGACCGCATTGCGCGCTGGGAGAACACAAGCCAGGGCTGAAATGAACAACACCAACCCCAGCCAGATTAAGAATCCATCCAAAGAAAACACATAAACGAGTGGGCTCTGTAAAATACTGATCCCAACTGCGTAGTTCAATACTATCGCAATCGGCACGGCTAGAATAGTGCCGAAAATCCAGCTAATCACGCCAATTATCATCCCCTCTGCAACTACCATACGCATGATCGTCCCGCTCGGAGCGCCAATCGCCCGCATCACACCAATTTCACGGGTGCGCTCGAATACGTTGATGCTCATCGTGCTGGTCATTCCCAGACCACCCACCAGTGCAATCAGCAAGGCCATGATCATCAGGAAAAATACCAGCACATCCAGGGTTGAGGTATTGGCCCGTACCAGATCGGATCCAACCAATACCTGACCGACTTCAATCCCCTCAGCTCGAAATACCGCTTCTAGGTCGCGGGCGACGCGTTTTTGGAAAGCCGGGTCGTGCTCTTCGGTAACCACCCGCAGGCTGCCCGCCATGTTCTGGAAATGGGCAATCTTCGACAGGTACTCGTTGTTAGCATAGATGATTGGCGGAATCACATTGCCAACCAGGCGGTACATCCCGACAATCTGCCAGGTATTTTTTACCCCCTCGATATCAATAACCACCTCATCCCCCACTTTCAGCTCAGGTCGCAGAGCGATCAGATGATTGCCGATCACGATCGCATTCTCATCCTCCGGACGTAACCACCTGCCTGCGATCAGGGTGGGTTTGATCAGGTTGGAGTCAGCAGGCGGTGAAAGGAAGCCGATCTGGGTGCCGGTTGCCTGGTCATCCTGGAGCAGCGAGCCGTTCGCACCACCCCATGCTTCCGCTTTAACGACACCAGGTACGCTCATTGCCATGGCATGCACTTTCTGCAAACGGTATGGGCGACCGAAGCTGACATTGACATCGCTGAGTATATAGCCAAATGTTTCGTTGATCGCGCTGGTCATCGATGCCCGCAGGCTAAATACTCCAATGAAAATGGCTCCCGCTAATATCAGGGTCGAAAGAGTCAGGATTAAGCGCGCCTTGCGGCGGAAGGTATTGCGGATCGAGATCAGGAACGGGCGAGGTAACCCGCGGATGCGTTCGACCATGCGGTCGAACAGTCCCCTTCTATAGTTTCCGCGTCCCAAGCCATAGCTGGTGATCGCCTCTCGTACCGTAATGCGGGTGCTCTTGTAAACCGGTAATATCGCGGCTACAACCGGTATTACCAGGGCAACAAATACTTGCAGGGCAATACTCTCGGGAGCAAAGTGAAATGGGCTGGGATTAAAGTTTAAAAACGTTGCAATCCCACCGCCGGTGGTGGTGGATAATAATGCACCCAGGGGGATTGCAACTGCCAGGGATAACAACCCATAAAAGATGGTCAATACCAGGTACATCACCACCAGTTGGCCTGTCGCTGCGCCGACTGCCTTCATGACCCCGATCTGGCGTACCTGCTGGTTGAGCAGAGCATTGAGGGTATTGACTACCAGAAATGCGCTCAGGGCAACGGACAGCCCACCCAGGAACATCATCATCGCTCCTAATGATGCAGTGATATCGGCTGCAAAATGCCTTCCAGGCTGAAAAACAAAAGTGAAGTAGGCTGTGCGACCGCTTTCCTCTAATTTGTCCGCAACCGCTTCTGCTACGGCCTTTACATGCTCCTCGTCGCGTTGGTTCTCTTCCACCGTCAGATAAACCTGGCTATATTCGCGCGCCCCGCCCAACCAGACGAGCGTGTCCGGAGAGGTATAAGCATAGGCTGCCTGAGAGAAGGCATATGGCGGGATTGTCACATCAAACACAAAACCGGCAACTCGCAGTTTACGCTGGGTGCCATCTGCAGATTCTGTAGTGATATAGTCGCCCGGATTCACCTGGAGCACATTTTGAATAGAACGATCCAGGTACACTTCTCTTTCACCTAAAGGAGGGATCGTTTCCCCGGGCTTTTCCGGCTGCAACATTGACACCTTCATTTGCTCAACTGGGGGAATACCCGTCAGGCTTAATGCGATCCATTCGCCATTGGGTCCAAGCACGCGCCCGGTCTCGCCACTACGCCCTTCAACATCACCTACCCCAGGCACCCGCGCCAGGGATGGTAAAAGGTCGTCGTCAAATAAATCGGTGTAGATAATCGCCCCATGCGGGTTAGCAACCTGGTAGTTGTTGTCCAGGTCAGGCAGGGTGATAAAGAACAAATCTCCCACAAAACCCACCGCAAAAACCCCGACTGCAATGGTGAGCATCACCAGCAAGGTACGGGCTTTGTGATCCCACAAGTCGTGGAAAATCTTGGACCAGCGCGGGCGGCTCATTTTCCCCTCCCGTTACGCACCTGAACATTTTCCGCTGCCCTGTGTTCTGCAATGAGCGCCAGAGCATCTCGGGTAGCTTCCGATTCAGACATGAGCCGGATGAATGCCTCACGATCGAGGGTGACCAACTCAACAGGCGATTCAGACATAGCCCGAATTGTGGCGATATTGCGCCCGCCGCGCATCAGTTCCACTTCCCCAAAATACTCTCCAGGTCCGGGGCGCATTACCACGACATCTGATCCACCCTGGCGTTTAAGCGCCACCTCGGCGCGCCCTTTCGTGACAATGTAAAACCGGTCGCCGGTCTCGCCCTCCTTCAGGATTGTCTCACCGGGAGCGTAGACCATTGGATGCAAGTCATGCGTGGCTTCGAGCAATTGCTGGTGGCTCAATTGGGGCAGCGCCCGGGCAATAAATTCGTTGACGATCTCGCCATCCACGATTAATAACGTGCGCGAAACCCGTTGAGCCAGGCTGGAGTCATGGGTAACCATGATGACCGTCTTACCCTGGCGGGCAAGATCTTCGAACATCTTGAAAATGATCTCAGCAGTCTTAGAGTCCAGGTTGCCAGTTGGCTCATCTGCCAGCAGGATAGGAGGATCGTTCGCCAATGCGCGGGCAATCGCCACGCGTTGCTGCTGCCCGCCGGAGATGGCAGTCGGTAGCTTATAGGCATGCTCTTCCATCTCGACCATACGCAATAACTCCAGAGCGCGCTCCTTACGCTGCCGTGGCGAGTACATATTGCAGAAATCCATCGGGAGCATGATGTTTTCCAACAAAGTCAGCATTGGCAGGAGCTGGAAAAATTGAAAAACAATACCCAGGTTGCGCCCGCGCCAGATCGCCAGCTGGTTCTCACTCAAACGGTGCACTTCGGTATCGCCGATAATGACCTCTCCGGATGTCGGACGGTCTATCCCGGTGATCATGTTAATCAGGGTCGATTTGCCACTGCCCGATTTACCGATTACCCCCACGAATTCGCCCGGTTTGAATTCCGCATCGATGCTCTTCAGGACGGTAAAATCACCCGCTGCTGTCGAGAAGGTTTTGACAATATCCTGCAGCTGGATATAAGCAGCATTGCCATTACTCGACGATGGATGGTTGTTCTTTCCATTCGTTTTTTTGCGGCGGAATAATTGCGCCATGTCGGGATTACCTCCTTCTCAAGTAAGCCCATTTCCCTGGGTGCGTCCGGTTGATCTCCCTGACCCATGATCTCCAGACACAATTTATCCATATCTTATCCACGAGTTCTGATCATCATACGCAGGAGAAGAATTAAGGTCGCGTTCTTGCCCTCGCAATAGACCTCTCCACACAATCATCTTATCAAATATAAAGATCGACCACAACCAACGAAAGACGTATCCGCTCCTGGTCAACCAGACAGGATAAAACCTATCCCTCGGAAGGGCATCCATTTTTTCTGCCTGAGACAAGGATTACACACTGGTTGGCAACCTACCGGGCGAAGTGAGCGAGACGAACTATGGTATCATCTCTACCTGTGAGAGGCTGCCATGCACGATATTCTTAGCGATGTTACTCAGTGGATCGATCAAAACGAGCCGGTTGTACTGGCTACCGTGGTTCAGACCTGGGGTTCCTCCCCGCGGGGTGTAGGTGCGAAGATGGCCTTTACATCCAGCGGGAAAATCGCCGGCTCTGTCAGCGGTGGTTGTGTGGAGGGTGCAGTCTATGAAAACGGCTTGCAGACCCTGAAAACCCGGCAATCACAATTATTGCACTTTGGCGTCGCCGATGAGACCGCTTTCGAAGTTGGCCTGGCTTGCGGCGGGAAAATTGAGGTCTTTGTCAGGCGGCTTGATCCTGGCATCTTCCGGATTCTGCAGGCAGAAATCATTGGGCAGCAAGCAGTGGTGATTGTCTCAGCTCTGGAAGGCCCGCCTGACCTTAAGGGTAAAGAGATCCTGGTTACCGAGGCTGGCAAGGTAGAAGGCACCCTGGGAGGCGGGTTGGATGGGGAAGCCGTCCGGTTCGCTATCCAGGCATTGCAGGAAGAGCAATCGCAGACGTTCACACTGCAGACCGCGACCGGAGACCTGCTGCACCTATTCGCGGATGTGATCCTTCCCCCGCCAACGCTGGTCATGGTCGGCGGCGTGCATATCACGATAGCCCTATCTGCCATTGCCAAGGCGCTTGGCTACCGCACGATTGTCATCGATCCGCGCCGGTTATTCGGAAGCCAGGAACGCTTCCCGCACGTCGACCAGCTGATCCAGGAATGGCCGCAAGAGGCTTTACCAAAAATCAAGCTCACCCGGAGCACCTGCGTGGCAATGCTCACCCACGACCCCAAGATTGACGACCCTGCCCTGAAAATCGTCCTGGACAGCCCGATATTTTACATCGGCGCTTTGGGCAGCCGCAAAACCCAGGAAAGCCGCCGCCAGCGTCTGCTGGCAGACGGGCTATCCCAAGCCCAACTGGACCGCATCCATGGCCCGGTGGGCATCGATTTAGGAGCGAAAACTCCCGACGAGATCGCCCTATCGGTGATGGCGGAGATCATCTCTGTGCGGCGCGGGCGAATAGGCTAGGACTGGGGGCAAGCGAGCAACCCCCAGGTGCTTCGCAGCGCGCCGGCGAGCAATTACGCAGCCCGCTCTAAAATGACCTTGTCACCATCCTTTACCTGTCGGAAGCGTGTCGCATCTCCGGTCAGCTTGCCCAGTAGATTGACCGGGCTGGCAGCCCGAGGCCGGCTGCCCGAGCTGACCGGGGTTGGTCCGAAGAAGATGCAAAATGCGCTGCCCGGCGGCCAGTAACCCAAATCGCCCACTTCAACATCCTGTAGAGCACCCGCCTCGCTACCGGTTTTGACCGGAATCGAGAAGTAAATCTCTTCTCCCCAGCGGTTGGCGCGTCCTTCGATCGGGAGGGCCTCCCAAACCAGCCGCGCGGTCGGGCTATCATTCAAGTCTGCTTCCATCTCGATGGTTCCAGCGCATATACGGATTGTATTCACTGGCATTCTCTCCATTATTTTTCAATCACTGGTTTAACTCTCGTCACTGCGCGTGCCCGGTGCGAGGTACTGGATGCGTTTATATGGCTTGACCTGGGCGGCAACATTGTCCTTGAGGACGTTCCCTGAGACGTGCATCAGGGTATCGCCAAAATCGATGTCTTTTCCCATGCTCGCCAGGCAAGGGTAATGGTGGTGGAGCAGCCCGGCTTTCTCCTCGGCTTCGTCTGCCGACAGGCCCACCAGACCCTGCGCCACGTAACGAGCACAGCCGCATACCGCATCCCGGCGCACCTCGGCAGAGATAATCTGGCGCGTCTCAGGATCGATAGTGATCTCCAGCTCCGGCTGCCCAAAATAGCGCGCAAATTCGGAGATGTAGGGGCTATCGTACTCCAGGCGCTGGCGGCGGGTTACCCCAAAATCCGTTTCGGTCAGCGAGCAGAGCGGCTTGGGCGTGGCACAAGCCACATCCATCTTTTCTAACCAGCCGCGCAGCTGGCGCGCCAGACCGCGCGGCAACCAGGACTCGTTATCTACTGAAGCAATCACTCCTCTGGCGCCGGTCATGGCGGCGATATCCGGCAGCAGCTCCGCCACACCCTTATGCTCGGCGAATGACAGGATCAGCTCGCAGGCAGGCAGCTGCTCGGGCAGGTAATCTTCAGGGTAATCGATCACCAGAGGGAAAAATTGCGGCGCGTTCCACACTTCCACCTGCCAGCTGGACGGTCCCTGCTGGCGGATATTCTCCACGTGCCGGGCGCCATATTCGCCTGAAATGATCGCCAAAATACGCATTCTCAACCTCCACTTTTCTCAACGTTAATCACCAACTCAAGCCGCCAGGAGCGTAACCGGACCTGGCAAATTATATCCCAATCACACCCCTGGCAGATTCTTTCCCGGCTCGTTCTCCGGTCTCATTCATCCCTTATGATGTAAAGCGCCCCCCGCTCAGGTAGATGAACGGGGGGCTTAAGGGGAGGGGGAACCGGCCCGAAGTAAGCCTTCTGAATGTAATTTCGCCCGAGAACGGGTCAGGATATGGTCTTATCGTCTCCCATCTCCATCGGCAGGTCCAACTCAGCCAGGCCGAGGCGGATGATCTCGCGAATTTCACGGTATTTCGGGCTTTCAAACGGCGGAAGAGCCATCGGCAGGCGAGGATAACCGGCATTGTAGCCGCGGGCATACAATCCCATATGGGATACTAGGGTGCTATCGATAAAGTGCATCTTGCGGCTCAGGTCCATCATCACCAGATATGCCTTCTCCGCTTTGTCGAACTCGCCTGCAAAAGTGGTTTGGACAAGGTAAGTGATCACCTCCGGCGCCCAGTTGTTCATGCCGGCAATCATCGCCCGGATGCCCATGTGGTAATACGGCAGCCAGCCTTTGGAGGTGCCCAGGATGATCTCGAAGTTCTTGTGGTTCACCCTGGCATCGTAATACAGGCTGCTCAGGAAACCTACATCCACCGGGCTATCCTTCAATCCGGCTAAGCCCAACTCTTGCAGCTTGTAGACTGTATTCAGCGTAAAGTTGAAGCGGGAGGTCTCTGGATTGTTGTACGCATAAACCGGTAGAGTCACGCTTTCGACGATCTCTTTATAAAAACGAATGATCAGGTCTTCAGAGTGCTTGTAATAGAATGGAGGCACAGCCGAGATAGCATCCACACCAATCGCCTGGGCGGCCCTGGCTAACTCGATGGTCGATTTGGTATCGATACAGCCTACGTGGGGTAGCAGAATTTTCCCGCTGAACCCGGCAGCCACTTCTTTGGCTATTTGATAGACCTGCACCCGCTCCTCGATGCTCATCAATGGACCTGCGCCATACGAGCCAGTCAGGAATAAGCCATCCACGCCTTTCTCAAACATCCACTGCATATGCCAGCGGGTCTTATCAGGATCGAGGTTGCCCTGGGCATCAAAAAATGTAATATTCGGTACCAATGAACCCTTGATCATTTTTATCACTCCTTAAGTTCGCTCAAAGTTTGCCAGCCTGTTGCAAGACGTGTAAAAATCGCTGGTACTGCTCCTGGTAATATCCATGGGCGGACAGATCCGGATCGACCCGCTTTCTGGCAACAGACAAACCTTCAAAATCATCCAGCCCAGATTTCATCCCCAGAGCAATCATCGCCAGCATGGCAGCTCCACGGGCAGAGCCCTCGCTGGTTTCCGGCACAATCACCGAAGCGCCAAACATATCCGCTGCAATCTGCAACCAGAGAGAAGAAGCAGTCAGCCCGCCAGTAACATATACTTCTTCGAACTGCCTGCCAAGCAAACCTTGGATTGCCTCAGAGATCCGGAAAATTGAACGGGTGATGCCCTCCAACACAGCCCTGGAGATATGGCCGCGGCGATGCTTCAAATCCAGCCCAATAAAACCGCCGCGGGTCTCCGGGCTCCAATCGGGGCATTGTGCGCCGCTGAGGTAGGGGATAAACAGCAAGCCCTCGGCGCCTGCCGGCGCATCACCTGCCAGCCTGTCCACCTGGCTGTATAGCGAGGCAGAAAAGCCACCTGACGCACTTGCCTGGGCCAGGAAGAAGTTCTCCAAAAACCATTCCAGTACAATCCCGCCACTGCTGACCATACCCCCAGTGACCCAAAGACCGTCATCAATTAAATATGTCCAAAGCTGGCCTGCCGGATCGATCCGGGGTTGGCGAATCACTGCCCGGGCTGCCGCGCTGGTGCCCACATTCACCGCTAACCCATTCGTTCCGACTGCCCCGACCCCCAGGCTGGCGAGCGGGCCATCTCCCCCACCGATGATGAGTGGCAGGTCCGGTGGAATGCCGGCATTTTGGCTAGCCTCGCCGCGGATCGCAAGCACAGTGCGGGTGGACACTAGCTCCGAGAGGTTCTCCGCCGCAATACCTAACTGGTCCAATGCGGTTGCATCCCAGGTTTTATTTTTTATATCGAATAAGCCGGTAGCTGAAGCCATCGACCAATCTGCCAGGAATTGTCCGGTCAGCCGATGGATGACATATTCCTTGATCGAAATAAAGCGGACATCCTCAGGCAGGCTGATGTGTTCTTTGATCCACTGGATCTTTGACCGGGGGAAGACCGAGTCGATTGGGCAGCCTGTTCGCTGGCGGATGCCATCCGCCTGGGGATTCTGGCGCAAGCGAGCGGCTTGTTCGGCACTGCGCGTATCGGACCAGGGGATCGAGTTTGTCAGCGGCTTGCCGTCTGCGGTTACTGCCAGGATGCTGTAGAGCTGGGCGCTGATCGATAATCCCCGGACTACACGCCCTGGCGGGCAGGCTTGCAGGGCGGCCCGGACGGCTTCAAGGACTCCCTGGAAGATCGCCTCTGGCTCCTGCTCGCTCCAGCCCTTGTTAGGTACGTGGATGGGGTAATGCCTCCTGACCAGAGCGACCTGCTTCAGGCTGGCATCAAACAAGACTGCCTTGGTCGCCCCAGTACCGATATCCACTGCGAGGATTAGATCTCTCTCACTCATATACAGGCTCTATATGCCCGATCCTGGAACATCCTACCAAGGCGCCAGATTTACCCGGTAGGATCAGCCAATCTCCAAATACTATTTTGGGAGAGGTATGCTACAGCACACCTCTCCCGAGTCCCTGGTTCTTATTTGTAGTACAGGTAGGACTTGACGCCTTCGCCCAGATAGGTTTTCCAGACGATAAAGTTGTTTTCGTCATTCCAATCCAGGTCGCCGTCAAACATCACGTGCAGGTGATTGTTGTTAAAGATCAGGTAGCCCTGGTTGTCAAAGGCCATCCCGTCTACCCAATTCATCAGCTTGTCGGTGATGAATGGGCTGAAGGTGCGCTTTACCGGATCGTAAATCCCGATGCCCATGCCCTCCAGCATGGTGTAATAGATCAGCCCGCGGTTGTCTGCCCCCATACCATCTGTGTTAGTGCCCTTATCACCCAGATCCTGGACGGCTTTCTCAATCTCTTCTCCCGGGATGGTGTAATCTTGCAATAAAGCGGTATCCAAAGCATACAGGTTACGCCCGGTTAGGGGGCACCAGTAGACGGTCTTGCGATCGGCAGACAGGGTGATCCCATCCGCGCCGGTGCGATTCGGGCGATCTTTCCAGGCTGGTCTCCCGGCGATCTTAAACCAAAAGCCGGGGGCATCCTGGGTGCTCACGTGCTGGTGCAGAACCCGCCGGAATTGCTTGGTGCGCATGTTATAGACGATCAAACCACCCTGCAATGGATCGGTAAAAATGCCCGAATCAGCAATGTAGATAAAACCATTGGCATTATCGACAACCAGATCGTTCAGGAATGAGGCCGTGAAATCTGCAATCTCGCTGGGTACCGGGACCGAATCAATCAGCTCGTTCCTGGTCATGTCCCAGCAAACAAGTTTTTGATCACCTTCCTTGCAGGGTGCTCCGTTGATATGGCCCTGATCCAGGAACCAGGCCCGGTTGTACTCGTCGATTTCCCAGCCCAAGACGGATTGCAGTGCTGCAGGATCGCCAACTTTGTTCATCTCCCAGGTGGGGTAGGCAGACAGGATTGCCTTTCCATCGACCATTTCGATCTTGTTTACGGTTGCCGGGATTCCAAGCACCCAGCGCGGCACGGACAGATAATAATTACCGGCGTGGTCCACCTTGAAGCCGGCCGGCATCGCGCCTTTCCAGTACTCTTTTTCGTAGAATTCCTTTTTCATTTCCTCGTCCTGGAAGGACCACTCCAGGCGATTCCACTTGATGATGGCTTCATATTCTCCGATTTTTCTTGCAGACATGGCTTTTTCTCCTGGGATAATATGATCTCGTCTGTTCTAAATGTCAGTGTTTTCTATCTCTCTGCATCCAATGTTGATAAAAATCTTGCGCATTCTCAAAAACCGCAGCAGGTTGAGCTGTCCCATTATCAGGATGATAGGAGGGCGTTAATGAAGATAGCACCAGGAATGGCCGAATCCCGGCATTTACGGCACCCTGGATATCGATTTCGGGTTGGTCGCCCAACATACCCGTCCTGCTGGCCTCGCTACCCAGGCGTTCCAATGCCATCTGAAAACCCGGCAGGGCTGGTTTGCCGGTTACCCGCGCCCGGACGCCGGTGGTGGCTTCCAGGGCAGCCTGCACAGCCCCAGAGGCCGGCACCACCTGCTCGCCGTCGGGGTAGCTGGGGTCTGGATTGGAGCTGATAAAGTGGGCTCCGGCACGGATCGCCAGGGCAGCCGATTTGAGCTTCTCGTATGTGAGCTGGCGGTCCATGCCGATTACTACGTAGCTGGCGGCTTGATAGTTACTCTGGGTGACCCCGAAACCACGCTGCTCCAACGCTTCGATCAAGCCCGACTCGCCAATCACATAACAAACTGTACCCGGCTCAGCTTCAGCAGCTAATACTTGCGCGGTCACGCGCGCCGCAGTCAATAATATATCTTGTGGATTCGGCACACCCAGGCGAGACAACTTCTCGACGTGGTGTTGAAACGTGTAAGTGGTATTGTTGCTCAAAAAAAGATAGGGCGTGTCGCGCTGGTTGAGATGGGCAATTAAATCAACCGCTCCGGGCAGAACACGACCGCCC
This sequence comes from Anaerolineae bacterium, assembly GCA_041301185.1. Classification (GTDB taxonomy): domain Bacteria; phylum Chloroflexota; class Anaerolineae; order Anaerolineales; family UBA4823; genus JAQBDA01. Next base: position 21,139 of record JBFYSV010000198.1, read on the forward strand.
TCATATAAAACTCCATCAATATCAATGATCAGGGCATCGATTTGCTGCAGGTGGTGAAGGCGCTGATCAGGCACCGCACTACCAGGCAAGCCAGCCTCCGTCCACGGCGAGATCTGCTCCGTGAATATAGTCGCCAGCTTCAGAGGCAAGCAGTACCACCGCTCCCTGCAAGTCCTCGGCGGTGCCCCAGCGCTTGGCAGGCATGCGCGCTTCCAGGTTGAATTTGGGATTTCCCACCAGGGGGTCGGTCAGGTCGGTATGCATATATCCAGGAGTGATGGAATTGACATTCACGCCTTTTGCTGCCAGATCGTTGGCTAACGCCTTGGTGAACCCAAGGATGCCGTGCTTTGAGGCGGTATAACCAGGGACTATCGTCCCACCTTGATGGGAAAGGAGAGAAGCGATGTTAATGATCTTCCCCCCGCCCTGTTTCACCATCTGGCGGGCGGCAGCCTGAGCCAGGAACCAGGGAGCGATCAGGTTGGTTTGCAGGGTGTCGTTCCAATACTGTGCGGGGTAATCCAGCACATTCTCGCGCGGGCAAATCCCAGCATTATTGACCAGGATGTCAACTCGACCCCATTCCGAAACAACCTCATCGATCAGCCGGGTAAAATCCTCGGGAGTGGCGGTGAGCAGATCGACCTGCTTCCACATATGGCGGCGCCCCAGGGCTTGGACTGCCTGGCGAGTCTCGATAGGGTCATTGCGGTCAAAGCTGACTATATCCGCACCGGCCTCCGCCAGCCCGATCGCCATGCCTTTGCCGAGGTTCCGCCGACTGCCGGTTACAATTGCGATTTTTCCATCCAGGCGAAATTTATCCAGTATCATTTTAGCGTCCTCCTCAAGATATGGTTTAGCGCGCCAGGAATCCGCCATCCACCGGCAGCAGGATGCCGTGCACATAATCCGATGCCGGCGAAGCCAGGAAGATCAATGCCCCTACCAGGTCCTCCGGCAAACCCCAGCGACCGGCAGGCACCCGGTCCATGATCAGTTTGTTGCGGTCTGGATCTTCCATGAGTGGGATGTTCATCTCGGTCGCCATGTAGCCGGGTGCGATGGCATTCACATTCACCCCCTTGCTGGACCACTCGTTAGCCAGGGCTTTGGTCATCTGGGCGACCCCGCCCTTGCTGGCTGCATAGCCAACCGTCAGGTAGCCGCCGCCAAAACTCAGCAGCGAGGCGATATTGATGATCTTGCCATGCCCCTGCTTTAGCATGGATTGCCCGGCAAGCTGGGCCATGAAAAAGAGCGAGTTCAGATTGACTTCCAGGACGATGTCCCAGTCCGCTTGGCTCATTTCCTCTGCCTTGCTCCAGCGAGTGATGCCTACATTGTTGAGCAAGATGTCCAACCCGCCCAACCCGTCCACTGCCTGTTGGAATGCTTTGCGTAGCTCATCCCGGTTGGAAAGGTCTGCCTGAACGGCAAAGACCCGCCCGCCATGGGCGCCTATCTGCTTGGCGACATCGTGGACACCCTCCAGCACGTCGATCAGGGCAAGCTCAACTCCGGCATCAAACAACCCTTGTGCCATGCCTCTCCCCAGGCCGCGTGACGCTCCGGTAACGATGGCTTTCTTCCCGGCAACAGAAAACATATCGGTCATGTCAATCCTCTCTGATCAGTTAAGTCCTTGATTGGAACACTGTTCTACCAGATAACAGAGAACAGCCCTGCCTCAAGCCACCATGCAGTCCAGGTGGGCTTTCACCAGGTCTGGCTTGCCCTCTGCCACCATTGCCAGCGCTTGCGGCGCCATCGACAGGGGAAAGTAGTGGGTATTGATGGGCTTAACCTGGATTCTGCCCTGGCGAACCATCGCAATGACATCGTCGAATACCAGTGGGCCACCCAGCGAGCCAATCACGGTCAGCTCTTTGGGCATGATCGTATTCAGGTCGATGGTCTGCATCTCACCCTCGAACACGCCAGTGATCACCACCCGCGCCCGCGGCGCGGCCGCTCTCAACGCCAGAGTAGCACCCTCAGGGACGCCAGCCGATTCAATAACGACATTAAACCCCTCACCCCGGGTGACTTCCTGAATAGCATCTTCCAGAGGTTGCTCCCCCAGGACAAAGGTCTCATCTGCCCCCATCTGGCGCGCCAGTTCTAGCTTGAATGGCTTGCGCCCAAAGGCGACCACCAGCTCCGCCCCGTGCAGGCGCGCCATCTGGCAAGCCACGATGCCTACCGTGCCTGCCCCGATAATCCCCACCCGGTCGCCGGGGGAGATCCCCCCCCGCTGGCAAATCCATTCGCCCACCGTGAATGGCTCAACCAGCGCCCCCTCCTGGTAGGAGAGATCGTACAGGTGGTGAGCGTGCGTGTAAGGAGCCACCAGGTATTCGGCGTAGGCGCCATCCCGGTTGAATACTCCAGTCTCTACCCGGTCTGGGCAGATATTCCCCAATCCTTGCCGGCACAAGGAGCACTTACCACAGCCAATGCCGCATTGACCGGTGACGCGATCGCCAACCTTAAAACCCTGGACGTCAGCCCCTACCTCAACCACTTCCCCGGCCCACTCATGGCCGGGGATGATCGGCAAGGAGGCGCCGCCAGAGCGATAGATACCCAGCTCCTGGCGGAACACCTCCACATCGCTGTGGCAGATCCCAACCCGGTGGACACGCACCAAAAGCTCGTCCGCTTTGGGTACCGGCTCAGGCGCATCGGTATAAATGGCTTGCTCATAACCGATAATGTGAATGGCTTTCATCTTTATCACACCATTCCAGGCTCTGGCGAGGACGGGCACCTGCCCGAAGGTCACTGCTATTGTGGTCGAATTGCCTTTCCGGTCTGCAAATCAAAGAAGCGGATATAGGCAGGATTGAATTTCAAGTAGATCTTCTCGTGGCGGGCAGGCCTGAAAGCCGGTGTGGTCACTACCGTCAGGCGCAAATCGTCGATATCAAGGGAGACAGTACAGTTATCCTGCAGATTCTCGCTCAGAAAGACCTCTCCTTGCAGATCGTACGGTTGCTGGGGATCGAGAGTCACGTCGATGTAAAACGGCCGGATACCCAGCTTGACCTGGGCAGGCATCTTCTGCCCGTAGGATTGCCAGTGCTCGGGTAAGACAACCATCTGGCCTTTCGTCTGGAACACCCATTTTTCATCCACTCTGGCAATCGACCCTTCGATGAAATTCATCGGCGGCTCTCCCACGAATCCAGCAACAAAGTCATCGGCAGGATGGTTATAAATCTCATCTGGGATCCCAATTTGGCGCACTACTCCTTCGTGCATGACCACGATGCGGTCAGCCAGCGCCATGGCTTCTTCCTGATCGTGGGTCACATAGATCATGGTATAGCCCAGCTCCATATGGATGTGCTTGATGAACTGGCGCATGCGGTAGCGCTGGCGCGTATCGAGGTGGGAGATCGGCTCATCGAGCAGGAACACCGCCGGTTCACGAACCAGGGCGCGCGCCAGGCCAGCACGCTGCGCCTGTCCACCACTCAACTCAGAGGGCAAACTGTTCAGGATCGATTCCAGCTCCATACGGTGAGCGATATCACGCACCCTCTCATCCACCTTTTCGCTGGGCCAATTTGCTGAGCGCAATGGAAACGCGATATTCTCATAAATATTCAGCGTAGGGTAGAGGGCGTAGGTTTCAAATGCCATAGCAACATTGCGATCTCGCGGGCGCACATCATTGACGGGCTTATCGTCGAATGAGATCGTTCCGGATGAGATCTCCTCCAGACCGGCGATCGAACGCATGGTCGAGGATTTTCCGCATCCCGATGGTCCGAGCAGAGCAACAAATTCACCATCAGCAATCTCAAACGAGGCGCCGCGGACGGCCTTGACATCACCATAATTTTTAACAAAGTTATCAATATTTATTTTGGCCACTTTCCACCTGCCTATGCATGAATATTGTTGTTCAACTTAACCTTCTGGCTCCGCATTGGATGGACTATCGCCTGTTCGTTATGGAACAGGTGGATATTCTCACCATCCATGGATAACCAGACCGTCTCGTTTACTTCAGGCCGGGTGGTAGGATCGACCACAACCCGGATGGTGCCGTCACCAACTTTCACACTGATAATATTGCAGTAACCCAAGGGTTCAATCACATCTACTGAGCCTGGTGTCTGGTGGCTATCGTCTTGCTGGCCGGTGATGCTCAGCTCATTGGCTCGCACCCCCAGGCGGTAACCGGATAGATCGCCGTTCAGGCTTTGAGCTACCCGGGGTGAGATGGGCAGATGAATATCACTCCCTTGAATATGGAGTGCAGTGCGCCCATCACCCCGAACAGGCTCAACATCCAGAAAACTCATCGGCGGCTCGCCAACGAATGAGGCGACAAACTCATTCTGCGGCAAGCTGTAAATCTCCTGCGGCGTACCAACCTGCTCCAGGATGCCGTCTCTCAGGATCGCAATCCGGTCACCCAAAGCCAACGCTTCGCGCGACGCAGTGGTTACCAGAGCCACTGTAGCGTTCATATCCACCGCCATAGCCTTCAGCTCGGCGCGCATACGGTGGCGCAGCTTAGCATCCAGGTGACCGATTGGCTCGTCCAGCAGATACAGGCTGCTGGGGCGCACGATGGCACGACCCAGGGAGACACGCTGCCTCTGACCACCGCTTAAGAAGCCTGGGCGCCGATCAAGCAAATCTGAGATCTGCAAGATGCGGGCAACCCGCTGAACCTGCTCCTCGATCTCCTGCTTACTATACTTGCTGGCTTTGAGGGGAAACGCCAGGTTTTCATAGACCGACATGTGCGAATACAGGGCATAGTTCTCGAATGCCATAGCCATGTCACGGTTCTCGGGAGCCACATTTAGTAGTGAAACGCCATCTCGCAAAACGTCGCCCTGGGTCGGGCGCGTAATCCCGGCGATGATTCGCATGGTTGTCGATTTCCCTGCCCCGGCAGGTCCATAGACTACGAAAAATTCTTGATCTTGAATCTGCAGATTCAGATTGCGCAATGCAATCGTACTTTGTCCGTATATTTTGGAGACATTACGTAGCTCGATCATTTTGCCTCCTGACCTGTTTGGTTAAGGGTTGCAATCTGAGCCTGTAGTGCTCGCCTTTCCTGGCGGACTTTGCGAATGCCAACAACAATCCGGGCAGCAGCCAATCCAACCGCAACGATGATCATCAGGACTACTGATGTTTGTTGCGACGAGAAGAGCGGCTCAATGAATCTTAGCCAGATAATCCCAACGCCAATAAAGATCATGAAGGCTTGAAAAGCCACTTCCCACATTTGCCAGAATACCATGTCTGCTCTCCTTTTAACCGCGTACGGCGCCAAACGTAAGCCCGCGAACCATGAAACGTTGCAGGATCAGAACAAAGAACAACATCGGTGCGACGCTAAGTGCCGCCGCCGCTGCAACGGGTCCCCATAATACACCTCGTAAGGTGAAAAAGGACTCTACGCCAACCGTAATGGTCCTGGCTGCGTCACGCGTCAATATATAAGCAAAGAGAAACTCGTTCCAGGCAAAGATCAGGCAGAAGATGGCCGTGACTGCGATACCCGGCGCTGCCAGCGGTAAAACAACCTTTCTTAGAACTTGCAAACGGTTATAGCCATTCAAGCGCGCCGAGTCCTCCAGCTCTGTGGGAATATCCTGGAAAAACGAGACCATCAACCAGATGGCAAAAGGCAGGTTGAAGATGGTATAGCTGATCACCAGCGCGGCGCGTTTATCCAGGCCAATCCCCAAGGCTTCGCCAATCGGCGAGGCGCCGATATCGCGGAAGATCAGGAAAAACGGCAGCACCACGGCGATAGCAGGCATCATCTTGGTCGTCAGGATGAAGAACAAGATATTGCCCATGCCCACGTTGTAGCGGGCAAAGCTGTAGGCTGCCAGGGATGCCAGAATCACCACGAAAAATGTTGAGAGCAAGGAAACATACAGTGTGTTGCCGATAAACATGGCAAAGTTCGCCTTGCCCATCGCATAGATATAGTTCTCCAGGGTTGGCGTGAATACAAACCGCGGTGGAGATACCATAATATCGTTTGCCGGCTTGAACGAGGTCACGAGCAGCCAGGCAATCGGGAACACCGTCCAAAACAGGACGATCAAAATAATCCCGTAGCGCAAAATCTCAAGAGGAGTACTTCGTCTTTCCAACATGTCTAACTACCTCCTTACTTGGCTGTAGCGCGACCGCCGAACATGTTCAGCAACGGTCGGAGGGCGAATAATGACGCTACGACTACAGCGTATAGGAACAGCAGCGCCATGGTCGAGGCATAATCCATGCGGAAGAAGACCAGGCCTTGCCGGTAAAGATAGTAGGTCATGGTCTCCGTCGTCGAGCCAGGACCGCCGCGAGTGAGAACCGCTACAGCGTCATACAGGCGCAACGCATCGATGGTGCGTAAAATGATCACCAGGAACAAAACCGGCTTAAGCATGGGGAAGGTCAGCTTGCGCAATACCCGAAAATAAGGCGCGCCATCCAGCTCGGCGGCCTCAAATGGTTCCTTGGGCAACGCTTGCAAGCCAGCCATAACAATCAAAGCCACAAACGGCATCCATAACCAGACATCGAACATGATCACCGCCCACAAAGCGACCTTAATATCGCCCAACCAGTTCGGCTGGGGTAGTCCCAACAAACCCAGGAAGTAGTTGTACAGACCGAATTGGGTATCGTACAAATACCTCCAGAAGAGACCGGTCACTGCAGGGGCAGTCGCCAGCGGTAAGATCAGCAGGCTGCGGATAAGTCCCTTCGCCACGGTCGCGCCATTGATCAGGAAGGCGACAAAGGTGCCCAGGACCACTTCGATGGAAACGGCAAAGAAGGTAAAGAACAACGTGGTACGCACCGACTCCCAGAAGAACTTATCAAACAGCACAGTGCGATAGTTATCCAGTCCAACGAACCCTTTGATACCGCCGGCTGTGAGATCGGCTAACTGAAAGGAGACATAGATCGCATAGAATAAAGGATACAGGGCAAAAAAGGCAATGATGATCATCGCCGGCAAGATCAGCAGGACAGAAAACCAGGCATCCGACATCGCCCTGCCTTGCTTCTTGGGTACAGAACGGGTGTCCTGGGGTGTGCTCATGGAAGTCGACGCCATAACGCTCTCCTTAGGCAAACAATTCCAATAATGTGATCCTGATTGGGATGCGCTGTTAATGCGCATCCCAATCATTGTGAACATTACGTGATCTTATTTGTTAATGGGGCATGGTCCGCCGCAGATCTTCTCGATCTCGGCTGCCAGATCCAGCACTGCCTGCTCGGGGGTCTTCTCACCGGCTGCAGCAGCCTGGAGCATAGGTCCAAGCGTGTTGTAGATCTTGCCGCCGTAAGGTGTGAAGAACAGGTTTTCCTCGAGATCACTCTGGCTCTCGAAGACCTCTACCAGGGTGGCGAAGTGACCGGTCTTGGGCCATTGTTCTTCTGTAGCCATGGCTGGATCGTTCAGGATGCTTAAACGCGTGGTGGAACCGCCCTGCATCGAGAAATTCCGCTGGGCTTCCTTGCCGCCCAGGTAAGCAACCCAATCCATTGCTTCCTTGGGGTGCTTGGACGACGACGAGACGGCTGCCAGGAAGGCACCGACATAACCACGCTTTTCAGGCGCCTCTTGAGGGCACATCCTGGCGCCCGGCACCAGCTCGTCGGTCATGGCTGCATTCGGCCACTGGTCAAGGAAGAAGCCGGCTGTCTGGGCGATCTGCCCATCCTTCATCTGATTCATCACGCCGTCGTAGGTCACCGTCAGGGCTGCGGGCGGAGCGAAGGGCAGCAGCTCCTCGACATACCACTTCAACGCCTTGGTGGTGTTTTCTACGTCAAGTGTGCCGTCATCCTTCAGCCACTGGCCGCCATAAGCCCAAATGAAGGCCGACAGCTCGTCTTGGATCTCCTGGAAGCGCCCTGCCATCAGGCCGACGCCGTAGAAATCCTTGGTCAGGGCTACGCCCTTGAGCATGTCACCGGTCTTGCGGGTGAAGAACTCGGCAACGTCGCGGTGCTCTTCCCAGGTGGTGGGAACTGCCAGGTCGTAACCATACTTTGCCTTGAAGGCTTCCTGCTCGGTGGGATCCTCGAACAGGTCGCAGCGCCCAAAGTAACCGGCAGTGTAGGTGTAGTACGGCAGGCCCCAGATCTGGCCCTTGTACTCGGTGGTCAGTTTCCGCATAATGGGAGCGATATCCTCGTAATCGACTTCCGGGTTCTCCTTGAGATAGTCATCCATAGCCAGGAGGAAGCCGTTCTCAGCAAACTCGGCTTTCTCCATGGCCTCGATGTTGACCACGTCATAGGCGCCGGTCTGTCCGACCAGCTCGATCACCTGCTTGTCATACAGCTGGGCATTATCGATGCCGATGATGTTCACGTCAATGCAGTGAGTGGCCTCAAAATCGGCTATGATCGATTCCATGGCATCAGTATAGAAGCCGGCGATGGTTGACCAGTTGATCTGTACGCGGTCCTCATCTTTACACTCGCCGGTTTCAGCAGCAGGTTCTTCAGCAGCAGGCTCTTCTGCGGCCGGTTGTTCGGCAGCTGGCTGCTCGGGGGCAGGTGTAGGCTGGGCGCATGATGTGAGTACCAGGGATGCCACCAGCAGAATAAAGATCAAAAGCTTGGTTGCGTGTTTCATTTGTTACTCCTCCAATATGTACTCAGGTTGATTGGAACAAAACTTGGTGTAACTGTGGTGAACTTATTCTTCTCTATGATTATCCTGCGACACGCCTGGGTCACTCGTGTTATCGCTTGCCAGGCATCGCTATTTTGCATGTGAACCACCTCCTTTTCTTTGAAACGAAAGTAGCAGCTGATAGATTCCAATCCAGAGATCGACAACCCTCGAGGATCGTGTCGATCCGGATCACCGCACCCGGTTGAGGGGCTGCCCACCTTGCAGCGTCTGGATGACATTCTGAGCAGCCATGATTCCCATCCGCTCGATGGCCTCCTGGGTGTGCGCCCCAACGTGCGGCGTAACGACAATGTTCTCCAACCCCAACAAGGGGCTGCCCAGGGGAGGCTCCTCGACGAACACGTCCAAAGCCGCCCCGGCAATCCATTTCTCTTGTAGTGCCTTGTGCAAAGCAGTTTCGTCCAACAGCCCACCGCGGGCCGTGTTGATCAGGTAGGCGGTCGGCTTCATCGCGGCCAGCTCAGGTTCTCCGATCATGGCGCGGGTCTCTTCGGTCAGGGCGGCGTGCAAAGATAGAAAATCTGCCGATTGGATCACCTCCTGAAGCGAAGCTGTCAAACGGACATCCGGTAGACCGATTTGATCTGCCTGGATATACGGGTCGTACACCAGTACTTGCATATCAAAGCCCAGGGCGCGTTTTGCCACTCCGCGTCCGATCCGGCCATAGCCAATTAGCCCCAGGGTCTTGCCCCAAAGCTCGCTGCCGCTATATCGACCCCATTGTTGCCCGCGTAGCGCCCGGTCAGCCGGGGGAATGTTGCGGGCGATGGCAATCATTAATCCAATCGCCAGATCGGCAACCGCCTGGTCATTCGTACCCGGGCAGTTGGCAATGACGATCCCTAGCCGGGAGGCAGCCTGTAAATCGATATGGTCCACGCCGACCCCGTGCATGCTGACGACTTTCAAGCGGGGCGAACTCTCCATTACTCGGGCAGTCATCGGCACTACTCCCACGATCGCGCCATCGATGTCTTTAAGCCAGTCCATCAGGCGCTCCTCGGTCATCTCGCCCTTCATATCCGCTTTGATCACCTCAACGCCAGCCCCCGCCAGCACATCCCACGGTTTTTGGGATGTGCTTCCGAATGATCGGGTTGCTACCAGGACTCTGTCTGCCATAAATCATGCTCTCCGGGTCGAGTTAGCTCGCCTGTTTGACAGCCTGCATCAGCCGTTGCGCTTCTGCGGTGAGTGCAGCAAAATCGCCCCGGGCAACAGCTTGTTTATCCACCAGTTTCCCGCCCACCCCCAGAGCAGTTGCCCCCGCTTTTAGATATTCAGCGGCGTTATCGGCACTGATGCCGCCGGTGGGCGCCAGGCGCACCTGTGGCAAAGGAGCCAGCACAGCTTTCAAATAAGCTGGACCCATGCTATCTGCCGGGAAGAGCTTGACCATATCCGCTCCGGCTTCCCAGGCGGTCAGAATTTCGGTGGGGGTCAGCCCGCCAGGGATAACCGGCTTGCCATAGCGGCGGCATAGCTGGATGGTTTTCACGTTCAAGGCGGGCGTGACGATAAACTGCGCCCCTGAGAGGATCGCAGCCCGGGCGGTCTCGGCATCTAGAACGGTGCCAGCGCCCATGATGACCTCATCGCCAAAATAAGCCGAAGCTTGCTTGATCATATCCAGCGCGCCGGGGGTAGGTACGGTAAATTCAATCGCGGTGACTCCACCGGCTTTCAGCGCCTCGGCAACCTTGATCAGCTGGTCGCCGCTATCCAGACGCACCACCGCCACCACCTTGCCTGCAATCAACCGTGACAGGATCTCGAAGTGAGAGGGCATAAGCCTACCCGCCTTACTTGTAATCGTGAACGACTTTACCCAAAGGCAGGTACAGGTCGCCCTGACCGAAGAAGCCACCCAGGATGCGCTTGGGCTCCAGCAAGTAGGTGGGGTCGATCTCAGAGCGCTCGTAGACCACCGAAGCGCGCCCACCGAAGAACTTGCCCTCTTGGGCGGTGAACTCTCCCGGGGTGAGGATCAATTCTCGCAAAGGGGTGCCGCCTTCTTCAGCGCTGGGGATATACTTCAAGGAAAACACTCCCCCAGTGCTCCATGGGATTTCGGACATGGAGGCAACATACTCCGGCACAACCAGGGCCTTGAGAATCTGGTGTCCCAGGCGGTTGACCTGACCGCGGACTGCCTCTTGCTCGTGGTAGAGACCGATCTCAGCCAGCTTCTTCTGGTAACCCCAGATCTCTCGTCCGGCGGTCAGCGGGAGCGGCGTGTTGACATACAGGAATGGCTCATAATCACCTTCGATATCGCCGAACTTGACCTGGACGTAAATCGCCATTTCCTTGAATGCGCCCTGGGTGGTGCCCAGCTCGAACTCAGAGACCCAGGTAATGACCTTATTCGTACGTGCTTCAAGCGGTTCGGGGATCACCCGTTTCACGTTTTCGATATCCGTCTCATAGACGACCAGCTGGATTCGCATGTCCTTCCACCACAGAGGTGGTTTTCCATACAGCGGAGAAACAACTGGATTTGTATAGCCCCATTCTTGAACTTTCATGGTTTTTACTCCTCTTAGTTCGCTCAGGTCGGATGATTTTGGGCAACACTCGCCTGTGTGCTGCCTGCACACACAAGGGAATGGACTTATCCCCGATCTATCCCAGCTCCAGCAGGATATGTTTGACCTGTAAATATTCCTCAATACCATAGTGGGATAGCTCGAGGCCAATTCCACTGTGCTTCCACGCCGGGTAAGGGGCGTATAGAGAGTCCGGACTGACCGTATTGATTGCCACTGACCCGGATTCGACACGCTCGCTGAAATTGAAAGCCGTTGCCAGATCACGGGTATACGCGTATGTCACCAGGCCGTACACGGTGCTGTTTGCCAGCTCGACCGCTTCATCCAGCCCGCGAAAAGTGCCGATGCCGACGATCGGGCCAAAAGACTCCTCATGCATCACCAGCATATCCCGGGTGACGTTGGTCAGAACTGCCGGCTCATAGAAATAGCCTTGCTGCAGTTCCGGCTGGCTGGGACGTTTGCCGCCATATAGCAAGCTGGCGCCTTTCTTCACCGCGTCTTCGACATGCGCCTGGGTGCGCTGGACGCCCTCTTCATCGATCATCGGGCCCAGATCTAAATTGGGGTTCGCCAGTCCATCGCCCATCGTCAGGCGGGCGGTCTGCTCAACAAAGCGCCGGATATAGTCGTCAGCGATGTCCGCTTCCACGTAGATCCGGTTGACCGCGTTGCAGATCTGGCCCATGTTGCGGAAGGAGCGCTTGACACCGTCCACTACAGCCCGGTCGAGGTCGGCGTCCTTGAAAACAACCATCGGGGTATGACCGCCCAGCTCAAGCAGCAGCTTCTTCAGGTCTGGGGCGGCAGCGCTCATCAGGTGCTTACCGGTCTCGGTCGAGCCGGTGAAAGCAATCATGCGGGTGATGGGATTGGTGAGCAGCTCTTCACCTACCTGGCTGGAAGGTCCGGTGATGACATTAACCGCACCGGCAGGCAAGCCGGATTGACCGACAATCGCCGCCACCAGGCCACAAGTCAGTGGCGCCAGGGCTGGCGGTTTGACCACCACCGTGCAACCGGCTGCCAGGGCTGGGGCCAGCTTCCATGCCATCAAAGAAACAGGGTAGTTCCAGGGGGCAATCGCCGCCACCACCCCGATAGGCTGGCGGATCACAAGACTGCGCGCCGTGGCAGATTTGCTCGGAGCAACCTCGCCGGCAATCCGTCGCGCTTCTTCGGCGTAATATTCCAGGGTATCGATCGTGCCTTTGATTTCTTTGCGGGCATCTCCCAGGGGCTTGCCATGCTCCATCGTCAGGATGCGAGCCAGCTCCTCCTGGCGGGCAGCTACTGCAGCCGCCGCTTTTTTCAATCCTTTGGCGCGCTCGTCTGGGGTGGCTTTTCCCCAAACCTTGAAGGCCTTGTCAGCCGCTTCAAGGGCGCGCCGCGTCTCGGTCCGCCCGGCCTTGGCTGCCCGTCCAATCGGTCGGGTGTCAACCGGATTAACGACCTCAAAGGTCTCGCCAGAGTCGGATGCAACCCATTCGCCATTAATGAATAGATTCAGATCAACCAGCTCCATGATTAGATTCTCCTTACAGAATTTCACTGAGGGGTGCGATTAACGGTGGCTAAATCACTCGCCAGATTGCTGGTAAGACCGCCATCCAGCTCGCCCCGCAGATCGCTGCCCAAACGTTCGGACAGGCTATTGGCAGTTTGTTGCGCCAGCACAGCCAGCTGCCCATCGCGGTCAGGAGTCATGGTCAATGACCAGCCGCTGATGCTGATGGCAGCAATCGTTTTCCCGGTGTGATCGCGCACCGGGACTGCCACGCAGCGGATGCCGTCCTCGTTTTCGCTATCATCTATCGCATATCCGCGTGCTCGGATATCGCGTAGGTGATCGTACAGCTTTTCTGGATTGGTGATGGTGTTGGGTGTGCAGGCCGGCAGCCCTTTGGAGTAAACATAAACCTGCCATTGGCTTTCGTCTTCCTGTGCTAATAAAGCTTTGCCAAGGCCGGTTGAATGCGCAGACATGCGATTTCCTACTTGAGACGCCATCTTGACAGGCTGGTGACCATCCACTTTGTCAATGTACACCACCTCGAAATTGTCCAGGATCGCCAGGTGAACGGTCTCCCGGGTCTCTTCCACCAACTGCTCCAAATAGGGTCGCGCAATCGTGCGGATATCGAGGCGGTCGAGGAACTGGGATGCCAGCCAGACTATCCTGGATCCGAGTGCGTAACGGCCGGTTTCCTGATCTTGCACGACATACCCAAAGGATTCCAGGGTGGTCAGGAAACGATACACGGTGCTCTTATTCATGCCCAAAGATTGGCTGATCACACCCAGTTCCTTGGGTGTTTCAGCAGTCGCCATATATTCAAGGATAGCAATCGCTTTGGCAACCGAATAGTTCATCACAGTGGATGTTACAAATTGAATAAACGGGGAAAGTACACGGTTGGGTCGTTTCTCATTTCAAAACGCCGTTTCACATACGAAATATAATATAGCATAATAAATAATCGATGTCAATACATCATCTTGTCATTACCAGTTGCCATCTATCTGATGACACCCGCGGGTTGGTTGCCCCTTGATTCTCGCGGTGATGTGTTTTATAATAAAATCAACTTATCATCCTGTCATTACCAGAAAACCAGTTCTACCCTATTCCACCCAACCTAATCGAAAAGGAGTATGAGATGGGTACTGAAAAAGGCAAGCTTATTCAAAGCGAACAACTTCATGCTGAGTCTGGCGGCAGCTCCTTTGCAGCGCTATTACGCCAGGAAGGCGATGAAATCCGTCGTGATGTGTACATGCTGATCAACCCAGATCAAAGCGCCTCTGGCAGGATCCAATCCGGCATCACGATCGTTTATCCCGGCTGCCGTACCAAAGGTCACGCCCATCCAGACCGTGAAGAGGTCTATTTCTTCCTGGAAGGCCGGGGGATCATGGAAGCCGACGGTCAGGCCTGCGAAGTAAAACCGGGAGATACCTACTACGTGTCCCCTGGTCCATTCCACACCACCAAGAACCCTTACGAATTCCCGCTCAAATTCTTCTGGATCACAATCAAAGTAGATTAATTATGGATGTAACACCCAATTTCAATCTCTTAAAAGATGACCTCTCGGTGTACGACGGGGTAGAACCGGCTTTCGTAACCTTTGGAGAGACGATGATCCGCGATACCCCGGCTGATATGCAGCGCGCCGAGCGCACGCGCCAGATCGATATCTCGCTTTCCGGCAGCGAGCATATATTATGCGTCGGCTTGAGCCGCCTGGGCATCCCCTGCCGCTACATCACCCGCACGCCGGATAACCCGTATGGCTGGATGTTGCGCAATGTCAGCCGCGAGCAAGGCATCGACACCAGTTACTTTGTCTGGGCGCACAAGACCGAGCTGATGGGGCGTTATATCTACGAACTGGGGCGCACTCCCCGGCGCTCAACCGCCTGGTACCAGCGTAAGTACTCGGCTGCTAGCAAATTCGGGGCGGGTATGGTCAATTGGGAGGCTGCTCTGAAGGGAGCCCGGTTGTTCCACGTATCGGGGATCAACTTCGGGCTGGCAGCCCACAGCGGGTACGAGCGCAATTACAACCTGGAGGCATTCGAAGAAGCCCTGGAAGCTTTGCCGGAAGAGTGCCGGGTGGGGATGGATTTTAATTACCGCGGCACGCTGTGGAGTATCGAGCAATGCAAGCAGGTGATGACGCCAATCATCCTCAACCATGTCGATTGGTTCATCACTACCATCGAAGATATGGCTAAACTGTACGGGATGAACTGCGGGCAGTATAGCGCCGAAGCGATCAACCGCGGCGATATTGGTCCGCTCAGCGATGCTGACCTGAAAGCCTTTACCCAGCAGGTGCAGGAGAAGTTCCAGGTCTCGATCGTTGGCGTGACTGTCCGCTACCCTGATTCGTTCGAGCAGCACCGCTGGGAGAGCGTGGCACTAGATGCCAAAGGCAATTTCTACCGCTCCCCGGCAATAAAGCCAATTGTCCTGTGGGATCGCATCGGCGGTGGTGACACCTGGAACAGCGGTTTCTACTATGGCCTGCTCACCGAGACCGATTCTGGCCTTGGAATTCAAAAAGGCGTGCTGGTAGGCGACGCCATCACACGATTAAAGCAAACCATGATGTTCGATCTGGGCATTGTAACAAAGGAAGAAGTACAAGCACTGATCGACGCAGATAAAACCGGCGGCGGCAAGCGCGAGTCTCGCTAAAGGGGCAGAGAGTGCCAGAATACACCTTTACCATGCTGATGGATACCCACGATTGGGACTCCATCCAGATAGAGAAAGCGATCCTGGCCCAGGTGGGCTGCCGGGTGATCCCGCTTGAATTTTCCGACGACGACGAGCTGGTTGCTGCGATTCGCCAGGCTGACGCTATCCTGCCCCGCTACGTCAACATCGAACGCCAGCATATAGAAGCGATGCAGCGCTGCCAGATCATTGCCCGCAGTGGCATCGGCGTAGATATCGTCGATGTCCAGGCAGCAACCGAGCATGGTATCTGGGTGACCAACGTACCCAACTACTGCGAAGAAGAAGTAGCCGATCACGCCCTGGCACTGATCCTTACCTGTGCTCGGAGACTTCCCCTCTACCATGGAGGTGTACAGCACGGCACTTGGAAGTGGCAAACTGGCAGGCGGATCAAGCGTCTAAGCGAGGCTACCTTCGGTTTGATTGGATTTGGCAAGATCGGACGATTGATCTGGCAAAGGATGAGCAGTTTTGGCTGCAAGGGGCTGGTGTACGACCCCTTTCTCAGCCCGGAAACAATCGCTGCAAGTGGAGCCACCCAGGTCGTGCTGGATGATCTGCTGACTCAGTCGGATTTTGTCCACATTCAATCACCCCTTACGCCACAAACCTATCACTTGATTGGCGAGCGCGAGATCAGCCTGCTCAAGGCGGATACAATCCTGACCAATACAGCCCGCGGGCCAATCATTGACGAAAGGGCACTGTACCAGGCCTTGGTGAATGGGACAATCGCCATGGCTGGGCTGGACGACCTGGAAGAAGAACCAGCCAAGATCCGGGCCTGGCAGGCTGAGAACCCGCTTATCCACCTTCCGAACGTAATCATCACGCCCCATTCAGCCTGGTACTCCGAACAATCTGCCGAGGAAGTGAAACGGATCTCGGCATCTGAGATCGCCCGGGTACTGTCCGGGCAAAGACCCCAATATCCTGTGAATGAGCCTGTTTTCAAGAGAGGATAAAATGGCATCCCCCTACTATTTTCAAATACCCACGCAGATTATCTACGGCAAGGACAGCCTTCGCCAGCTCGGAGAGCTGGCTGGCAAATTAAATATCAGCAAAGTACAGGTGATCACCGATCCCGGCGTCGCCTCCTCCGGTGTTCTGGAGCAGGTTCTCAATCAATTGAAAAACTCCGGTATTAGTTGGACCGTCTTCGACCAGGTTGAGGTCAATCCGACCGTGAACACAGTCGACAAAGCCGCGGCTGCTTACAAAGAAGAAGGATGCCAGGGCGTGATTGCCCTGGGTGGCGGCAGCCCGCTGGATGCAGGTAAAGCTGTCGGCGTGCTGGCAACCAATCCGGGCAATGCCGCAGATTATCTGGGGGTGGACAAAGTCCAGATTCCCAGCGCCCCAGTGATCGCCATCCCAACAACCGCCGGCACCGCTGCCGAGATCACGGATGTGACCGTGTTGAGCGACCCAGTGAAGAAAGCCAAGATCGGTTTGCGCAGCGCGTATGTTGCCCCGCGGGTGGCTTTACTCGATCCAGTATTAACTCTCGGCCTGCCGCCGGTGCCCACCCGCGACTCCGGCCTGGATGCCCTGACCCACGCCATCGAAGCCTTTATTTGTGTCAACGCCTGGGCTGCCTCCGATGCTTTGGTGTTGAAAGCCATCTCACTAATCGGGAAAAACCTGCGCACAGCAGTGCATAACGGCAAAGACCTGGAGGCGCGCGATGGAATGCTCACCGCCAGCTTGCTGGCCGGGATGGCTTTCCACAACACCAAGCTCACCCTGGTGCACGCCATCACCGGGCCTTTAGGCGGGGCCTTCAACCTGCCGCACGGAGCGATCAACGCCATTATCCTGCCGCATGCGATGCAGTTCATGATCCCCGGTGCGATTGAGAAATACACCCAGGTTGCCGCCGCGTTAGGTGAAAACGTATATGGGCTATCTCACAGGCAGGCTGCCGAGAAAGCTGTGTCTGCTGTCAAGCAGCTCTCCGAAGATGTTGGACTGCCATCCGGGCTATCCTTCTATGGCGTCAAAGATGAAGACCTGGTTCCGCTATCTAAAACCATTGCCGGCAGCTTTATGGTGCCGCTCGCGCCGCGGGTTGCCAATGTCGATGATATCCTGGCGGTTTGCCGGGCAAGCTTATAAGCACTTAGGATCGAATTTATGAAACCATATCGAGTTTTGCTCTACGAAGATATGCACGCCGCCGGTAAAGAAGTGCTGGCAGCCAAAGCCGACCTGATTATGGCTCGCAGCCTGGATGAAACCAGCTTGATCGAGCAGGTTCGGGACGTGGATGCCATCATCATCCGTGCCAACGGCTCAGTCAATGCAAAGCTGATGGATGCTGCTCCAAAGCTGAGAGTGGTCGGGCGACATGGCGTGGGTGTGGACGCTATTGACCTGGAGGCAGCCAAATCCCGGGGGATCGTGGTGTGCAACACGCCAGACGCCAATCTTGAGTCGGTCGCCGAGCAGGCTGTCGGATTCATGCTTGCCGTCTCCAAGCAAATCCTGCGCGCCGACCGGGCAATCCGGCAGGGTCGCTGGGGGGTGCGCTACGAATACATCGGCCAGGAGATGTATGGGCGCACGCTGGGGTTGGTCGGCATGGGGCGGATCGGCTCCAGGGTAGCAGAGATCTGCCATATGGGCTTTCGAATGCCCATCCTGTATTACGATGTTGTGGCGTATCCTGCTCTCGAAGAGAAACTTCAGGCAAAAAAGGTCACTTTGGATGAGGTTCTCAGGCAGGCAGATTATGTTTCCTTGCACATACCCCTCCTGCCATCCACAAAAGGTCTGATTGGCAGCGACCAACTTGCAATGATGAAACCGGGCGCCATCTTGATCAATACCGCCCGCGGCGGGGTGGTAGATGAGACCGCCCTGGTAGAGGCTGTCGAAAGCGGTCATCTTGGCGGAGCTGGTCTAGACGTCTATGCTGTAGAACCAACACCGGCGGATAACCCACTCTTAAGCCTGGAAAAGGTCGCCCTGACTCCCCATATGGCTGCCCATACCGATGATGCCCTCAAAGCGATGTCGATGGTAGCCCAAGACATCATCCGCGTGTTGGAAGGTCAAGAACCGGTTTATCGTGTTGTTTAGATCAGGAGCCAGAATATGCCGAATGGATTTTGGGGTCGAGTATTACGAGTTAATTTGAGCAATGCACAAATCAGCGTTGATGAGCACGATGCCAAGTTCTACCGCACGTACTTCGGCGGGCGCGGCATTGTCGCCCACTACTTGTTGAAAGAAGTTCCCCCAGATTGCGACCCGCTCGGACCGGACAATATCCTGGTGTTTGCAGCCAGCGTGCTGACCGGCACCGCCATCCCGGGCTCTGGCAGGAATAGCGCGGGAGCCAAGTCTCCACTAACCGGCGGCTACGGTGAAGCTGAGGGTGGTGGTGATTGGGGTGCCAAGCTACGATGGGCCGGCTACGACGGTCTGGTCATCACCGGGCAGTCGGAAAAACCGGTCTTCCTGTGGATCAACAATAGCACTGTCGAGCTGCGCGATGCCGCCCACCTGTGGGGGATGGAAGCCTACGAGACACAGCAGGCCGTTCTGTCTGAGATCGGCGACCCGCGGGCCAGCGTGGCTGTGATCGGGCCTGGCGGCGAGCGGCTGATCAGCTATGCCTGCATTGCCCAGGATATGCACGATTTTCTGGGACGCTGCGGGCTGGGAGCGGTGATGGGCTCCAAGCGACTGAAGGCAATCGTGGTGAACGGAAAGACCCGTCCTGATGTCGCCCGAAAAGACGAGGTGATCGATACCGCCCGCTGGATGCGTGACAATTATGAGGCTCCCCTGGGCACGATGCAAGAAATGGGTACCGCGCGTGGTGTGCCTGTATTGAATGCTGCTGGTGGTTTGCCAACCCGCAACTTCCAAGAAGGCAGTTTCGAGGGGTTCGAGACTCTGAGCGGTCGATACATGACCGATACCATCCTGGTGGGGCGCGAATCGTGCTACGCCTGTCCGGTGCATTGCAAACGAGTGGTGGAAGTCGATGAAGAAGGACTTCAGGTCAGCCGCAATTACGGCGGGCCAGAATACGAGACCATCGGCGGTTTTGGCTCAGCCTGTGGCATCAGCGATATAAAAATCGTCGCCAAAGCGAATGAGCTATGCGACCGGCACACCCTGGATACGATCTCTGCCAGTGTGATGGTATCTGGCGCGATGGAATGTGCCGAGAGGGGATTGATCCCAGCGGAGCTGCTGGAAGGGCTGGACCTGCGATTTGGATCGGCAAACGGGCTGCTGGGGCTGATGGAGCAGATCATCAACCGCCAGGGGCTGGGCGGTATCCTGGCAGGCGGACCGGCAAGTGTGGCTGAAAAGCTGGGCGATGAAGCAGCCGGCTATTTTATGCACGTCAAGAACCAGCCGCTACCCCTACACGAACCGCGCTGGAAATCAGGGATGGGCATCGGCTTTGCGATTTCTCCCAGCGGCGCAGACCATATGCACAATATCCATGACGCAGTCTTTGCTAATGAAGAATCGCCTGCCTTTGGAGCAGTGCGCAACATGGGCATCCTGGATGCAGTCGGGTCCAGCCAGCTCGGGCCGGGCAAAGCGCGCCTGTTCGTCTATATGATGCTCAACAAATCCGTTAACAACAACCTTGCGATGTGCTCCTTTATGCCCTACAGCCTGGATATGATGGTAGAGCAGGTCAAATCGGTTACCGGCTGGAATGTATCCAACTGGGAAATCCTCAAAGCCACCGAGCGATCGCTGGCGATGGCGCGCGCCTTCAACACCCTGGCAGGTTTTACCGCACAGGAAGACACGCTGCCGGAACGCTTTTTTGAGCCTTTGCAGGGCGGGAGCCTGAAAGGCGCTTCCCTCTCGCGCCAGGAGTTCTACGAGACCCGCGATATTGTGTATGACATGCTGGGGTGGGACCGCCAGACGGCTTCTCCCATGCGCTGGAAATTGTATGAGCTCGGCCTGGATTGGGTGGCTGAAAAACTAGAACAATCTAATCATCTGGTTGGGTGATCAGACCTGCCCTTAATCTTTACTGGTGCCCAGGAGAGAATATGCCCGCCATGGAAAGCGCTGATCCAAAAGCGAACCAACCACCCGAACTCTCGGGTAGTGAAGCCCTCGCCTGGGGGTTGATTGAATCCGGCGTGCAGTATGTCACCGGACATCCCGGGTCGCCGGGATCGGCAGTGGTCGATGTACTGGTGCGGCTCAATCCTCCAGGCGTGCGGATTGAATGGGCAAGCAACGAGCGGACCGCCTTCGACGCTGCTTTTGGATACTCCCTGGCTGAGGCACGCTCATTGGTCTGCTTCAAGAGTGTTGGGTTGAATGTGGCATTGGATTCGCTGATGGTGAGCAACCTGGCAGGCGGCGATGGAGGCTTCGTGATTCTAACGGGTGACGATCCCGGCGGTTGGGGATCGCAGAACGAGCAAGACTCGCGCCCGCTCATCGCCACTGCAGAGATCCCCATGCTGGAGCCGTCCACGCCTGCAGAAGGACGCACAGTGATCCAACGCGCCTATAAGCTGTCAGAACGCATCAAGACGCCGGTAGCCGTGCGCATCACGCAGGCGATGGCAATCGGCAAAGGACCAGCTGCTTCCCCGCTCCAGGCTCCCCAAAGCCACACCCTGGCTCGCTTCCGACGCCAGGAAGACCGGTGGACGGTCACTCCAACCTTCGTCGTCAGCTACCACCAAAAACTGGTCGAGACCCTGCGATCTGTTCAGGCTGAGTTCGAGGATTGGGACCTGAACCAGGTCGAAGGTGGCGGGAAGCTGGGAATCATCGCTCCTGGTCACGCCTATTCCAAGCTCAAGCAAGTGCTCGATCAAAACCCAGGACAAGCGGTGCGCATATTAAAGCTGGGCACCCTCTTTCCACTACCGGAGAAGCGGGTCGCCAGCTTTCTGGAAGGGCTGGAAGGAGTGCTGGTAATCGAAGAAACTGCCCCATATCTCGAAAACCAGTTGCCAACCATTGCTTTTCGGGCAGGTTTGCAAGTGGCGATCTCAGGGCGAAACAGCGGTCATATCCCGGTAGCAGGCGAGCTATTCCCCGAACACATCTCCCAGGCTCTGGGAATTTTCCTGCCTGCCTGGCAGGCACCCTCCCACCTGGAGCCCCCCCGGCGGCATATGATCAGCATGGATCCCCTGTGCGAAGGCTGCCCTTACAGCCCTGGTTTTGGTGCGCTGTTGAAGGTGATGGAGCGCCATGGAGGCCGGGACGCTTTTGTGGTCACCGGGGAATCGGGTTGCATGATCCGCGCCCAGGTATCCCCGGAGCGAATCCTGGACACAAAATTCGCTATGGGTTCGAGCATCGGGATTGCCTCAGGAATCGCCCGCAGCGGTATTCCGCAGAAAGTGATCTCCCTGGCGGGTGATAATGCATTCTTGCATACCGGCTGGGGGCAGCTCATGGACGCAGTCCAGGCAGGGGTGAAGATGCTGGTCATCATCCTGGATAATGCCACGGCAGCCATCTCCGGCGGGCAGCCCCACGCTGCCATCGAGCATGACTTGCGCGGCAACCCGCGCAAACCGGTGGATCTGGTGCGCCTGGTGCAGGCAGCCGGTGTAGAGGAAGTCCGCGTGGTTGATCCGCATAATATTCAAGAGACCCAACAAGCATACGAAGAAGGGCTGGCGGCAGACGGAGTCTCGGTGGTAATCATCCGCCATCCGTGCCCGTACTTTGTTTCAGATATCTCTCATGAAATCGGTACTTAAGAAAGGTGAGCTGTATGGCTTCCAAAGAGCTGGTTAAACAAGAGATCGAAATCAACCCCACGAAAAAACTGGTAGTCACCGTTAGCTGGTGCAAAGCCTGCGGCATCTGCATGGAGCTCTGTCCGAAAGAGGTGCTGGGCGAGGAAGAAGTGACCAAGAAAGTGATCTTGATCGCCCCGGAAAAGTGTAATGGGTGTGGCTTATGCGAGCTCTCCTGCCCGGACTATGTGTTCACCATCCAAGAGCTCGAAGATATTTTGAAATGAGGCCTGTTTATGACCAGGAAATTACTTCAAGGCAATGAAGCCTGTGTAGAGGCTGCAATAGCAGCCGGGGTGAGATTTTTCGCAGGGTACCCGATTACCCCAGCCACAGAAATCGCTGAAGGGATGGCGAACCGGCTTCCTGAAGAAGGCGGAGTCTTTATCCAAATGGAAGACGAGATCGGCAGCATCGCCGCCTGCATCGGTGCTTCCGTTGCTGGCGCAAAAGCCATGACCGCCACCAGCGGACCGGGCGCTTCGCTCATGCTGGAAAACCTGGGGTTTGCGGTGATCTCCGAGACTCCGGTGGTCATCGTCAATGTGATGCGCGGCGGGCCGAGCACGGGTTTGCCAACCTTCCCAGCCCAGATGGATGTAATGCAGGCGAGGTGGGGAGCGCATGGAGATTATCCAATGGTTGCATACGCCCCGAGCAGCGTACGCGAGACCTACGAGCTTACCGTTAGAGCGATCAATACTGCTGAGCTTTTGCGCACACCGGTCTTCTTGCTCTCAGATGCCATGATCGGGCATATGCGCGAGGCGATCACCTTGCCGGACCCATCTGAACTGCAGCTCATCGAGCGCAAACGCCCTGATCCGAATGACGATGATTTTGCCCCCCATCGTGGCAGCCAGGATGGGTTGGTGATCCCCGAAATGGCGCGCTTCGGAGATGGCTTCCGCTTCCACGTGGATAGTAATGTTCACGATGAATACGGCTTCCCTGCCACTGAGCGCAACGACATTGCCGATAAGCTGATCCGCCGCCTGAACAACAAGACTAAAGCGCATGCCGACGAGCTGATCATCGTCGAGGAAGACCAGCTTGAGGACGCCGATGTGGCTATTTTTGCCTTCGGCTCTTCCGCCCGGTCAGCGCTGGAAGCAGTGGATATGGCACGCCAGCGCGGGTTGAAGGTGGGCTTGCTCAAAGCCATGACCCTGTGGCCTTTCCCTGAAGAATATGTCGATAAATGGACCCGGCGAGTCAAAGCATGGGTGGTGCCCGAGATGAACCTGGGCCAGATGGTGCGCGAGGTTTCACTGGTTGTTAACGGTCGCGTGCCGGTGTTCCCACTGAACCGGGTAGATGGACTGTTGATCGAGCCGCACCAGATACTCTCGCTAATCGAGAAGCAGATCTTCGCCACCGCCTGAAAAGGAGAAATTTAATGTCACCAACCCATACAGCTAATTTGCTGGATCGCTATTTCCTGAAAGATCGCCTGCCTACCATCTGGTGCCCGGGATGCGGCCTCGGCACTGCGAATGGAGCGATCTTGCGTGGATTCGAAGCAGCCGGGGTGGACCAGGACAAAACCGTGCTGGTCAATGGCATCGGGTGTTCTGGGCGTACCGCTGCCTATCTTGACTTCGACGTTTTGAAGGGCACCCACGGCCGGGCGATCGCCTTCGCCACCGGCATCAAGCTCTACCGCCCAGAATTAACCGTAGTTGTCATGGCGGGCGACGGGGACACGCTGGCCATCGGCGGCAACCATTTTATCCATGCCGCCCGGCGGAACGTGGATATCAAGGTAATTTTGTTCAATAACTTCATCTATGGGATGACTGGGGGCCAGGTTTCTCCTACAACGCCTGCCGGCGCCAGGGGTTCGACCGCCCCCCACGGCTACAACGAACGCTCCTTCGACGCATGCAAGCTGGCGGAAGCTGCCGGGGCGTCATTTGTTGCCCGGTCCACTTCCTACCATGTCCAGCTTCTCAGCAAAATCGTCCGGGATGCCCTGCTCCACAAAGGCTTTGCCCTGGTCGAAGTATTGACCCAGTGCCCGCAGCAATACGGTCGCTGGAACAAATCCGGGGATGCTTTCGATATGCTGACCTGGTTTAAGGAAAACGCAGTCCGGGTAGAACAAGCTGCCAAAATGCCTGCCGATGAGCTGGTCGGCAAATTCATGATCGGTGAGCTGGTCAAACAGCAGGATGGGTAGAATGATGAGACAGGCAGTTATTCTGAGCGGTGCCGGGGGGCAAGGTCTGATCCTGGCGGGAGCAATCCTTGCGGAAGCAGCTGGGGTATTCGAGGGCAAGGAAGTCGTCCAGACCCAGTCCTATGGTATCCAGGCTCGCGGTGGAGCGAGCCAATCGTCCGTGATTATCAGCGATGGGCGCATCAAGTTCCCTGAGGTGCTGGTTCCGGACATCTTATTATGCCTATCCCAAGAGGCATACCAGCGATACGCCCCCAGCTTGCGCGAAGGGGGCATCTTGATAATCGATCAGGACCTGGTAAATCCCGACCACGACCAACAGGATATCCAGGTGATTGCGTTACCCTTCACCGCCCAGGCTGAAAAGATGGAGCGCCGCATCCTGGCGAACGTGATTGCCCTGGGGGCATTGGCTACCGCCACAGGCGCGGTATCGGTTGATTCACTGGCTAAGGCGCTGCACAGCCGCCTGCCAGAGCGCAGTGTCCCGCAGGCTGTCGAAGCACTTCACCTTGGAAAGCAGCTGGCAGAAGAGCAAGGATTGGTTCGCGTATGATCATACCCGAAGATTACGCAAAAAGCATGCTGGCGAGATATGGTCTGGTTACACCGCGCGGTCGTCCGGCCGAATCGACCGAAGAAGTCGCCCTGATTGCCCAGGAGTTGGGCGGGCAATGCGTTGTTAAAGCGCTCATCCCCACTGGCGGGCGCGGCAAGGCCGGCGGCGTCAAGCTGTGCCAGTCGGTGGAACAGGCACAGCAAGCCGCGAGGGAGCTCCTCGGTCAGCAACTGCTGGGACATACCGTAAAGAGAGTGCTGGTTGAGGAGATTGTCCCCCTGGCGGGAGAGATCTACGCCGGGGTGGTTGTCAACACAGCCACCGACCAAATCGACCTGGTATTGAGCCTCGCCGGTGGTGTGGAGATCGAAAACACCGCTCGAGACAACCGGCACAGTGTGTACCACTTATCACTCCAGCCAGGCGACTTGCTGCCGGTACACCGGGTAAGCCGCTGGTTGGGTGAGAACAAATTAGACCCAGCCCGAGTGCCTGACCTGGCTCACACGCTGGTTGCCCTTTACCGTGCGGCTGCCGATCTGGATGCCATCCTCCTGGAGATCAACCCTTTGGCGATCGGGCAAGATGGACGCCTGATCCTCTTAGATGCCAAGCTGGAAGTGGACGATAACGCCCTATCCCGGCACCCCGAGTTGAACAGCTTCTTTATCGCCTCGCTCAGCCCACGCGAGCTGCGCGCCCGCAAGCTGGGCGTCTCATATGTACCTCTGGATGGCGATATCGGTGTGATCACCAGCGGTGCAGGATTGGGGATGGCAACCCTGGATTTGCTGCAGCACAGAGGCCTTTCGCCGGCGAATTTCCTGGACACAGGCGGCGGCATCTCGGAAGATATGGTCAAGGGTGCGGTTGAGCTGATCCTGGAGCCATCTCACATCAAAGGCGCGATCATCAACCTGTACGGCGGGATCAACCGCATGCTCGAAGCTGCAAAAGGGATCATTGCCGCCCTGGAGAATATCCCCGGCGATCGACCGCTGGTGGTGAAAATCCTTGGTAACCAGCAAGAAGAGGCCTGGGAGTTGTTGGAGCCTGTGTCAAATGTACATGTGATCCGCCAGGTACAGACTGAGACTGCCGTAGACCTTCTGGCAGGATTGTTGAATTGATAGATTCTATGCAAACATTATTATTGAATCACCAAACTCGCGCCGTGGTGCAAGGCATCACCGGAAAAGTTGGCCAGGCACAAACTCACTGGATGCTCAAAGCCGGTACTCCCCTGGTGGCGGGCGTGACCCCCGGGAGAGGAGGGCAGGTCGTCGAGGGGCTGCCAGTGTACGACACAGTGGCTGAAGCAGTCGCTCAGCAGCAGGCAAACGCCTCGGTGATCTTTGTCCCCGCTCCTTTCGCCCGTGAGGCTGCTTTTGAGGCGATTGATGCGGGTCTCCAGCTGGTGGTCATCGTGACCGAACATATACCCATGCGCGACACCATGGAGATCAAAGCCCGCTCCCAGCTAGCAGGCGCCACGGTGATCGGTCCCAACTGCCCCGGAATATTCATCCCCTCAGTCGGCAAGCTGGGAATCATGCCAGAGAGCATCTTTCGCAAGGGCAATATCGGCGTCGTGGGGCGCAGCGCTACCCTATCCTACGAAGTCATCGCCAACCTGACCGATGCCGGTCTGGGTCAGACGGCTGCGATTGGGGTTGGCGGCGATCCGATTGTATGCACGGAGTTCAGAGAGGCGCTCAAGCTCTTCGAAGCTGACGATCAAACCACGGGGGTAGTCCTGGTGGGAGAGATCGGCGGCTCCGCAGAGGAGCGCGCCGCAGAGTATATTGCCGGAATGAGCAAGCCGATAGTCGCATTGATCGCGGGTAAGGCAGCCCCCCCTGGGAAGCGTTTTGGACATGCCGGCGCCATCATTCGCGCCGGTGGGGGTGGCGCGCAACACAAAATTGATATCTTGCGCCAGGCTGGCGTATCGATCGCTGCATCGCCTTCCCAGATCCCATCCCTTATGAAAGACCGGCTGCGCCATTAGCCAAACCCGGATAAAGGTAGATATCCATGTCAGACGGTCAACGCGGGGCAATCATCCAGGTGAAAGTCAAGCTGTTCGGTCACCTGAAACAGATCGCCCAACTGGCAGTCTTTGACATGGAAAGCCAGGCTGGTTCCAGCGTGTACGAAGTGATCCAGGCGATTGCCCAGCGGCTGGGGGATGATTTCCGAAAGGCACTCCTGGAGCAAAGCGGTAATCTGCACGGCGGGATTGAGATTGTGCTCAACAGCGAGCACCTGCCTGCCAGGCGCATCCGTACGATTTATATTTCCGAGGATTGCGAGCTGTTCATTATGCCCATGATCGAAGGTGGGTTGCAGTCCATCGAGCCAAAATAGACGCAGACCTGTATAAAGAGGTCAATATGATAAAAAGCGGATATACAAAAAAATTGCTCCGGATCAACCTAACAACCCGCGAGCACTCAGTCGAACCCATTGAACTACAGGAATATGAGCAATTCCTCGGCGGGCGGGGCACGGGGGCTGCCTGGTACTGGCGTGAAATCCCCCCCGAGATAGCTCCCCTGGAGGCTGCCAATAAACTAGGATTCTTCACCGGACCGATGACCGGCGCGCCCCTGGTTTCCACCACGAAATTCCAGTTGGCTACCAAAGGTCCTGAGACGGGGCGCTACCTGTGCTCCAACTCCAGCGGAAATTTCGGACCCCGCCTGCGCGAGGCCGGTTACGATGCCCTGATACTAGAAGGCGCATCTGAGCAGTGGACGGCGGTAGTGATTGAGAATGATGAAATCCGCTTCATTGATAATGCTGCCTGGCAGGGTCAGACTCCCATGCAATCTCGCCAGAGGCTCCTCGACCAGTTGGAAGGCAAGAAATGGGCTACGATGAGCATCGGACCGGCTGCTGAAAACAAGGTGGTCTTCTCCTCGATCTTCGTAGATGATGGGCGCGCTTTCGGGCGCGGCGGCGGCGGTGCGGTGCTGGCTTCCAAGAGAGTCAAAGCGCTGGCAGTACGCGGCGACCAGCCGCTTCCGGTTGCCGATAAGCAGAAATGCAAAGAGATCGCCGACCTGGCGCGCAACGATTTGAAAACCTCGCGTGCCAAGCACCGCCAGTACGGAACTGCCCAACTGGTAGAAATTATCAATGCCCTGGGTTGCATCCCTACCCGCAACTTCCAAACCACCTGGGAATCGCCCGACCAGGTGCAGGGCGTGTATGCCCAGACTCTACACGACCAGCATTACGTGCGCAACTACGCCTGCTACCGGTGCTCGGTCGCCTGCGGGCAGGTAGCTGAAGTGAAAGAAGGTGAATTTGCTGGAGCCTCCGCCAGGCCAGAGTACGAGAGCATTGGTCTGCTAGGTCCTTCTTGTGGCATTTACGACATGGCTGCGGTCATCGCGGCCAACCAGGTTTGTGACGACCTGGGAATGGATACGATAACCGCCGGGAACATGGTCGCCCTGGTCATGGAGCTGTATGAGCGCGGCCTGGTCTCGCCGGAAGAGAACGAAGGCCTGCTAGTGCGCTTCGGCGACGGGAAAGCCATGCTGGAGATGCTGCGCCTGATCGCCGAAAAGCGCGGTCTGGGGGCGGTGCTGGCAAGCGGCGCCCTGGGCGTCATCCAGGCGCACCCGGAATGGGAGCCCTACCTGGTGCATTCAAAAGGCATGACCTTCCCCGCTTACGATCCGCGCGGCTTCAATGGGATGGGGCTGGCGTACGCCACCTCATCCCGCGGCGCATGCCATAATGTCGGCGGCTACACCGTCAGCGATGAGCTGCTAAAGCCAAAATACGATCGCTTCGCCACTCAGGGCAAAGGTGAGCTGGTAAAGTCCTTGCAAGACAACCGCGCCTATATCGATAGCCTGGGGCTTTGCACGGTAGTGCGCGGGGCGTATAATTTCACTACCAACCCGGCGCCTGAGACCTTGCTGGCGATCACCGGCTATGATTTTGCACCTCACCTGATGGAGATCGGCGAGCGGGTATCGAACCTGGAGCGGATGATCCTGGTGCGCGAGGGCGTCCAGCGCAGCGATGACAGCCTGCCACCGCGCATGATGGAAGCCATCCCCTCCGGCCCGGCTGCCGAGCATCTTATCAGCTACGAGATGCTCGACCAGATGCTAGACGATTACTACACCTTGCGCGGTTGGGATCCGAACGGGGTTCCTTTGCCAGCAACCCTGGAACGTCTGGGGCTTTTGGAATTGGTTATGCCGGCATGATAACCCTAAACCTCAGGTTGTTAGGTGGGTTGCACCAGGGAAAGATAGCCTCTCCGATGGTATTGAATTTACCAGACGGGGCAAGCATTCAAGATCTGGAGACCGAACTAAAAGAATTGGGCATCCATCCAGATTCACCTGAGGTAATCATCAGTCTATCGGGCAAGGGGCTGCGCCAGTATCCTGCTGGGCATTTGTTGCAGGGCGGTGAAGAGCTGATCGTATTTCCCAACATTTCCGGAGGGTTGTGAGCGGATTGCTTTGATACAATTCCTTTAAACGATGATCAGGGAGCTGCAGGCATGGTGAACAATAATTTTACAGACATATCTGCCAGTGATATCGATAAGGATCTGCCGATCCCGTATCACTACCAGCTGCGCGAGCTGCTGCGAGATGAGATCACCTCTGGTCACTGGGATGTGGGCGAGCGCCTTCCCAGCGAGCGCGAGCTGTGCGATGCATTTAATCTCAGCCGCACAACCATCCGGGAGGCGATCGACGCGCTGGTAAGCGAGGGCTTATTGCGCCGCGAGAAAGGCCGGGGGACGTTTGTCTCCGAGCCAAAAATCACGGAAAAATGGTTGGGAGCACCGGATAGCTTTACCGATTCGATGGTGGAACAAGGCTACCATATCGAAACCAAAGTGCTCACCCTTTCGATAGTCCCAGCACCGCACCGCGTTGCCCGCGAGCTGCGCTTACGATCCGAAGAGCCAGTGATTGTTCTTGACCGCCTGCGCCTGATCTTGAATGAACCAATCCTTGTAGTTACCTCGTACATCTCTGAGAAACACTGCCCCGGATTGGTAATGGAGGACTTTACCAGCCACTCGCTGTACCAGCTGTTTCGCGAAAAATACAATATCCATCTGGGGCGCGCCAAACGGGTGATGGAAGCCGTAGCCGCCGACGACCTGGAGGCCAGCCTGTTAAATGTCAGGCCAGGGGCACCCTTGCTGCTGATCGAGAGCACAGCCTACCTGGAAGACGGTACCCCGATTGAATATTTCAAAGCCCGCCACCGCGGCGACCGCACCCGGTTCCAGGTGGATTCATTCAAGTCACTCCTAACACGATAATTGGGTATCCTTCCCCAACATCCAACTGAAGACATTCAACAAATCAAGGAGGTGCATGGATGGCAGGTCAATATCTCATGGGGATAGACATCGGTACGCAAAGCACGCGCGCCGCAATACTCGACCTGGACGGAAAAGTGGTCGCCAGCGCGAGCACTGCGCAGGATATGCAGACCCCTCGACCGGGATGGGCTGAGCAAGACCCGCAAATCTGGTGGGATAGCACCCTGGTCAATATCCGCAAGGCAATCCAACTATCTGGCATCTCGCCCAAAGAAATTCTGGGTATCGGGGTGAGCGGACAGATGCATGGTTGCGTATCGATCGATGAGAAAGGCGAGCTGCTTAGCCATGGCGTGCAGCTGTGGTGCGATAAACGCAGCGCTGACCTGGTGGAGGAATTCAAAAAGCGACCCGAAGCCGCAGATGGCTACCGTATTGCGGGCAGCCCGCCGGTAGCGAACTGGTTTGGTTTCAAGATCAAGTGGGTTCAGGTGTACGAGCCGCATGTCTACCAGAATGCCTGGAAGTTCTTTCTGCCCAAGGACTACATCAACTATAAGCTGAGTGGAGCGGTTGCAACCGATCATACCGAGGCGTCGGGCGCTTTCCTGATGGACGCCCGCAGCGAAGACTGGTCGCCTGTGCTGGTTGACCAGGTGGGAATTAATGCTGGGCTGCTTCCCCCCATCCATGCCAGCTCGGATGTGATTGGGTATGTGACGGATGAGGTCGCCGCGCTGACCGGGCTGGCAGCCGGAACCCCGGTGGTGGCTGGCGCAGGCGATATGCTCTGCATGCTGCTGGCAGCCGGCATCACCCGTCCGGGCAACGCTTCTGACGTTACCGGCACCTCATCGATTTTCTCTGTGTTCACCGAAGAGCCGGTTTTCGATGTCCGCCTGATGAACCTGCACCACGTCATGCCCGGCTGGATTCCCTTTGGGATTATTGACTCGGGCGGTGGCTCATTGAAATGGTTCAAGGATTCGTTCTGCCAGAGTGAAGTCGAAGAAGCGCAGAAAACCGGGGTGCAGGTGTACGATATCCTCAATGCCCTGGCAGCCAGAGTCGAGCCAGGCGGCGAAGGGCTGCTGTATTATCCTTACCTGATGGGCGAGCGCACCCTGGGCACGCCCTACGCCAGAGGCGTGTTCTTCGGCGTCACGCCCCGCACCGGCAAAGGGGCGATGGTGAGAGCCATCATGGAAGGCATCACCCTGGAGCTGCGCCGGACAATGGAGATTGTAGAGAATGCCGGTCACGAGGTTGGGGTAATCTACCACAGCGGCGGCGGAGCCTACAGCGATGTCTGGTCACAGATCAAGGCAGATATCTACCAGAAGAAGGTAGCGACTTTCGAGACCTCCGAGGGCGGTATCCTGGGATCTGCCATCCTGGCGGGCGTCGGTGCCGGCGTTTATGAAAACCCGGCTGCCGGGGTCGAGCATTGCCTGCGGGTGGCAAAAGAATTCATGCCCAACAAGGAGCTGCGTCCTCGCTACGATGATCTCTTTGAGCTTTTCAAAGATCTCCATGACCGACTGCAGGAGCCTTTTAACCGGCTGCCTGCTATCCCCTGATAACCCATGACTGAAACCGTTCAATTATTTGCAACCTGTATCCTGGACACCATTTACCCAGAAACCGGCGATGCTGTGGTGCGCGTGCTGGAGCGGGCTGGCGTCAAGGTGGAATTTCCCGCCGGACAAACCTGCTGCGGGCAACCAGCTTTTAATGGTGGCATGCGCTCGCTGGCTCGCCAGATGGCAATCCATACCATCCAGGTATTTGAACCCGCACCCGGTCCAGTGGTGGTCCCTTCCGGTTCTTGCGCCGCCATGATCCGCCATAGCTACCTGGAGCTATTCGCCGATGACCCCGTCTGGCTGCCGAGAGCCAGGGCGCTGGCTGCCCGCACCTATGAGTTCAGTGAATTTCTGGTGGACTATATGGGAGTGATCGATGTAGGAGCCAGGTTCCCGGGTAAGATCACCTATCACTCGTCGTGCCATCTTTTGCGCGAGCTTGGCGTCGACCGCCAGCCGCGCCTATTGCTGCAAGCCGTCAAAGATGCTCAATTTGTAGAGTTGGCAGAAACAACAGAGTGCTGTGGCTTTGGCGGTGTCTTCTCGGTTGAACACGGCGAGATTTCCGCGGCCATGCTGGAGCGCAAACTAGCCAATCTTGAAGACAGCCAGGCGCCGGTGGTTGTCTCCTGCGACGCCGGTTGCATCACCAACATCAACGGCGGCTTGCACCGCAAAAAGATGCCTCAAAAGGCGCTGCACATCGCCGATATCCTGGGCAGCACGTAATCTTATACGGGCTGGTGAACTTATTTCCAGGACACCGTCCCCCACTACCTGAGACCCGGACTTACCTATGCCTGATCAATTCAAGTCCCATATCCACAAGGCGCTGGAAAACCCTAATTTGCAAATTGCCCTGGATAACAACGCCACCCGCCGCCGGGAGGTGCGCCTGTCCAGCTACCCGTCGCTTCCAGAAGATATCCAGGTGCTCCGCAAGCGCGCCCATGCGGTGCGCGCGGATGTGATCGCCAATCTCGATCGCTACCTGGAGCAATTCGCCCGCCAGGCATTTGCCAACGGCATGATCATCCACCACGCTGCCAATGGAGAAGAAGCTGCCCAGATCGTGCTTGAGATCGCCCAGCGCAAAGGAGCGCGCCTGGTTGCCAAGGCGAAATCGATGCTGAGCGAAGAGATCCATCTAAACCACGTCCTGGAAGCGGCAGGGATTCAGCCGGTGGAGAC
This sequence comes from Anaerolineae bacterium, assembly GCA_041301185.1. Lineage (GTDB taxonomy): Bacteria > Chloroflexota > Anaerolineae > Anaerolineales > UBA4823 > JAQBDA01. Next base: position 54,264 of record JBFYSV010000198.1, read on the forward strand.
CGACCTGGGAGAGTATATCGTCCAGCTGCGCAAGGAGCTGCCAGCCCATATCATCACCCCTGCCGTTCACCTGCGCAAGGAAGACGTCGGTCGCACCTTTGAGGAAAAGCTCGGCCTGCCCTATACGGATGATATCCCCACCATGACCAGCGCCGCCCGCCGGGAGTTGCGCCAGGTGTTCCTGGATGCAGAGATTGGCATATCCGGGGTAAATTTCGGCGTCGCAGAGACCGGCACCATCAGCCTGGTGACCAACGAGGGCAACGGGCGGATGGTGGTCACCCTGCCGCCGGTGCACATTGCCTTGATGGGCATCGAGCGGCTCGTGCCTACCCTGGATGACCTGGCGCTGATGCTGTATCTCCTGCCCCGTCATGCCACCGGGCAAAAACTCTCTGTGTATGTCAGCCTGCTGAACGGCCCTTCCCCTCCACCAGCCAACGCTGCTCAGCGGGACGGCCCCCTGGAGCGGCATATCGTACTGGTGGATAACGGGCGGCGAGCAATCAGCCAATCGCATCTGGCGGAGGCGCTCTACTGCATACGTTGCGGGAGTTGTCTGAACGCCTGCCCCGTGTTTCGCGAGATCGGCGGTCATGCTTATGTAGGCATTCACGGGCAGGGCAGCATCTACCCCGGACCAATCGGCTCGGTGCTTTCTCCGGCATTGTTCGGGCAATCCGAGTTCGGTCACCTGGCGCGAGCCAGCAGCCTGTGCGGGGCGTGCAAAGAGGCCTGCCCGGTGGATATCGACCTGCCCAAGCTGTTGCTGCGCATCCGGGCGGGCAAGATTGAAGCCCCAGGCCCACAGGACGCTCAGCCGGCAGCAAAACCCAATGCGCCCGCCTACCTGCGGATGGGATTGCAGTTTTTCACCTGGATTGCCACCTCTCCGTGGCGTTTTGCGAACGCGCAGCGATTGGCGGGGGTCTTCAGCCGGGTTATTGCTCCGGTCCAGCCGTGGATTCGTCTGCCCGCTGTGACCGGCTGGGGATACTCCAAAGATTTCCCCCGACCGGCTGCCAAGCCATTCCGGGACCGCTGGGCAGATCGCCAGGCGGAGCAGCAACAAAACCCAATCACCGGGAATGAGGGCAAGCAGGCAGCCGACTCTCCCGTTGAGACCCCAGTTCAGCAGAAACCGCCGGATGCCTCCCTGCTGGATCGATTCACTGCCGAGCTGCTCGCGCTTGGCGGCAATTACCAGGCTTGCCGATCCACCCAGCTCAGCCAGCTTATCCTGGACTTCCTGCGCCAGCGAGATATCACCCGCCTGCAAACCTGGCAGGCTGCCTGGCTTCCCGATGGACTGATCGATGAACTGCGCGCCCAGGGTATCGAGGTTGTTACGCAGTGGGATGCCTCCACCCAGGTCGGGTTAACCGGCGCACAGGCGGCGATTGCCGAAACGGGCACGTTGGTGCTGATCGGCGCGCCAGAGCACCCGCTATCCGCCTCGCTGGTGCCGGCGATTCACCTGGCCGTCCTGCCTGCCAGCCAGATCTATCCAGGCATGGCCGAAGCGCTGAAAATTCCTGCCATCCGCCGGGCGACGGCAGCCACATTGATCAGCGGACCGTCACGCACTGCCGATATCGAGATGACCCTCACCGTAGGAGTGCACGGACCAGGCGAGGTACACGTCTTCTGTTTGACAGATCGTTGAGAGAATGTTCCCTTTATAATGAAACTCAAGAAACGCGTGGTGATATGAAAACCGACTTAACAAGCGAGCCGCCACTAATCCTGGCAACCGGCGCCACTGGCTATATCGGTGGGCGCCTGGTAAGCCGCCTGCTGGAAAATGGCTACCGCGTGCGAGTACTGGTGCGAGACCCGCAGCGACTGCAAGGACGCCCCTGGATTGAGCGCGTTCAGGTAGCAGTCGGGGATGTCTTGCACCCCGAAACGCTGCCGACAGCATTAGAGGGTGTCTCCGCAGCCTATTATTTAATCCATAGCATGATGGGCGGCGAGGATTTTCACCAGCGCGACTTACGCGCGGCGCGCAATATTGCCATTGCCGCTCGCCAGGCTGGCGTGCAGCGCCTGATTTACCTGGGAGGTCTCGGCGATCCAGATGCTGAGTTATCTGAGCATCTGCGCTCGCGACAGGAAACCGGCGACGCCCTGCGCGAGGCGGGGGTGCCGGTTACCGAGTTCCGGGCAGCGGTGATCGTTGGCTCCGGTAGCCTCTCATTCGAAATGATTCGCTACCTCACCGAGCGTCTGCCAGCCATGATCTGCCCGCGCTGGGTCTACACCCGTACACAGCCGATTTCAATCCATAATGTGCTGGATTACCTGCTGGCTGCCCTGGAGACACCCGAAAGCAGCGGGCAGATCATCGAGATCGGTGGGGCGCAGGTGGTCACCTACGGTGAGATGATGACGGGTTACGCCCAGGCACGCGGTCTGAAGCGCTGGATGATCCCTGTCCCCGTGCTCACGCCGCGCCTTTCGTCCTATTGGGTGCACCTGGTAACCCCAGTGCCGGCCTCCATTGCGCAGCCCCTGATCCAGGGTCTGCGCAACGAAAATATCGTCCGCAGTGATTTAGCCCGGCGCTTGTTCCCCCACATCCAGCCCATGGATTACCAGCGCGCCGTCGAGCTGGCCTTGGAACAATTGGATGCCGGCAATGTTGAAACCACCTGGAGCGACGCCCTGGTGACCAGCCAGGGGGATCTACCACCGGTTGTCCTGGCGACCATTGAGGGCATGATCCTGGAAAAACGCCAGCTGGTCGTTACAGCTCCAGTGCACGAGGTCTACCGCGCCTTCAGCGGCCTGGGCGGCAGGCACGGCTGGTTGTATATGAATTGGGCATGGGAGATTCGCGGCGCTATGGACCGCCTGGTGGGTGGGGTTGGGCTTCGCCGCGGCCGGCGCGACCCGGATGAGGTGCGGGTTGGCGACGCCCTGGATTTCTGGCGAGTTGAGGCGGTGGAACCCGACCACTTACTGCGTTTGCGGGCCGAGATGAAAGTGCCCGGGAGTGCCTGGTTGCAGTTCCAGGTGCAAGAGCAAAACCAGGGTCAATCCCTGCTCTCTCAGACTGCTTTTTTTGCACCCAAAGGTCTTTCTGGTCTACTCTACTGGTACCTGCTTTATCCATTCCACTCGCTCATCTTCAGTGGAATGATCCGCAAAGTCGCCGAACGCGCCGAGAAGCTCGTCGAATCTCACGAACCGCAACCAACCAGATAGAGGTTTTGCGCAACGAGTAATACCATTGGGTGTTCTACTATCATGGCAAAAGCAAGTTAAATCAATTGGCTTGCAAACCAAACATCCAAAAAACAGGAAAAAGAAAGGAAATTCAAAATGGCTAAAAAACGTCCCGTTGGTGTCACAATCTTGGCAGTGCTGGCTGGAGTGGCGGCAGTCCTGGCAGCCATACACGCTTTGCAGGCGCTAGGAATTTTCCCCTTTGTCATCGGTCCCTTCCAGGTGCACGCCTTCAGCTTCTGGTCCTTCCTGATGTGGGCTCTGATGGTCTGGGTCTACGTTTGGCTGGTGCAGATGCTCCTGAAGGTGGATAAGCAGGCCTGGCTGTTCCTGGCAGTGATCACGGTTTTCAACCTGATCCTGGATTTCACCGTTATGCTGGGCCAAGGCGAGTGGTCGGATGTCAGCCTGAGCTTCATCGTCAACGCCATCATCCTGATCTATGTCATGCTGCCTGGGGTCAAAGACGCCTTTGATGTAAGCTGACCGCAGAGCCGATCGCCTATCATTTCTAAACCAATCCAGTTCCCGATAGAGGAGAAAATGCGCCGTTCACAAGAGGCGCATTTTTTGATCCACCACTATGCCCAATGCAAAGCTACTGGAGTAATTATCGAGATACCAGTGAACGCATAAATCCGGTGTTAGAAATTTATTGCACATACTTGGTTAATCTTGTAGAATCATTAACAAATCCATTTATTTCTTCTCCAGATGCTGGCGGGCAGCAACGCAGACGCAATATATCGGCGTGGAAATACAGGAGTACAAGCATGAAAAATAAAACTTTGAAAGTCGTCTCTGGAGCAATCCTCCTGGTGGTTCTGGTCACCTTGATTTTCGTCCCCAACGGCAACGCCCAGGGCATCATCTATGGCGATTCGATTCCTGCGGGGCGGACAGTTGAGAATAATGTCATTCTGGTGGGAAATAATGTGACCATCAACGGCAATGTTGACGGGGACGTGATCGCCGTGGGATCAAATGTGACCGTTAACGGCGATGTCAGCGGCAGCCTGGTCACCGGGGGGCAGGTGATAACCGTTAACGGGGCTGTAGCGGGGAGTATCTATGCAGCCTCGCTTACCTTAGAACTGGGCGAAGATGCAACAATTGGCAGAGACGTCTACTATCTCGGTACCCAGCTGATCACACTACCCGGCTCTACAATTTCCAGGGACTTGCTTGCGTTCACCTTTGGAGCTACGCTGGGTGGGCAGGTGGGGCGCGACACTCGAGCGATCATTGGTCCGATCGAAATCGTGAATGCGATCTTACAAGCCACTCAAGGCAAAACCTTGCGAGATATTTTTCCTTTGAGGAGCAGCTCAAACATCTCTCCTGCGCCGGTTGCAATGCGTCTTTTGCCTGCCGCCCTTCAGTCAAATCCCGGTTATAGATCTGTGAAGCATCCGCAGTACTATTCCGAGCTAAATTTTGCCAGCCAGGCAAACCCCGGAAATACCTCTCTGATAGTTCTTGCGCCTGAAGAACAAGATACCCCTCCAGCCAGTGGAATTGATACCGAGCGCGTAGTGGACTGGTTGTTGGGCCGCCTGCGCGCCCTGGTGACCTTCCTGGCAATCGGCGGGCTGGCAATGCTCATCTTCCGCAGGTGGTTTGAGCAGTGGTCGGAGAAAGTACGCACCGCTCCGCTGGCAGCGACCGCCTGGGGGCTGGTTGTGCTGGTGTTTGGATTCAGCGCTGCCTTGCTTCTTGCATTGTTGATCCTACCCCTTGCCATATTATTCTTTAGCCTGTCGCTTTCAGGATTAGGTTTAGCAACTTTGTCCTTCGGGTATTTCAGCCTGGGGATTGCATTCACAATCTTCTGGATCTTTGTCGCCTATATCAGCAAAGTGATCGTCGCTTATTTTGCCGGTAAATGGATCCTGGAACGGCTGGCGCCACGCGCCGTCCGCTACCGGTTCTTATCGCTATTGCTAGGCGTATTCATTTACGTTCTGGTGAATGCCATCCCCATCCTGGGCTGGATCATCGGTATCCTGGTCACCCTGCTCGGTATGGGAGCCGTGTGGATGGTGCTGAAAGATCGCTCGAAACCGGAGGCTGAGGCCGCAACCGCTCTGGAGCCTGCGCCCGTCGAATAATTAATTACTCGCTGTCTTCACCGGATTATCCGGGTGAGAATACCAAAATCTGTAGGAACCTGATCGACCATGTCTGCCGATCAGGTTCTTCTCTTTTCAGGCAAGCCCTGCCAACCAGGCATTTGGCAATCTGATGCCGGGATCAGGAGGATACTCACCAATCATTAATCGTTGTGCAGGAACCCGGTGAGAGGTCGATTCGTCTTGACTCCGTTCGTATCACAAGGAATACAAGCGCATCTACGTGCAAGCACAAATATCAAGGAGAAAAAGACAATGAAAACCATCCATTTATTCCCCATATTGATCAGCTCGATCATGATCCTGTCGGTGGGCTTGACCGCCTGCACCTCCCGGTCTGCCGCCCCTGCCTTCCCGCTGGAAGGAACGTACTGGGTGCTCCAAAGCTTGATCGACCAACAGGGCGAGAGCCAGGTGGCGCTAAGCGCCACCCAGGTCGATGCCATCTTCGAGCAAGGCAGGGTATCTGGCACGGATGGCTGCAACCGCTATTCCGCCTCTTTCGAGCTAGACGGCAACAAATTGACCATCCAGCCTGGAATGTCTACTTTGATGGCATGCCCCGAACCCATCATGGGACAGGCCCAACTGTACCAGGCAGCCCTGGCAAGTGCCAGCAGCTATCGAATTGATGGAGATGCGCTGGAAATTCTTAACTCGGATGGCAAGGTCGTCTTGGTCTACAAAACGCCCGGAGAAGTGAGCTTATCTGGCACAAGCTGGATAGCCCTATCCTACAATAACGGCAAACAAGCCGTAGTCAGTGTGCTCGCCGACTCTGAAATCACTGCAATATTCGGAGAGGACGGAAAACTTTCAGGGTCCGCGGGGTGCAACAACTACACTGCAACCTACTCTGTGGATGGCAAATCGATCCAGATCAGCCCTGCAGCGACCACCCGCATGATGTGCCAGACGCCAGAAGGTGTTATGGACCAGGAAGCAGCTTACCTGAGCGCGATCCAGGCTGCTGCCAGCTACCAGTTGCAGGGAAACTCGCTCACCCTGAAAGATGCGGATGGCGCAACTTTAGCTCAATACACAAGAAAATAACTTCCCAATAAACACCCAAAAGCCCCCTTTGGCAAGCTTGATGGCAATCTTGCTCCCGGGGGCTTTAATTTTCTGACCGCGCCATCATGAGGTGCGCAGCTCGACGATATCCCCGTCCTGGAGCACATAATCACGCTGCACCATCTGCCCGTCGAACATCGTGCTCCCCCACACACGGGCAGTTTTCAGTTTGTCGTAAAAATCGCGGTGGATCTTGGCTGCCAGGTCAATCACGGTGCTGCCTCTCTTCAGAGCAAAGGGCTTCTCCAGGTCGGCCTCCTTTCCGGGAGGCTTGGCATAGACCCGGATGATATCCAGCTTCTCATAAACCAGGCGTTTATAAGTTTCTAAATTCCTGCCTGTTACTGCTGAGACTGGCAGCATCTGCCACTCTTCTTCCAGCAGCTCGCAACAAACCTCGAACAGTTCATCCATGCTCTCGTCATCACACTTATTGACCAGGATAACGACGGGAATGAACGCCATGCGCGTTCCTTCGGGATAGTTTCCTTTGTGCTGCAAGGGCGCGATATGGTGTTCTTCCAACAAGGTGAGCATATCCTCCATCTGCTGGAGCGGATCTGCCTGCAGGTCGAGCATCAGCAGGGTAAGATCAGCCCGGCGGATCAGATCAAACAATCCCGGTTCCACAAAATCCCTGTCCAAAGGCGGGGTATCAACCAGCTGGATCTGGATGTTCTCCACCAGCATCATGCCTGGGGTGGGCTTCCAGGTGGTGTAGGGTGCCTCAGAAACCTCTGGGGTGGCATTGGTCAAGGAGACCACCAGCGCCGATTTGCCGACATTGGTCGGTCCGATCAGCACTACCTGTCCAGCGCCTTCCCGCTCGATATGGAAAGCCGATTGGTGCGTGCCGTGCTTTTTATGCGTTTGCGCTTCTTCCCTCAGCCTGGATAGCTGGCGGCGAAGGTCGGCGCGCAGTTTATCGGTCCCTTTATGCTTGGGGACGATGCTAATCATTTCCTCCAGCAGAGCGATCTTCTCAGCCGGGGATTCGGCCTCACGCAAGCGCTTTTCAACCCGGAAATAATCGGGCGGCAGGTTGGTAGGCATACAATTCTATTTTACTCTCACCGGCAGAAAGTGAAAGTACCTGTCCGCAAAGAAATGCGAACAGGTACTGGGATGATCGATAGAATTGTTGCTTACTCTCTCTTCCAGGATCTGGAAAAGAGATGATCATGCAAGATTACGGCTGCGCTGACAGGTAATAGGCTACCGGGAGGTACTGGTCATCTGCCAGATAAAGAATTACACCCAGGCTGACGAACTTGGTTGCCTTAGGTAATGAAGCCAGGTACTGTGCCTCCTGTTCCATGATCCCTGCGGGATCTGAACACATCATCATGGTAGAAGCAGCCATGCCAATCGTAATTGAGCTGCCATCTACCTCATACTGCGTGGTGTAATTATTGCAGCCGGCTGATCCAGACAGGCTGCCATCCTCGCCGAAATTGGCGCTGATCTCGGTGCCTTCCAGTACGGTAACAAAAGCACCCTGTCCGTTATTGAAGGCACTCAATTTCCAGGAAGTGCCTGAGATCCCGATCGGCGGCATCAAGGAAAATACCGCCGTCAGGCTGTCATCCGGATTGCTAAGGGTCAACTTCTCCGCGGCCATCTGGGCGCTAGATGCCTTCGTAATGGTCTGCACGAGAGCCTCTTCCTGGACTGTCAGAGCCTCGGGACAGGTGAAAGAGGTTACAACATTGACGGTTATATCCACACTACTGCCCGAGGTCTGGTAATTGCCATTGACAATATTGCAGCCGGTGAAACCCAACACCCCTCCCTGACCGCTGAAAAACAATATCGCCTCTTGATCGCTGGAAGCAGGGACATTATTCACCGACTCCAGTTTCCAAGTCGTATCCGTCAAATTGAGGCTGGTAGCTTCTGTTGTTGGAGCAGCAGGAGCAGCACAGGCTGCCAGCGCCAAGACCAGAAGCAAGCCGGCGATCACGCTACTCATTCGGAAAAGGTATGAATTGGTCATATGATCTCCTGTATAGTTTCATTTGATGCTTAACCAAGCACATGATGCTTGATCAAGCTAAAAACTTTACTTACGAGAACTTGAATGGTTAAAACCAGGTTGTTGGTTTGTTTGCAGAACTGCGTTCGGCTTGATATAGGCAATTATAATGGCAAATCCAGGGGGGATCGAAGCAGTAGCTGAAGTATAGCAGCCCCAAGGGGGGAAAATGGGGGTTGACCCAGCATAGCTCGGCCCGGAGGGAGGGTAAGAACGAAGCAGTAGG